>DATDMA010000046.1:0-2663 GCA_036519015.1 Pseudolabrys sp. | reverse complement strand
AACGCCTGGCGCCTGTGCCGCGACGGACAATCCGCGGCGCTCGTCGCCGCCTGCTCGGTGGCGATCCATCTGCTCACCGTCACCGCCGCTTGGTGCTGCATGAAAGCCGTCTCCGCGCCGGTCGGTTTCGCAGCCGTCCTGTTCCTGCTGCCGCCGGTGCTGCTCATCGCCACCATCCCGATCTCCATCGCCGGCTGGGGCGTACGTGAAAGCAGCATGGTCGTCGCCTTCTCCTATGCCGGCCTTGCCCAAAGCGACGGACTCACGCTGTCGATCCTGTTCGGCGTCGTCAGTTTAGCGCTCGGCGTGATTGGCGGCGGAGTGTGGATTGCGAGCGGCCTCAAGGTGCGTTTCGCCGCGCCGCGCGAAGCAATCGCCGACGGCTCATGACGCTCACCCGCCCGCTACGGCCCGCGGCCTTTCTCGATCGCGACGGCGTGCTCAATGTTGATCACGGCTACGTCTATCTGCCCGAGCGGTTCGAATGGATCTCCGGCGCGCCCGAGGCCGTGCGCCTGCTCAACGACGCCGGCTACACCGTGATCGTCGTCACCAACCAGTCCGGCGTTGCCCGCGGCTACTTCGACGAGGCCGCCGTGCATCGCTTCAACGCGCACCTCCAGGACGGCCTCGCCGCTCACGGCGCGCATATCGACGCTTTCTATTACTGCCCGCATCACCCGGAAGGCACCGTCAAGGACTTCGCCATCGATTGCCTCTGCCGCAAGCCGGGGACCGGCATGCTCGAGCAGGCCGCCGCCGAATGGCCGATCGAGCGCGCGCGTAGCTTCATGATCGGCGACCGCGATGGCGACATGGGCGCCGCTTCCGCCTTCGGCATTCGCGGGATCAAGTTCGATGCGGCGACGCAGTCGCTCGTCGACATCGTGCGACGCGAGATCGCGTCCGCCGTTCGCTGATCACGCCCACGCGCAGCGGCCCGCCTCGAAGCGCAGCAGCCGGTCGCAGAGCGCGAGGCTTTCCGCCCGATGCGCGATCACGACGATCGTCGGCCGCGGCGTAAGCCGCCGCAGCCGCGCGAAGATGTCGTGCTCGCCGGCTACGTCGATGGCGCTGGTCGCCTCGTCGAGCACCAGCACGCGCGGCTTGCGCAGGATGGCCCGCGCCAGCGCCAGCCGTTGGCGCTCGCCGCCGGACACCAGCGTGCCGCGCTCGCCGACGATCGTGTCGAGCCCCGCCTCCATCCGCCGCACCAGCGTATCGGCGCCGGCGAGCGCCAGCGCATCCCAGGTCTCGGTTTCGCTCGCGTTGGGGTTCACCCAGGCGAGATTGCGCCGCACCGTGTCGTGCGAGAGGAACGCGTCCTGCGACACATAGGCGATCGAGCCGCGCCACGCCGTCAGCGTCGCGCCCTGTAAAGCCACGCCGCCAACCGTGATGTGCCCATGCTGCGGCGGAAACAGGCCGACCAGCAGATCGGCGAACGTCGTCTTGCCCGCGCCCGAGGGCCCGGTGATGCCGATAAACGCGCCGGGCGCGATGCTTACGTTTACATCGCTGACGCCGCGCGCGGCGCCATCGCGCTCCTCCGCGGCATGCACAAAGGATACACGCGTGAAGACGAGCGGACCGTCCGGAATGTGCGGCAGCTCTACTGCGCTTGTTCGCTGCGGGGCGATCGTCACCAGCTCGTGCTCGAGATCCTTGACCGCGCGATAGGCCGGCAACACGTTGACGAATTGCTGTGCGCCCTGCTGGAGCTGCAAGGCCGGCCCGCTCATGCGCCCGATCACGAGCAGTAGCGCGATCAGCGTCGGCGGCGCGATGTCGAACACGCCGAAGCCGATGAGAACGAGCGCGCCCGCCGCCAGCGCCGACAGCGTCGAGAAGATAAGCCGCGTGCGGCTTTGCTGACGCATGAAGTCGATCTGCCTGCGGCTCAACTCGTGCAGCGTCTGCCGGAATTCGGCGATGAAGCCCTGCTCCAGATTCTGGCTCTTGGCGAGCTTGAGCCCGCCGAGGAATTGCGCGGTCGAGTTCAACAGCGACAAATTCGCCTGCGTGACGACGACGCCGCTTGTATGCGCGCCGCCGATCGTCTTTACGAAGACGACGCCGCTCAGCGCCAGCAACGCGAAGGCGATGACCGCCAGGAGCGGCGCCAGCAGGAGCACGAGCGCGCATTGCGCGATCAGCATCACGACCGCCACGGCGACCCGCAGCAGCAGGTTCGCCGCCATGCCGATGCGCTGGATGTCGCCGCTCATGAGATGCGTGATGCGCGCATGGCGCAGGCCCACGACCTGGTCCCAGGGCGCGGCGGCGAGCGCCTCGGCGATGCGCAGGCGCTGCGCCTCGACGAAACCGGTTTGCAGTTCGGTCACCTCGCGATCGCGCAGCCCGACGACGGCCATGCGCACGATCATCAGCAGGCCGAAGATGCCGAGCAGCACCGCAAGCGTGCCGAACCGCGTCTCGACGCCGGCGATATCGAACAGCGCGGCGGCGGCATGATCGAGCCGCCCGAACGGCGCGCCGGCGCCGGTCACGATGGCGAGCAGCGGCACGATCATCGCGAGCGTTAGCCCTTCGAAGAGGCCGCCCAACCCCCTCAGGAGCGCGGCCCGGACGCCGCGCCGCCCGGCGAAACATGCGACGTCGCGCAGGAACAGCCGCGCCTGCGGCAGCACCGCCGCGTCCTT
>DATDMA010000045.1:0-2574 GCA_036519015.1 Pseudolabrys sp. | reverse complement strand
CGCTGGCGCTCCATCGCGTCGGTGAACGAGGCGACGTCGACGCCGATGCCGCGGTTGCGCAACGCGTCCTGCGTCAGGTCAAGCGGAAAGCCGTAAGTGTCGTAGAGCGTGAACGCCGTCTCGCCATCGAACATGTCGCCTTTCTTCAACGACTTGCTCTTGTCGTCGAGGATGGCGAGGCCGCGCACCAGCGTGTTGCGGAAGCGCGTCTCTTCCAGCTTCAGCGTCTCGGTGATCAGCGGCTCGGCGCGCAGCAGTTCCGGATAGGCCTGGCCCATCTCGCGCGTGAGCGCGGGAACGAGCCGCCACATCAGCGGATCCTTCGCGCCGAGCAACTCGGCGTGGCGCATGGCGCGGCGCATGATGCGGCGGAGCACATAGCCGCGCCCTTCGTTCGACGGCAGCACGCCGTCGGCGATCAGGAATGACGAGGCGCGCAGGTGATCGGCGATGACCCGGTGCGAGTTCTTCTGCGGGCCCTCGGCGTCGACGCCGGTCAGCTCGGCGATGTGGCGAATGAGCGTCGCGAACAGATCGATGGAATAGTTGTCGTGCGTGCCTTGCAGCACCGCGGCGATGCGCTCGAGACCCATGCCGGTGTCGATCGACGGCCGCGGCAGGTCGACGCGCTTGCCGTCCGCGAGCTGCTCGTACTGCATGAACACGAGATTCCAGATCTCGATGAAGCGGTCGCCGTCGGCATCCGGCGAACCTGGCGGGCCACCGGGGATGTGCTCGCCGTGATCGTAGAAGATCTCCGCGCACGGACCGCAGGGACCGGTGTCGCCCATGCTCCAGAAATTGTCCGAACCGGCGATGCGCAGGATCTTCCGCTCGGGAAGGCCTGAGATCTTCTTCCACAGATTGAAAGCGTCGTCGTCGTCGATATAGACGGTGACCACGAGCTTATCGACCGGCAGCGCGTACTCCTTGGTGATCAGCTCCCAGGCGAGCGCGATCGCGCGTTCCTTGAAGTAGTCGCCGAAGGAGAAGTTCCCCAGCATCTCGAAGAAGGTGTGGTGGCGGGCGGTATAGCCGACATTGTCGAGGTCGTTGTGCTTGCCGCCGGCGCGCACGCATTTCTGCGAGCTCGCCGCCCGGCTGTAGGGGCGCTTCTCCAGGCCGGTGAAGACGTTCTTGAACTGCACCATGCCGGCATTGGTGAACATCAGCGTGGGGTCGTTGCGCGGCACCAGCGCCGAGGACGCCACGACCTGGTGGTCGTTGCGGGCGAAGAAATCGAGGAAGCTTTTGCGGATATCGTTGACGCCACTCATTGGAAAATACTGCACGAGCCCTTTTGGCCACCGCGGGGCTAAATCCCCATCCGGCTTGATGTTTTCGTGGCGCTTATGTAGCGGCGGGGGTGGGGGAAGTCCAGGAAGGGGGCGGCGTGCGATGGATTGGGCCGCGCCACTCGTCTCTTCCCCTCTCCCCTGCGGGGAGAGGGTGCCCGAGCGAAGCGAGGGCGGGTGAGGGGGACAGTGACTAACGAGGTTCACCGGCCCCCTCACCCGGCTCGCGCTCGCTATCGCTCCGCGCTCGCCACCCTCTCCCCCCAGGGGAGAGGGAAAGCGCGGCTGAGGCACGGCCACACTCACATGGAAGGGAGTGCAAAAACGCCCTCGCCCCCGTCCTCGGTGGCGGCCGCTTTACGCAGCCGGGTGCCGACGGGGGCGATACGCGTCACGCATCACACGATACGCGTTACTCGGATACAGGCGGCCTCAGCGGCCGGTCTTCGTCTTTGCGGCCTCACCGGCCGGTCTTGGTCTTCTTCGCCTTAGCTTTGGCTTTGCTCTTGCCCTCGGATCGGGCCTTGGCTTTGGCACCGGCTTTGGCGGTCTTTCGCTCGGACTTGCGTTCGGCAGACTTAGGTTCAGCAGGCTTGAGTTCAGCAGGCTTGGGATCGGCAGGCTTGGGATCGGCAGGCTTGAGAACAGCAGGCTTGGAATGGGCAGACTTGGGATCGGCCTTGGGATCGGCCACCGGAACGGCAGCCGATGTGGTCTTCGCAGTTCTCCGTCTCGGCCCGGAGCTGGGCGCGGACGCTATCGCTTCAGAATTGGCCGGCTTGGGCAGTTCAGGCAGCGCCTCGAGGGTCTTGAGCTCGAGGTCAGCCTGCGCCGGTCTCTGGCGATCGAGGGTTTGGACCGTCACGTTTTGGCCCTCCTCGCCGCGACCGGCACCGGGCGATGACGTCAAATCGTCACCGGCCGGCGTGCCCACATCCTTTCAAGCTTCGGCGGCCTCGTCGTCGTCCTTATCCTTGTCGCCCTCGCCCGCCAGGATCGCCTCGGCGATCAGGCCGGAGTTCTGGCGCACCGCCGCCTCGATCTTGGCGGCCATGTCGGGGTTTTCCTTGAGGAAGGTCTTGGCGTTCTCACGCCCCTGCCCGATGCGCTGGCTGTCATAGGAGAACCAGGCGCCGGATTTCTCCACCACGCCGGCCTTGACGCCGAGATCGATCAGTTCGCCGGTCTTGGAGACGCCGGCGCCGTACATGATGTCGAACTCGACCTGCTTGAACGGCGGCGCCAGCTTGTTCTTGACCACCTTCACCCGGGTCTGGTT
>DATDMA010000044.1:0-13205 GCA_036519015.1 Pseudolabrys sp. | reverse complement strand
TCCATCGCCGCCACGTCGCGCGCGCTCGGCTCGGTGTCGTTCATCATCGAGAGCTGGAAGCTCTCGTTGCGCATCTTGAGGCCGATCGCGTCGGTCAGCAGGCCGAACACCGGCTCGGTCGCGGTCACGGTCTGGCCGGCGAACTTCGCCTTCATCTGCGCGACGCGCGCGTTGATGCGCTCGAGCGAGGCCAGCGTCGTCTTCAGCCGCGCGGCATAGTCGGCGGCGTGCGCGGCGTCCAGCTTGCTGAAGGCGTCCGCCAGCGCGGTCGCCACCTTCGGCATCGTCGCCGGGTCATACCAGAGATGCGGATTGTCGCCGGGCTTGCGGCCCAACAGCGCCGCCGCGCTGACCGTCGTGCGGCCGGGACGCGGCCCGGCTTTCAGGAGCTTGTCCATCCACGGGTCGTAGTCGGCGCCGTTGAGCACAACGACCTGCGCATCGGTCAGCTTGCGCACCACGCCGGGCGCGGTCTCGAACAGATGCGGGTCCTGGCTCGGATTGGTGAGGATGCTCGTCACCTCGACCCGGTCGCCGCCAATCTGGCTGGCGATATCGCCGTAGGCGTTCTCGGCTGCCACGACCGCGATCTTGCCCTCCGCCGCTTGGGCGGCCGGCGCCCGGCCGAAGGCTAGAAGCACTGCGACGGCAAGCACCGCGGCAAATCGCATGGTTCAGATCCTCATGACTCGCGCGCCGGGCCCCACGACAGGGGACCGGGAGGGCATTCTGTTATATTATAACATAGCGCAAATACAAGGCCCCGGTCTTGGCCGAGCGACTGCGCGGGCCTGAGTTCCGTCGCCACCGCATCGCCATGGTTTGCTCATTGCGTCGCCACATTATGCCACTTGGGAGCCTTGTTGGGCGCTCATAGGCGCAGTGGTCAGAGAACCAGCCGAAATTAAGGACATGATATGAAAGTGAAACTGCTCGTTGCCGCCTGCCTCGTGACCCTCGCCATGCCGCTCGCGGCGCAGGCGCAAGAGTCGCCCGGCGGCGTTCCCGGCGGCGTCGCCCACGGCTTCAACGAAGGCAACCGCATTGCCGGTCCGCTCGGCGCGGTTGTTGGCGGCGCGGTCGGCGGTGTGGTCGGTGGCGTGGAAGGCGTGTTCGGCGTGAACCAGCGCTACGCCCAATACCAGCCGGAGCCGGCCCGTCCCGTCGTCTTCCATCACCACTATCGCCACTACCGTCACCACCACTACCGTCACCACCACCACTCTTGATAGGTGCGTGGCGCCCTTAGGGGGACGTAAAATGCCCGGCGCCCGCGCCGGGCATTTTTGTAGTGAGCCGACGCTCAGCTTTGATCGCCGTATCGCTCTTTGACCGCCTCGGCGACAAACATCTTGCGTCCTTGCCGGCCGGGAGACGTGCCATGCGCGGCGCACCACTCCGGGAAGGTGGCCGGATCGATGCGCACCCGCATCACCGGGTGGCCGTAGGCCTTGAGGCCTTTCTCCATCTCCTCGGCGATCTTGCGCCATTCGGCCCAGGTGCGCGGGAGCATGTTGCCGTCGTCGAACAGTCTCTGCGCCGCCGGATAGTCGGCCTCCTCCAACCAATAGGCGCCGATGGCGCGGAGGGGCTTTTCTTCTGAGTCCATCATGGGCTCAGCCTAGCACGGTTGTTGACCATGAGATGGATACTGGCGGGCGCGGGCCTTGTTTTGACAATCGCGATTCCACAAACCTCCTGGGCTAGCGATTGGCAATATTGCCTTGCTCCCTCCCATGCGGAAAACAAGGTCTATATATCCGGAACATTTCGGAGCGCGGACTTGGGAAGCGCGGATAGCTCGTTCGAGCGAATGTTAAGTCTAAAGGGCTTACGCCACGATGACGTCCAGTGCCCAAGGGCCGATGACGAGAGTTCGATATTGGCCATGTTGCGGTACGCAATTAGCTACAACAAGAAAATAGGTGCTGAGATCATTTACGTGAGCTGGGAGCCGACGAGCTGAGCCCGCATTTCCGACGCCCGCGCCGGCATTTTTCGTGACGGGCGGGGGAGGGTTCCGGCCGGTTTTCGTCTCTGTCCTGAAGGCTTACGCCCAGCCGATCCCACCCTTTTGCACCTCGGCCCCAAAATCCCTATATCTCGGTTCCGAACGGAGCCCTTTTTCATGACGACCCCGCAATCCCCTGAGAAAATTCCCGTCACCGTGCTCACCGGCTATCTCGGCGCCGGCAAGACGACGCTGCTCAACCGCATCCTGTCGGAGCCGCACGGCAAGAAATACGCCGTCATCGTCAACGAGTTCGGCGAGATCGGCATCGACAACGACCTCGTCGTGAACGCCGACGAGGAAGTGTTCGAGATGAACAACGGCTGCATCTGCTGCACCGTGCGCGGCGACCTCGTGCGCATCATCGACGGGCTCATGCGGCGCAAGGGAAAATTCGACGCCATCATCGTCGAGACCACGGGCCTCGCCGACCCCGCGCCGGTGGCGCAGACCTTCTTCATGGACGAGAATGTCGGCGCCAAGACGCGCCTCGACGCGGTCGTCACCGTCGCCGACGCCAAGTGGCTGAAGGACCGGCTCAAGGACGCGCCCGAAGCGAAGAACCAGATCGCCTTCGCCGACGTTATCCTGATCAACAAGACGGATCTGGTGTCGCCGGAGGAATTGCGCGAGGTCGAAGCGCGCATCCGCGCCATCAATCCTTACGCCACGCTGCATCGCACCGAGCGCTCGCAGATCGCGATCGACCAGGTGCTCGGCCGCAACGCCTTCGATCTCGACCGCATCCTCGACATCGAACCGCAATTCCTGGAGGCTGACGATCATGACCACGACCACGATCATCATCACCATCATGGGGATCACGATGGGCACGATCATCACCATCATGGCGGTGGTCTCAAGCACTACCACGACGAAGACATGCAAAGCCTGTCGCTCCGGAGTGACAAACCGCTGAACCCGGACAAGTTCTTCCCCTGGGTGCAGGATCTTGTCGCCAAGGATGGGCCGAGCATCTTGCGCTCAAAGGGCATCCTTTCTTTCAAGGACGATCCCGAGCGCTTCGTGTTCCAGGGCGTGCACATGATCCTGGACGGCGATCATCAGCGTCCGTGGAAGGACGGCGAGGAGCGCCAAAGCCGCATCGTCTTCATCGGCCGCAATCTGCCGGAAGACAGAATCCGCGCCGGGTTTGAGAGCTGCATCGCCTAGTCTTCGGCCTCAATCGGCCCCATCCTTCGAGACGCGCCCTTCGGGCGCTCCTCAGGATGAGGGCGGAGCAGGTTCAGCAATGACCGACACCACCACCAGCCCCCCGACTGTTTCCCTCGCCGACCGCGTGCGGCCCGTCAGCGCCGGCGCGCCCGTCGTCGCCGCGTATTTCATAAAGCGTACGCCGGTCTTCGTGCTCGGCGAGGAGGCGCTCCTGTTCGCCGGCGAGGAGGGCGAGCGGCGCGTGGCGGTGCATGCCGGCGGCATCCTCGCCAGCGCTTGCGATGGCGAGCGCATCGTCACCGGTGGCGACGACGGCAAACTGATGGCGACGGACGCCGCTGGCGAAACCACCGAGCTCGCCGCCGACGAGAAGAAGCGCTGGATCGACCAGGTCGCGCTCGCGCCCGACGGTGCGGTCGCCTGGTCTACGGCCAAGACCGCGCATGTGCGCACCAAGAAAGGCGAGCTGCGCAGTTTCGACGCGCCCTCGACCGTCGCCGGCTTGTGCTTCGCGCCGAAAGGCTTCCGGCTTGCCATCGCGCATTACAACGGCGTGAGTTTTTGGTTTCCCAACGCCGCCGGCGCAAAGCCCGAGACCTTCGAATGGAAGGGCTCGCATCTCGGCGTCACCATCAGTCCCGACGGCAAATTTCTCGTCACCACGATGCAGGAGCCGACCCTGCACGGCTGGCGCGTCGTCGACGGCAAGCACATGCGCATGTCCGGCTATTCCGGCCGCGTGCGCTCGATGGAGTGGACGGCAGGCGGGGACTTCCTCGCCACCTCCGGCTCCGAGCAGCTCATCCTGTGGCCCTTCGACGGCAAGGACGGCCCCATGGGCCGCCAGCCGCGCATGCTCGCGCCGGGCGAGACGCGGGTCACCATCGTCGCGTGCCATCCGCGCCAGCCGGTGGCCGCCATCGGCTATGCCGACGGCACGCTGATGCTGGTGCGCATCGACGACGGCGCGCTGATCCTGGTGCGCGAAGCCGGCGGCGAGCCGGTGAGCGCGATAGGCTGGGACGCGGCCGGGCAAACACTGGCTTTCGCCACCGAAGCGGGTGATGCTGGCATTCTTGCCTTGTGAGCGTCATGCAATTGCACGGCTGCGCGCATGGTTTTGCCGCGTTTGACCGTTTTGTTGAGCCCGCTATCCCGCGTCACGAAGTTTCGGAACCGATCCGGTCCACCGGACATTGATGCGGGCACTTTCGTCACGTCGCACTGGGTGGGGGATTTCTCCTGATGCCTGTCTCACTGCATTGCCGCCGGCTTGCCGCCGCGGTCTTCACCGGCTGCGCCGTCGCGGTCGTCACGCTCGCGACGCCTATCGGTTTCGGCGCCCTTAACGCCGCACACGCACAGGTCTCCGACGAATTCCAGGCCGCGCTCGCGCCCTATGGCGAGTGGCGGGAGCATCCGCGCTGGGGCCAGGTCTGGGTCCCGCTCGATCGGCCGGACGGCTGGCGTCCTTACACCTACGGCCACTGGGTCTACACCGACGACTGGGGCTGGTACTGGGTGTCCGACGACGACGAGGCCGACTGGGGTTGGGTCACCTATCACTACGGCCGCTGGGTGTTCGACCGCGGCATGGGCTGGCTTTGGGTGCCGGGCGAAGAATGGGCGCCGGCTTGGGTCGATTGGCGCCGCGGCGACGACGCTGTCGGCTGGGCGCCATTGCCGCCGCAGGAATTGGCGGCGGACGCGGAATACAGCGACGATCCGAACTACTGGGTCTTCGTGCAGCCGCGCTACATGATGGCGCCGCGCCTGCGCGGCTACGTGCTGCCCCCCCAGCGCGCGACTGTCTTTTTTCGTGACAGCGTCCTGGTCAACCGCACGGTGCGCTTGGATCACCAGCGTGGGCGTATCGCCGTCAATCCCGGTATCGCGCCGAACATCATCGCCGCGGTGACGCGCGGCGCAGTGCCGACGTATCGCGTGCAGCCGCGCGTGGTCGCGGGCACGCAAGGCGTCCAGGGCGCGGTGCAGGTGCGTCCGCAGGATCTCGGCCGGCGCGGGCCGCCGGGTCAGCCCGGTCCGCGTGGTCAGCGGCAGGGGCCGAGCCGCATGCAGGCGACCGTCCAGCGCACGACCACGGTGATCCAGCCCGCCGCGACTGTGCCGAAGCCGGAGGCGCTCGGTCGGGATGACCGTGGCGGCCGTCTCGGCTCGCGTCCGCCGCGCGCGGCGCAGGGCGGCACGGTTGCTCCCGCGCAGCAGCAACCGCAACAGGCGCCTCAACAGCAGCAACAGCAGCGGCCCGAGCAACAGCCGCAACGGCCGGCGCAGGCGACGCCTCCGGCGGCGACACAGCCGCCTGGATCCGCTCCTCCCGCGGCACAGCCGCGGCCTGAGCCGTCGCGTCCAGGCGCTCCGCCGCAAGAGCGCCAAGAACAGCGTCAGGAGCAACGTCAGGACCGTCGCGATCAGCGTCCGCCGGTGAGCGCGCCGCCAGCGGCTTCGCCGCAGGGTCAGCCTTCGCAGCAGCGTCGCGATGAGCGACCGCCGCAGGCACGGCCTGAGCGTCCGCCCGCGCCGCAGACGCCGCCGCCTCCTGCGCCGGGCGTAAGGCCCGCCGCTCCGCCGCCGGCTGCTCATCCGCCGGCACCGCCGCCGCCCGCTGCGCAACGGCCCGCCGCACCGCCGCCGGCCGCGCATCCGCCGGCACCGCCGCGGCCGCCAGAGGCACGGCCGCCCGCACCGCCACCGGCTGCTCGTCCGCCGGCACCGCCACCGGCCGCGCGACCGGCTCCTCCTGCTCCGCCTGCAGCGCGACCGGCTCCGCCGCCACCACGGCCCGCCGCCCCGCCGCCGCCCAGGCCTGCGCAGCCGCAGAAGCCGCCACCGAAGCCCGGCGAGAAGCCGCCGGAAGAGAAGAAATAGCGCGCACTCCGCCGCGCAAAATAAAACGGGCGGCCGTTATGGCCGCCCGTTGCTTTTCAGCATGAGGCCTCGTGCCCCGGACGCGATGCAGCACGTAGCGACAGCGGAGTGCTGCTTCGCAGAGCCGGGGCCTTCCCAGGCTCTGCATTGGTAAGGTCCCGAGTCTGCAGCGCGACATTGCACGCCGCGCCGCGCCCGGGACAAGCCTGACCTTCACACCAGCACCGCGCCACCATCGGCGACGATCACCTGCCCGGTGCCGTAGCCTTGGCGCATGAGATAGATATAGGCCTCGGCGATATCCTCGGCCTCGCCGACGCGTCCGACCGGCAGCGCCGTGCCGACGCTGTGATACATCGTTTCACGATCGGCCTCGCTCATTGCACCCCATAGCGGTGTCCTCACCACCCCGGGCGACACCGCGTTGACGCGGATCGGTGCCAGCTCCACCGCGAGCGCGCGCGTCAGACCTTCCATGGCGCCGCAGATGCTGGCCGCGACGGTCCAGTTCTTGTGCGGCCGCGCGCCGGCAATTCCGGCGGTGAGCACAATCGAGCCGCCGCGCCGGATATGCGGGCTTGCATATTTCACCGCGGTGTAGGCGCCCCAGTAGCGCACGTTCCAAAACTGCCGTGCCCAATCGAGCGACGTCTCGCCGAGCGCGTTCAATTCGAGATTTTCGCCCGCGGTATAGACGAGATGATCGAAGCTGCCGATGCTGTCGAAGAACTTGGCGACCGCATCCTCGCGCGACAGATCGATCGCGTGGCCTTCCGCGCCTTTCGGCAATGCTTTGATCGCGCGATCGACGCTCTGCTGACGGCTCGACGCGACGACGACTGATGCGCCGTCGCGCGCTGACGCTTCCGCGGTGGCGAAGCCGATGCCCGACGTGCTGCCGAGCAGGACGATGCGCTGATCCTTTAAATTCATGACACTCATGATGTCCTCCTGTCCGTGATCGCTCGACGGCGAACATGGGAGTGGAGGGATCATGATTCCAACGCATTATTGGCATTCTAAGGATGACAAGGGATCATCATTGGCCGTGGATGCGACATGAGCGCGGACGGCAGGCTTCTCAACGGCATCGGCGTACTCGCCGCGGTGGTCGAAGCGGGAAGCTTCGTCGGCGCGGCGCGCGCGCTCGGCGTGACGCAGTCGGGCGTCAGCCGCGCGGTGGCGCGGCTCGAGCAGCGTGTCGGCGTACGGCTGTTCGAGCGCAATGCGCGCGCGGTGACGCTCACCGACGAGGGCCGGCGCTTCTACGAGCAGGTCGCGCCCTTGCTTTCGGATCTGGACCAGGCGGTGACGGATGTCGGCCGCGCCTCCGGCGCGGTGCGGGGCGTTCTGCGCGTCAGCATCAATCCGCTCGTCGCGCGGTTCATGCTCGCCCCGAGGCTCACCGATTTTCTGGCCGCGCACCCGGAGTTGTCGCTTCAACTCACGGTGCGCGACGATGCCGGAAGCCTTGTCGCCGAGGGTTTCGATGTCGCGGTGCGCTTTGGCGAACCGGCTTTGTCGGGCCAGATCGTGCGGCGTCTGCTCGAGACGCGCGTCGTCACCTGCGCGTCGCCCGGCTATCTGGCGCGTCACGGCAAGCCGCCCCAGCCGCAGGACCTGGCGCAGCATGAATGCATTCAGTTCCCCGATCCGGCGACGGGGCGTCCGTTCTCGTGGGAATTCCACCGCAAGGGCCGGGTCGTGAAAGTGCAAACGTCGGGACGCCTCACCATCAACGACGTCGACATGATGCTCACGGCCTGCGAACAGGGCCATGGCATCGCGCAGTTGCTCGAATTCGCCGCCAAGGGCCTGCACGACGGCCGCCTGGTCGATCTGTTTCCGGAGTGGAACGAAGAGCGTTTTCCGCTCTACGTTCATTTTCCGTCGCGGCGCCACCCGGCAGCCAAGGTGCGGGCGTTCGTGGACTTCGTCGCGGCGGCGGTGCGAGAGCAGTGATGGCTGTGCCCCGGACGCGATGCAGCACGTAGCGACAGCGAAGTGCTGCTTCGCAGAGCCGGGGCCTTACCAGGCCTTGCATTTGTAAGGTCCCGGGTCTGCAGCGCAACGTTTCACGCTGCGCTGCGCCCGGGACACGGACGCTGCTCTACGGCACCAGCACGTTCTTGAACTGCCACGGATCGCTCGTGTCGAGATCCTCGGGGAACAGGCCCGGGCGGCCGGCGAGCGGTGTCCAGTCGGTGTAGAACCCTTTGACCGGGCCGAGATAAGGCCTCTGGATTTCCAACAGACGATGGAAATCCATCTCGTCGGCCTCGACGATGCCTTCGTTCGGATGCTCGAGCGCCCAGACCATGCCGCCGAGCACAGCGGAGGTCACCTGCAGGCCGGTCGCGTTCTGATAAGGCGCAAGTCGGCGCGTTTCCTCGATGGAGAGCTGCGAGCCGAACCAGTAGGCATTCTTGCCATGGCCGTAGAGCAGCACACCGAGCTCGTCGATGCCGTCGACGATGTCGTTCTCGTCGAGAATGTGGTGTTCCTCGTGAATCCTGCCGGCGCGGCCAAAGAGCTCGTGCAGCGACAGCACCGCGTCGTCGCACGGGTGATAGGCATAGTGGCAGGTCGGCCGGTAGATCGCCTTGCCTGCTGCGTCGCGTGCCGTGAAATAGTCGGAGATCGAGATCGACTCGTTGTGGGTGACGAGAAAGCCGTACTGCGCGCCGCGCGTCGGGCACCAGGTGCGCACGCGCGTATTGGCGCCGGGCTGCATCAGGTAGATCGCCGCGCCGCAGCCGGTGTCATGGGTATGCGCGTTCTCGGGCATCCATTTTTCATGGGTGCCCCAGCCGAGTTCGGCCGGTTGCATGCCTTCCGACAGGAAGCCCTCGACGGACCAGGTGTTGACGAAGACGTCGGCCGGCTTCGGCTTTTTGGAACGCTGCGTGTCCCGCTCGGCGATGTGGATGCCTTTTACGCCGGCCTGCCGCATCAGGTCCGCCCATTCGGCCTTGGACTTCGGCTGCGGCGCGTTGAGCTTCAGGTCCGAGGCGACATCGAGCAGCGCTTGCTTGACGAAGAACGAGACCATGCCGGGATTGGCACCGCAGCAGGAGACCGCCGTCGTCGAGCCGGGACGGCGCGCCTTCCTGGCGGCGAGCGTCGTCTCGCGCAGGGCGTAGTTGGAGCGCGCGGCGGGTCCCTTGGACGCGTCGAAATAGAAGCCGAGCCAGGGCTCGTTGACCGTGTCGATGTAGAGCGCGCCGAGCTCGTTGCAGAGCTCCATGATGTCGGTCGAGCCCGTGTCGACCGACAGGTTGACGCAGAAGCCCTGGCCGCCGCCTTCGGTGAGTAGCGGCGTCAGCACCTCGCGATAATTGTCCTTGGTCAGGCCTTGCTGGATGAAGCGCACGCCGTGCTTGTCGCAGAGCGCCTTGCGGCCCTCGTCCTTGGGATCGAGCACGGTGATGCGCGCCTCGTCGTAATTGAGATGCCGCTCGATCATCGGCAACGTGCCTTTGCCGATGGAGCCGAAGCCGACCATGACGATCGGTCCGGTAATGGTGGCGTAAACGGGCCAGTCGGTCATCGCGAACCACTCCAATCAATTCATGGGGTCATATCTGCCATAGCGGACAAACGAAAGAGACACCGCGCGGGAAACCCGCGTGGCGTCCACTGTCATCTCTCAGTTACGATTAGGCGGCGCGGGACCCGTGCCGCCGCGCGCGCTCAGCGCGCCGATCCTGCGCCACCAGGGCGGCGAGCTCGGGCTTCGGCTCCAGACGGCCGGCGGCGTTGATCATGCCGCGGGCGCCGTCCAGCGTGCCGGGAATGAGCTCGACCGCCAGCAGCCGGTGCCGCTCGAACGGACCCGGCATCCACAGCGCGCCGGTCTTCTCGCCCGAGAAGCCGAAGCGGCTGTAGTACGGCGGATCGCCAACCAGCACGACCGCGCCGTAGCCGAGCCGCCGCGCCTCGCGCAGCGCCCGGCGCACCAGCGCCGCGCCAATGCCTTGGCCGCGGCAGTCGGCCGCAACCGCCACCGGGCCGAGCAGCAATGCCGGCTGGCCGTTGCCGCAGCCGATGTCCCACAGCCGCGCGGTGCCGACCACGTGCCGGCTCTCGGCGGCAATGAAGGCGAGGCCTTCCGCCGGCAGGCGCTCTTCCCGCAGCCGTTCGGACGCCTTGCGGGTACGGGCCTCGCCGAAGGCCTGGTCGAGCAGCGCCTCGCGCGCATCGATGTCGGCCGGCCGTTCGTGACGGATCGAGATCATGGCAGCTCCTTCCCCGCCCGGACGCGCGCGAAGGCACGCGCACGGGCGCAGTCAGTTCAAATGTTCAGGGAAGGGGAGGCGGCGAACCGCCTCCCGCGCGTGTCAGATGTGGTACGTCTTCAGCGGCGGGAAGCCGTTGAAGGCCACGCACGAGTAAGTCGCCGTGTAGGCGCCCGTGCCTTCGATCAGCACCTTGTCGCCGATCTCAAGGCTCACCGGGAGCATGTAGGGCTCCTTCTCGTACAGCACGTCCGCCGAGTCGCAGGTCGGGCCCGCCAGGACGCAAGCGGCCATGGCGTCGCCGTCCCGCGGCGTGCGGATCGGGTAGCGGATCGACTCGTCCATCGTCTCGGCGAGGCCGCCGAACTTGCCGATGTCGAGGTAGACCCAGCGCACGTCGTCTTCCTCGCTCTTCTTGGAGACGAGAACGACCTCGGCCTCGATCAGGCCGGCATTGCCGACCATGCCGCGGCCCGGCTCGATGATCGTTTCCGGGATGCGGTTGCCGAAGTGCTTGCGCAGCGCCTTGAAGATCGCCGAGCCGTAGGTCTTCACCGACGGCACGTTCTTCAGGTACTTGGTCGGGAAGCCGCCGCCCAGGTTGACCATGGCGAGGTTGATGCCGCGCTCCCCGCACTCCTTGAACACCGCCGCCGCCGAAGCGAGCGCGCGGTCCCAGGCGTGCTGGTTACGCTGCTGCGAACCGACATGGAACGAGACGCCATGCGGGTCCAGCCCGAGCTTAAGCGCGTGCTCGAGCACGTCCACGGCCATCGCCGGCTCGCAGCCGAACTTGCGCGACAGCGGCCACTCCGCTCCGACGCAGTCGGAGAGGATGCGGCAGAAGACGCGCGTGCCCGGTGCGGCACGGCTGACTTTCTCGACCTCGGCCTTGCAGTCGACCGCGAAGAGACGGACGCCGAGCGCGAAGGCGCGCGCGATGTCACGCTCCTTCTTGATCGTGTTGCCGTACGAGATGCGGTCGGGCGTGGCGCCAGCCGCGAGCACCATCTCGATCTCGGCGACCGAAGCGGTGTCGAAGCAGGAGCCAAGCTTCGCAAGCAGGCTCAGCACCTCCGGCGCCGGGTTGGCCTTCACGGCGTAGAACACGCGCGTGTCGGGCAACGACTTGGCGAAGGCGGCATAGTTGTCGCGGACGACGTCCAGATCGACGACGAGGCAAGGCCCGTCGTCCTGGCGATTACGCAGGAATTCGCGGATGCGGCCGGTCATTGGCGCACACTCCCAGCTCAGGGGACGGCATTGCCGTCCGATGTCGCGATTTAGAGCCTGCTTTCGGTGCGCGATGGGGACGCAGCCGAGGCTTCAACTCTATAACCGCTATAGCTGCCTTGGCTTGGAGGGGAGACCCCGCCGCACTGCTGGCAAGATGGACAAGCCTCGTCGGTAACCCGTCGCTGGCGTTGGAAGGCCAGCAGAGACCAAAGAAGCCCGCTCCGTCGTTGCTTTAAGCCGCGTCCCCTGCTGAGAGCAGAGTGCGCCGGTTTCGCCTCCGGCTGCCGATCAGAAGACTTGAAGCTGCTTACTCTTCTCGGAAGAAGAAGCTCGCTGGCTTCAGGCGGCTGGCCGGCCTCTTGTCCGGCTACCTACCGATCGACACACGGCCACAGGCACGTGCGAAATTGGGCAAACCCGAGATAACATTTTTTTAGCGTTGTGCAAGCGAATAAGTTCGCTCACCACAAAATCATCCTTAACTTTTGCGTCGCGAAGCGCTCTGCGTCGCTTCGACACGCTCACGAGCGCGCGGTGAACGGCTCGATGAGGTGTGCGTGGCGGATGAACTGCGCCATGATGGCGATGCCGCAGAGCACGAAGATGATGTCGAGCACGCGCGCGCCCAAGCTGCCGAGATCGAACAGCGTGGCGAGCGCCCATGAGCCGGCGAAGGCCGCGCCGAACACCTCGGCGCCGATCAGGATAGCGGCGCTGACGACGGTGATGACGTTCACCCAGACGATGCGGCGACCTTGAGCCATGGATATCTCCTACACGATGGGCGCAATCTCCCCGAAACGGCCTGGGTAATCAAGCCCGGCAGCCCCGCTGTCATGGCCGGGCTTGGCCATCCAAAGCACGCGGCGCCCTCAAGGCCGTGCACGGCACTGCGCTACCGTGAGGTGGCCGTGCTCGACCAGTCGGGGCTCACCGCGGCTCAGCGGCGTCAAGGGTGGTCACAAGATTGTTCATCCTCATTCCAGGACCAGACTGCGACACCCAGCTTTAGATAGTCAGGTGCAAAACGAGCATTTCCTATTTGCCATGTCGGATTTCGCAATCGACCGCATCAAGACGCCAATGGTTCCCGCGTGGCGGGCGGTGGACGCGCTCCATCTCGGCCGCGACGGCGCGAGCGATGCGCGCAGGTCCAATGTCGCCGAGGAGGTGCCGGTTGCCTTCCGCTATAACGGCTTTTCGCATGCCGTGATGATGGCGACCCCCGAGGATCTCCTGGATTTCGCCGCGGGCTTTTCGCTGAGCGAAGGGGTCATCGCGCGCGCCGGCGACATGGTCGATGTGCAGACACACGCAAGCGACGACGGTATCGCCATCGATATCGCGCTCGGCGCGGACGCCTTCCGCCGCTATCTCGCCGGACGCCGCGTGCGCTCGCTGCGCGGCCACACCAGTTGCGGCCTCTGCGGCGCCGAGGATCTGCGCGACATCCGCCGTCCGGCGGCACAGGTCGCCAAAGGCAACGCGGTGAGCGTCGGGGAGGTTCAATCGGCGCTCGAGGCGCTGCGTGGCTTTCAGCCGCTGAGCCGGCGGACGCGCGGCGCCCATGCCTCCGCCTGGGTCGCGCCCGACGGCACGATCCGCGCCGTGCGCGAGGACGTCGGCCGTCACAATGCGCTCGACAAGCTGATCGG
>DATDMA010000043.1:0-8269 GCA_036519015.1 Pseudolabrys sp. | reverse complement strand
AAAACTCAGCGCATGTTCGTGGTCGCGGCGCCGAGCATGAGGCCCGGCTTGGCCGCGGCGCCGGTTTGCACGAACACGGCGAGATGGTCGATGTCTTGAATCGAATAGTCGGCGGCGGAGAGATCCGACACCGGCAAGCTGAATTTCTCGGCCGTGCCGTTCCAGTCGCCGAGCTTCACCCAGCGGCGCACCACGTTGAAATACGTCAAGGTATGACCGCTGTTCTCACCGCGCTCGATCGTCACGGGCAGCTTGCGGCTGATCGGGCAGAGCCAGACTTCGGCGCTGCCTTGCGCATTCTTGGCGGCCGCGACGTTCACGGTGACGTTGCCGTTGACGACCGTCATGGTGACGGGAAGCGTGAGCGGCGACCCAGTGCGGTCGGTCTCCGCGATCGCCTTTTCGATCGCCTCCTTGTCGCTGCCGAGCGCATGCACCATGCCGTTGACGACCACCTGCGGCGTGTAGACCTCGCGGTCGCCGCGCGCCTCGGCATAGGCGCGCTGCCGCTTGGAATGGTCGTGCAGCGCGAGCGTGTCCTTCCAGCCGAGATAATCCCAGTAATCGACCGGGAGGCTCATGGTGACCAGCGTCGGATCCTTCGCCAGTTCGCCGAGCAACTTGTCGGCCGGCGGGCAGGAGGAACAGCCTTGGCTGGTGAAAAGCTCTATGACGGCACGGGTTTCGCCGGCGATGCTGGAATGCGCCGCGGCCAGCGATGCACAGACAAGCGTGGCCGCAAAGGTGACGTGGCGATAGTTCATGCCGATCCCCGCGACGCCCCCACACCTAGCAAGGCGCTTTATAAAGCGCCTTGCGGGTCACCCGCCACTCACTTCGGAGTGAGTGGCCCCATTTGCCTCGGGGTCCAGTGGACAGCCGATCATCCCGCCAATTGACGCAGCACGTACTGCAAGATGCCGCCGTTGCGGAAGTATTCGAGTTCGTCCAGCGTGTCGATGCGGCAAATGAGCGGCACGCGCTTGAGTGTGCCATTGCCGGACACAATGTCCGCCATGAGCCGCTGGCGCGGCTTGAGTTCGCCATGCAGGCCGCGGATGGTGACCTGCTCATCGCCGGTCAGGCCCAACGTCTGCCAGGACGTGCCGTCCTCGAACACCAGCGGCATCACGCCCATGCCCACCAGGTTCGAGCGGTGTATGCGCTCAAACGATTGGGCGATCACGGCGCGGATGCCGAGGAGCACCGAACCCTTGGCCGCCCAGTCGCGGGAAGAGCCGCTGCCATATTCCTTGCCGGCGAACACGACCAACGGAACATTGTCGGCCTTGTACTTCATGGCCGCATCGTAGATCGGCATCCGTTGTTTGGACGGATAGTGGACGGTCACGCCGCCTTCGACGCCCGGCACCATCTGGTTCTTGATGCGGATGTTGCCGAAGGTGCCGCGCATCATGACTTCGTGGTTGCCGCGCCGCGTGCCGTACTGGTTGAAGTCGGCTGGCTTCACCTTGTTGTCGACCAGGTATTTTCCGGCCGGCGAGTCGATCTTGATCGAGCCGGCGGGCGAGATGTGATCGGTGGTGATCGAGTCGAGCAGCAGCGCCAGCACGTGGGCATCGACGATGTCCTCGACCGGCTTCGGCTCCTTCTTCATGCCGACGAAGTAAGGCGGGTTTTGCACGTAGGTCGACTTCTTGTCCCACGCGTAGGTCATGCCGCCCTTGACGCTGATCTTGCGCCAGTTGGTGTCGCCCTTGAACACGTCGGCGTATTTCTTGGCGAAGATCTGTTTGGTGACGTTCTTGCTGATGAACTCGCCGATCTCCTTGTTGGAGGGCCAGATGTCCTTGAGGAACACCTTTTTGCCCTTCTGATCGGTGCCGAGCGGGTCTTTCGCCAGATCGACATACATCGAGCCGGCGATGGCATAGGAGACGACGAGCGGCGGCGACGCGAGATAGTTCGCGCGCACGTCTGCGTTCACGCGGCCTTCGAAGTTGCGGTTGCCCGAGAGCACCGCGGCGGCGACGAGATCGTTGTCGTTGATCGCCTTGGAGTTCTCCGGCGGCAGCGGACCCGAATTGCCGATGCAGGTGGTGCAGCCGAAGCCGACCAGGTTGAAGCCGAGCTTATCGAGATCCTTCTGCAGGCCGGCCTTTTCCAGATACTCGGCCACGACCTGCGAGCCGGGTGCGAGCGAGGTCTTCACCCACGGCTTAACGGTGAGGCCCTTGGCCGCCGCCTTGCGGGCGAGCAGGCCGGCGCCGATCATCACACTCGGGTTCGACGTGTTGGTGCAGGAGGTGATGGCGGCAATGACCACGTCGCCATTCCCGAGATCGTAGTTTTTTCCTTCGACGGCGCCGCGCTTGTGCAACTCGCCGCCCTTCTTGAACTCCGTGTCCATCGAGCCGGTGAACCCAGTCTTCACGTCCTTGAGCGCGACGCGATCCTGCGGGCGCTTGGGGCCGGCCAGCGACGGCTCGACCGAACCGAGTTCCAGCTTGAGGATGTCGGTGAACATCGGATCGGGCGTGGTCTTCACGCGGAACATGCCCTGCGCCTTGGCGTAGGCTTCGACCAGCTTGATCACCTCGGCCGGACGGCCGGTGTCCTTGAGATAGCGGATGGTGTCGTCATCGATCGGCGAGAAGCCGCAGGTCGCGCCGTATTCCGGCGACATGTTGCCGAGGGTGGCGCGGTCGGCAATCGTGAGATGCGTGAGGCCCGGGCCGAAGAACTCGACGAACTTGCCGACCACGCCGCGCTTGCGCAGCATTTCGGTGACGGTGAGTACCAGGTCGGTCGCCGTGACGCCCTCTTTCAGCTTGCCGGCGAGCTTGAAGCCGATCACTTCGGGCAGCACCATCGACAGCGGTTGGCCGAGCATTGCGGCTTCCGCCTCGATGCCGCCGACGCCCCAGCCGAGCACCGAGAGCCCGTTGACCATGGTCGTGTGCGAGTCGGTGCCGACCAACGTGTCGGGATAGGCGACTTCCATCGCACCCGACTTGCCGTCGATCTTCATCTTCTCTTTCTTGGTCCAGACCACGCGCGAGATGTACTCGAGGTTGACCTGGTGGCAGATGCCGGTGCCGGGCGGCACGACGCTGAAATTGTCGAACGAGCGCTGCGCCCATTTCAGGAACTGGTAGCGCTCCTGGTTCTGCCGGTATTCTTCATCGACGTTCTTCTTGAACGCCTGGTTGTCGCCGAAGAAGGACACAGCCACCGAGTGGTCGATGACGAGGTCGACCGGAACCAGCGGGTTGATCTTCTTGGGGTCGCCGCCGAGCGACTTCATTGCGTCGCGCATTGCGGCGAGATCGACCACGGCCGGAACGCCGGTGAAGTCCTGCATCAGCACGCGTGCCGGGCGGAACGCGATCTCATGTTCGGAGGATTTTGTCTTGAGCCACTCGGCAACGGCCTTGATGTCGTCCTTGGTCACCGTGCGCCCGTCTTCGTTGCGCAGCAGGTTTTCCAGACTGACCTTCATCGAGAACGGCAGGCGGGAGATGCCCTTGAGCCCGTTCTTCTCAGCGATGGGAAGGCTGTAATAAACGTAAGTCTTGCTGCCAACCTTGAGGGTCTTGCAACATTTGAAGCTGTCGAGAGAAGTCATGTTGGCTTTTCCATTCCCGGCCGGGACATCGGCACTGGTCCGGTCTAAGCTTATGCCCGGAAAGGGGATTTCCCGGTTGAAAAGCTCCGATGCCGGAATCCAGTTTCGTAACGCCGCAGATGCGGGCTTATAAGGTCTTTTGTCGCCCCGCGCCATATTTACTGGAACCGTTGTAAAAGATGAGCAGAATTTTGTCGCTTGCCGGCATTGCTGGCCTGCATCTGGCGCGCAGGGCGTGGCGCGGCTGATGCAACTCTCCGCCGACAATCTGGCCTGCACGCGTGGAGGACGCACGGTGTTCTCCGGCTTGAACTTCGTCGTCGTCGGCGGCGAGGCGCTGGTGGTGACCGGGCGCAATGGCGCCGGAAAGTCGTCACTATTGCGCCTGATCGCCGGGCTGGTGCACCGAAGCGCGGGTCGGCTGGAGCTTTCCGGCGGCGACGCCGAGGCGACGCTGCCCGAGCAGGCGCATTATCTCGGCCACGACGACGCGCTGAAGCCGTCGCTTTCTGTCGGAGAAAATCTGTGCTTCTGGGCGGAATTCTTAGGGGGCGCCCGCGCCGCCGTGCGGCCAGCGCTAGAGGCGGTCGGTCTCGCGCCGCTCGAAGATCTCCCCGCGGCCTATCTCTCGGCCGGCCAGCGACGGCGGCTGTCGATCGCCCGGCTGGTCGCGGTCAAGCGGCCGATCTGGCTGCTGGACGAGCCGACCTCGGCGCTCGACACTCAATCGCAAGGGCGTCTCGCCGACATGATGGATGGGCACCTTTCCGGCGGCGGCATGATCGTCGCCGCGGCGCACGGACCGATCGGGCTCGATGCCCCACGCGAGATGAGGTTGGGGCCGGCATGAACGCGCGTTATAAATGGAGACGCGCGTGAATGCGCTTTTGGCCCTCCTCATCCGCGACATGCGGCTCGCCGTGCGCGTCGGCGGCGGGGCGCTGATGGGCGCGCTGTTCTTCCTGATCGTCGTGGTGATGATGCCCTTCGCCATCGGGCCCGACCTGAACCTGCTGGCGCGCATTGGTCCGGCGATTCTCTGGCTCGGCGCGCTGCTGGCGAGCCTGCTGGCGCTCGACCGGCTGTTCGTGACCGACCATGAGGACGGCTCGCTCGATCTTCTGATGATGGGCCGCATGCCGCTGGAACTGGCGGTGGCGGCGAAGGCCATCGCCCATTGGCTGACTACCGGGTTGCCTTTGGTGATCATCTCGCCCGTGCTCGGGCTGATGCTGAATGTGGAACTGCGGGCCATGGGCGTAGTGGCGCTGACGCTCGCCGCCGGCACGCCGGCCCTCACCTTCATCGGCCTTGTCGGCGCGGCGCTGTCGGTGGCGTTGCGGCGCGGCGGGCTGCTTCTGGCGGTGTTGGTGTTGCCGCTGACGATTCCCGTGCTGATTTTCGGCGTGGCGGCGGCCAATGCCGCCATCGTAGGACCTGCCCCGTTCGGGCCCCCTTTCACCATCCTCTGTGCGCTATCCTTGGCCAGCCTCGTGCTGGGGCCGGTCGCCGCCGCGGCTGCTCTCCGGCACGGGCTGGAGTGAGGTTCGAAATGTCAGTTGCGTCGCAACATACTCCCGCTCATTCCCGCGCAAGCGGGAAGCCAGCTCTTTTGGCGCGACGGGAGGTTTTCTGCCATTGGGTCCCCGCGTTCGCGGCGATGTGCGGAGATCGATTTGCACTCTAGAATGCGTCCAACTAAATAGCCTCCAATGGCCGTCATCGACCTCGCCAACCCGACGCGCTTCCTAGCGCTGGTGAACCGCCTGCTGCCCTGGCTCGTGGGGGCGACGGCCGTGCTGTTCGTGCTCGGGCTCTATCGCGCCATCGGCGCGCCCGACGACTACCAGCAGGGCGCGACCGTGAAGATCATGTTCCTGCATGTGCCGTCCGCGTGGCTCGGCATGTTCGGCTGGATCGTGATGAGCGTCGCCGCGCTGGGAACGCTGGTGTGGCGGCATCCACTGGCCGACGTCGCCGGCAAGGCGGCCGCCCCGTTAGGGGCCGCCTTTACATTCATTTGCCTGATCACCGGCTCGCTGTGGGGCCGCCCGACTTGGGGCACCTACTGGGTGTGGGACGCGCGGCTTACCTCGATGCTGGTGCTGCTGCTGCTCTATCTCGGTGTGCTCGCGCTCTATTGGACGGCGGAAGACCCCGGCCGCGGCGCGCGCGCGGCGGCGATCCTCTCGCTGGTCGGCGCGGTCAACCTGCCGATCATCAAGTTCTCGGTCGACTGGTGGAACACGCTGCACCAGCCCGCCTCGATCTTCCGCATGGGCGGCTCGACCATCGATCCGTCGATCCTGACGCCGCTTTTCATCATGGCCGGCGCGTTCACGCTGCTGTTCGTGACGCTACATCTCGCCGCCATGCGTAATGAGATTCTGCGCCGGCGCGTGCGCACGATGCAATTGATGCAGGCGCAAGCATTGGCGGAGGCCGGCGCGTGAATCTTGGTCCGCATTCGGACTTCATTGTCGCCGCCTATGCGGTGACTGTGTTCGTGGTCGCAGGGCTGATCGCCTGGGTCGTTCTCGACTATGCCGCGCAGCGGCGGGTGCTCGGCGATCTCGAAGAGCGCGGCATCACGCGGCGCTCGCGCCGTTCGAGCGAGGGCTAGCGCATGAGCACGGTCGCGAACGAAACGCCTGCCAAGAAGCGCCGCAATCTGCTGGTGCTCCTGCCGCTGGTCGTGTTCCTCGCGCTCGCAGCGCTGTTCTTCTATCGGCTCGGCGCCGGCGATCCTTCGCTGATCCCGTCTGCGCTCATCGGCCAGCCGGCGCCGCAGACGAACCTGCCGCCGCTACCCGCGCTCGAACGCGACGGCAAGGCGGTGCCCGGCGTGACCAACGCGACCTTTACCGGCAACGTGTCCCTGGTGAACGTGTGGGCCTCGTGGTGCGTGCCGTGCCACGACGAGGTGCCGTTCCTCGACCAGCTCGCCAAGGACAAGCGCATCCAGCTTGTCGGCATCAATTACAAGGATTCATCCGACAACGCGCGGCGGTTCCTGAACCGCTACGGCAATCCCTTCACTGCGACCGGGAGCGATGACAACGGCCGCACCTCGATCGACTGGGGCGTCTATGGCGTGCCGGAGACGTTCGTGGTTGGGCGCGACGGCCGCATCGCCTACAAGCTGGTCGGCCCTATCAATTCCGACAATCTCACGCGCGTACTGATGCCGGCGATCGAGAAGGCGCTCGGGCCTTAGTCCTTCTTGTCGACGCTGTATTTCGTCAACAACGGATATTGCAGCGCGCCGAACAGGAACGTGAGCGGCACGACGCCGAACAATTTGAAGCTCACCCAGAAGTCGGTCGAGAAATTCCGCCAAACGATCTCGTTCAGGATCGCGAGCACGAAGAAGAAGATTGCCCAGCGCCAGGTGAGCTTGCGCCAGCCTTCTTCCGTGAGATCGAACACGGAATCGAACACCATGCCGAGCAGCGGCTTGCCGAAGGCGAGCCCGCCCAGCAGCGCGCCGCCGAACAAGACATAAATGATGGTCGGCTTGAGCTTGATGAACAGGTCGTCGTGCAGGATGAGTGTGAGCCCGCCGAAGATCAGTACGATGACGGCGGTGACCAGCGGCATCACCTCGATGCGCCGCGTCAGCACATAGGCGACGGCGAGCGCGATGAGCACCGCCACCATGAAGGCGCCGGTGGCTGCATAGATGCCGAGCTTCGCGTTGGCGGCGAAGAACAGCACCAGCGGCCCGATATCGAGCACCAGCTTGAGGGTGGGGTTGAGTTTTTTCTTTTCGGACATGAACTGGTCTCTAGCGCGACCCTATCGATTTGTCATTCCGGGACGCGAGCGCGGCGAGCGGACCCGGAATCCATACTCCGCAGCGTTGAGGATTATGGATTCCGGGCTCGCGGCCTTTGGCCGCGCCCCGGAATGACGAGAAGTTTACTCCAGCCCCACCACCGCCCTCGCGAAATCGCGCGCGGTGAACGGTGCGAGATCGTCGACCCCCTCGCCCACGCCGATGAAGTGCACCGGCAATTTGAACCTGTCGGCGATGGCGACGAGGATGCCGCCGCGCGCGGTGCCGTCGAGCTTGGTCATGACGAGGCCGGTGACACCTGCGGTCTTGCCGAAGATCTCCACCTGGCTGAGCGCATTCTGGCCAACAGTCGCATCGAGCACCAGCAGCACCGCGTGCGGCGCGGTCGGCTCGACCTTGCGCATCACGCGCACGATCTTTTCCAGCTCGCTCATCAGCTCGGCGCGGTTCTGCAAGCGGCCGGCGGTGTCGACCAGCACAACATCCACGCCTTGCGCCTTCGCACTGTTGATCGCATCGAAAGCGAGGCTCGCGGGATCGGATCCCGGCTCGCGCGCAATCACGGAAGCGCCGGTGCGCTCGGCCCAGATTTTCAATTGGTCGATGGCGGCGGCGCGGAACGTATCGCCGGCCACCAGCATCACGCTCTTGCCTTCAGTACGGAACTTGGCGGCGAGCTTGCCGATGGTGGTCGTCTTGCCGGACCCGTTGACGCCGGACACCAGGATGACAAAAGGCCGCGCCGTAACCTCGAGCGGCTTGGCGACCGGCGCCATCACTTTTTCGATCTCGCCGGCGAGCACGTTGCGCACGTCCTCGGGCGAAATGCCCTTCTCGAAGCGGCCGCCGCCGAGCACCGATGCGATGCGCTGCGCGAAGTC
>DATDMA010000042.1:0-3722 GCA_036519015.1 Pseudolabrys sp. | reverse complement strand
CCGGCAAACCTCGTCGTGCAGCTCCTGATAGGTGATCGCCTTGCTGTCCTTGGGGTCGTCGCCCTCCCAGATGATCGCGACCTGATTGGCGCGCTTGGGGAGATGGCGGTCCACACAATTGTAGCAGGCGTTCAGCGTGCCGTCCTCGAACCATTTGATCGACACGTGGTTCGGGTCGTAGCTCGTGTTCTTGACCTTGTGGAACGGCTTGATCCAGTGGATGCGCTTGGCCTGCGCGGCCCAGAAGCCGTCCGGATCCTTGATCGACCGCGCATACATCTCCTGGTATTTGGAATCGTCGATCCAGGCCTGTTGGCTCCACTCAGCTGGAACGTCGTAGATTTTTTCGTCGGACATCGGACTCCTCCCATCCCGCTCAGATACGCGCGGGCACCCGGTCGTTTCGTGTTGGGCCCATTATGCGACGGCGCTTGTCCACCGGACAAGGCGCGAATGGTGCCACTTTTGCGGGGTTACGGGCTGGCCTGCGTCATGCACGCCGGGCGTGTCTGCTTTAGTCGCGGTCATCCGGGGCGCGGCCTTTCGGCCGCGAGCCTGGAATCCATAACCCCAAGCGCTGCGGAGTATGGATTCCGGGTCCGCTCGATTCGCGAGCGTCCCGGAATGACGATCAGAGCCCGCCCATCTTGCACACGAGCTTCCACTCGTCGGCGGTTACCGGCTGCACCGAGAGCCTAGAATATTTCAGCAGCGCCATGTCCTTGAGCTTCGGCTCGGCCTTGACGGCCTCGAGCGACACCGGCTTCGGCAACGGCTCGAGCGCCTTGACCTGAACGACGACCCAGGGCGAGCCGGCCTCAGCGCTCGGGTCGGGGAAATGCTCGCGGATGATCTCGAGAATTCCGACGATCTCCTTGCCGACGTTCGAGTGATAGAAGAAGGCGCGGTCACCCTTCTTCATCTTCATCAGGTTCAGCTTGGCGGTGTGGTTGCGCACGCCGGTCCAGGCTTCGCCTTTGGCGCCCTTCTTGACCTGCTGGTCCCACGACCACGCATCGGGTTCTGATTTCGTCAGCCAGTAAGCCATCGATTGCTCCAGCGTTGCCACACACTCTGTCATCACCGGGCTTGTCCCGGTGATCCCGCTTAGGTGGGCACCGTGCGTCCCTCATCGGGATGGCCGGGACAAGCCCGGCCATGACAGGTGAACGTCATTCAGCCTTCAAGGGACGATTAAGCAGCGACTCGATCGCTTCGTCCACGCTCAATTTATTCGTCAGCACGGCGGCCACGGCGGCCGAGATCGGCATCTCGATATCCTTCTCGCGCGCCATTTCCAACAGCACCGGCGCGGTGAACACCCCTTCGGCCAGCTTGCCGTGCGCGGCTCCCTCCGGCTTGTCGCCTTTGGCGAGCGCAATCCCGAATGAGAAATTGCGCGACTGCGGCGTCGAGCAGGTGAGCACGAGATCGCCGAGACCGGACAGGCCCATCATCGTCTCCGTGCGTGCGCCATAGGCTTTGCCGAAACGCACCAGCTCGGCAAAGCCGCGCGTGATGAGTGCTGCGGATGCGCTCGCCCCTAAGCCGCGCCCGGTGACGATGCCCGACGCAATCGCGAGCACGTTCTTGGTGGCGCCGCCGAGCTCGACGCCGCGCACGTCGCCCGAATGATAAGGCCGGAACGTGCCGGAATTCATCGCGTGCGCGAGCGCTTCGGCAATGTTCGCATCGCCAGCGGCGATGGTCACCGCCGTCGGCAATCCGCGCGCGACATCGGCGGCGAAGCTCGGGCCCGACAGGATCGCTGGCACCGCGTTCGGTGCGCATTCGGCGATGATCTCGGTCATGAATTTGTGCGTGCCGTGCTCGATGCCCTTGGCGCAGGCAATCAGCGGCGTGTTGTGCGCCATGGTTTGCGCCAGCGATTTGACAACCGAACGCATCGCTTGCGCCGGCACCACCAGCAGGATGGCGTCCGCCCGTGCCGCTTCGGCGAGCGCGCGCGTCACCTTGATGCTGTCTTCCAGCTTCACGCCGGGGAGGAAGCGGCTCTCGCGCTTACTCGCCAGTGTCTCGGCGTTACCCGCCTCGAATTCCCACAGCGTCACGCGGCGTCCTGCGCGCGCGGCGGTCTGCGCCAGCGCCGTTCCCCAGGCGCCGCCTCCGAGCACCGAGATGGATTGGATGGTCATGTGGTCTTGCTCACTTCCACGCCGCCGTCTTCGGCTTTGCCTTGGCCGCGGCGATCTCGTCGAGCGGCCAGCGCGCGCGCGGCGCCACATCGAGTGCGTCGCTCATGCCAAGCGCAAGGCGCTCGGCGCCGGCCCAGGCGATCATGGCGCCGTTGTCGGTGCACAGCTCCAAAGGCGGCGCCACCAGCACGGTGCCGGTCTCGGACGCAAGATGATGCAGCACCTCGCGGATCGCCTGGTTGGCGGCGACGCCACCGGCGGCGACCAGCGCGGTCGGCGGCCCGTATTGGCCGCGAAAGATGCGCAGTCCCGCGCGCAGCCGGTCGAACACCACATCCACCACAGCCTGCTGGAACGAGGCGCACAAGTCCGCCACGTCCTGATCCGACAGCGGCGCGATCTGCTCGGCTTCGATCCGCAGCGCCGTCTTCAGGCCGGACAGTGAAAAGTCGGCATCCTTGCGATGCTGCATCGGCCGCGGCAGCGCGAAGCGCGTCGCGTCGCCGCGCGCGGCTTCCTTCTCCACCTGCGGGCCGCCCGGATAGCCGAGGCCGAGCAGCTTCGCGGTCTTGTCGAAGGCCTCCCCGATGGCGTCATCCATCGTGGTGCCGAGCCGCACGTAATCGCCGACGCCACGGATGGCGAGGATCTGCGTGTGGCCGCCCGACGCGAGGACCAGGCAATAGGGGAACGGCGTACTATCCGTGAGGCGCGCGGTGAGCGCGTGTGCTTCGAGGTGATTGATCGCGACCAGCGGCTTGTTCTTCACCAGCGCGATCGCCTTGGCCGTGGTCAGGCCGACGATGACGCCGCCGATCAGCCCGGGGCCGGCGGCGGCGGCGACGCCGTCGATCTTGTCGAAGCTTAAGCCCGCCTCCAGCATGGCTTTGGCAATGATGTGGTCGAGCGCCTCGACATGGGCGCGCGCGGCGATCTCCGGCACCACGCCGCCGAAGGCCGCGTGCTCGTTCACCTGCGAGAGCACGATGTTGGACAGGATCTTGCCGCGGCCATCGGCCGCGCGCTCGACCACCGCCGCCGCGGTCTCGTCGCAGGTCGTCTCGATGCCGAGGACGATCATTGGTTTCTCACTTGTGACCCGTTGCCCGGCTGGGGCGAGGTGACGGCGGCGGAAATTATAGCTAGTTCTGGGCCTAAGGCCGAACCAGTCCGGCCTAGCATCGTGAGGTCCCATGGCGCAATCCACAGCCGTCTTGCGCATCGGCACGCGCGGCAGCCCGCTTGCCTTGGTGCAGGCGCGCACCGTGCAGGCGCGCCTGGCAGCGGCGCTGGGGATGGGCGAGGAGGAGCAAGAGGCAATTGAGCTCGTCATCATCCGCACCTCCGGGGATACCATCCAGGACCGCCCATTGGCGGATGTCGGCGGCAAGGGGCTCTTCACCAAGGAGATCGAGGAGGCGCTGCTCAGCGGCCGCGTCGATCTCGCAGTGCATTCCACCAAGGACATGCCGACCTTCTCACAGCCGGGGCTGATGCTGGCCGCGTGCCTGGAGCGCGAAGACCCGCGCGACGTCTTCATCAGCCGCATCGCGGGCTCGCTCACTG
>DATDMA010000041.1:0-3351 GCA_036519015.1 Pseudolabrys sp. | reverse complement strand
GGCGTGCACAGCGAGGCGGCGATGAAGAGGTCGCCCTCGTTCTCGCGGTCGTCGTCGTCGGTGACGACCACGAGCTCGCCTTTGGCAAAGGCCTTGATCGCCGCTTCAACGCGTTGGTGGGTATCGGGCACTGTATTCTCCAACCGCCCCCATCCTTCGAGACGCCCGCCTTCGGCGGGCTCCTCAGGATGAGGGCTAACTTTGTTTTCGCCTCATGGTGAGGAGCGTCGCGTTAGCGACGCGTCTCGAACCATGAGGCCGCGAAATCAAACTCCGCCCGGCAGCTTGAACGGCCACGCCGTTCCCTCGCCGACCTGACCGCGCTGCAGGAGATAGTGATCGGCCAACACGCATGCCACCATGGCTTCGCCGATGGGGACGGCGCGAATGCCGACGCAGGGGTCGTGGCGGCCCTTGGTCATGACATCGGTGTCGCGGCCGTAGCGGTCGACGGTCTTGCGCGGGGTGAGGATCGAGGAGGTCGGCTTCACCGCGCAGCGCGCGACGATGGGCTGGCCGGTGGAAATGCCCCCGAGAATGCCGCCGGCATGGTTGGACAGGAACACGGGCTTGTTCTCGTTGCCCATCCGCATCTCGTCGGCGTTGTCCTCGCCGCTCAGTTCAGCCGTGGCGAAGCCGTCGCCGATCTCGACGCCCTTGACCGCGTTGATGCCCATAAGCGCCGCGGCGAGATCGCCATCGAGCTTGGCATAAACGGGGGCACCGAGGCCGGCCGGCACGCCTTCGGCGATGACCTCGATCACCGCGCCGATCGAGGAACCGGCCTTGCGTACGCCGTCGAGATAGTCCTCGAAGAATTTCGCCTTCACCGGATCGGGACAGAAGAACGGGTTCTTGTCGATCTCGTTCCAGTCCCAGCGCGCACGATCGATCTTGTGCGGGCCCATCTGCACCAGCGCGCCGCGCACGGAGAGGCCCGGCACGACCTTGCGCGCGACGGCGCCCGCCGCCACCCGCGCCGCCGTCTCGCGCGCCGAGGCCCGGCCGCCGCCGCGATAATCATGGATGCCGTATTTGATGTCGTAGACGTAGCCGGCATGGCCCGGCCGGTACTTGTCCTTGATCTCGGAGTAGTCCTTCGAGCGCTGGTCGACATTCTCGATCAGCAGCATGATCGGCGTGCCGGTGGTGACCTGCGCACCCGTCGCCTCGTCGGTGAACACGCCGGACATGATCTTGACTGCGTCGGGCTCCTGCCGCTGCGTGGTGAAACGCGACTGGCCGGGGCGGCGCTTGTCGAGGTCCACCTGGATATCGGCGGCGGTGAGCGGAATGCGCGGCGGGCAGCCATCGACCACGCAGCCGATCGCCGCCCCATGGCTTTCGCCGAAGCTGGTGTACCGGAAGAGATGGCCGAAGGTGTTGAAGGACATGGGGTTCCGTCTCGCGCGGGGCTTGGTAGCCCGGGGTGTCGCGGCGGTCAAATGGACCCAATTCCGTCATTCCGAGACGCCGCGAAGCGGCGGACCCGGAATCCAGCCACAAGCGCGGCATCCGTTTCTGGATTCCGGGTTCGCTCGCTCCGCGAGCGCCCCGGAATGACGGCTTAGGCATACCGGCTCAGCTTGTCGCCCTCGAAGACGTAGACCACCCCCTGCTCGATATCGACGAGCGGGGCGGCGGCCGGCTTGGTGATGCCGAGATAGGCCATCAGCCCGCGCGCCGTGCCGCCGTGGGCGGCCGCGACCGTGTCGCGCGTCAGCGTCTCGTACCAGACGCCCATGCGCGCCGAGACCATCTTGTAGCTCTCCCCGCCCGGCGCCAGGAAATGCCACTTGTCCTGCTCGCGCTGGACGATGCCTGGCGGATCGCGCTCACGCATCTGCGCGATGGTGTAGCCCTCCCAGGTGCCGAAGGAGATTTCAGCAAGCTGCGGCTCGACCGTGTAGGCATCGGGCGGAAGGCCCATGGCGCCGCGGGCCAATTCCATCGTCACGCGGGCACGGCCGAGCGGGCTCGCGACATAATCGAGTGCCGCCGGATCACGGCCGTCGCGCGCGAACAGATCGCGCAGGATTTCGCCGCAATAGCTCGCCTGCGCGCGGCCGCGCGCGTTGAGCGGTATGTCCTGTCGGCCCTGCAGACGGCGGGCGACGTTCCAGTCGGTTTCGCCGTGACGGATGTAAAAAAGCGTCGGCCTCTTAGCGGGCTTGTCAGCGGACATGCCGCGTCACTTTCTCGAGCACCGCGTCGCATCCTTCGGGCAGCCGAATGTGGAAATGCTCGCGCAACACTAAGGCGAGTTCCTCCGGCTCATCGATCGTGCGTTTTTCCGTCCGGCCATTGAGGTGGTGGATCGAGAAGGCATTGTTAAACAGGCCGTAGCGGCGATCGGCCGCCGGCCGTGCGGCCATCAGATGATTGGTGAAAATGGCGTTCGGATGCGTCGCGGTGAACCAGTTGAAGACCTCGTAGTCCTCCGGCGTGACAGCTTGCAGCGACAGCAGGTAAAGCGGCGCCCAGTGGCCGCCGAGATGCACCTGTAGCTGGAATTGCAGGCCGTCCGGCGCCAGCCGGAATTGCTCCATCGTCGTGTCCTGCGCGACGTCGGGCACGAGTCTCAGCGGCGACGTCAGCGTCAGGCCGCCGAAGCCGACATCGGCGATGAACGGTCCTTCGGGCAGATCGACGCGCAGCACCATGTGGGTGCGCGGGATGGTCACACCGGCGGGCCTGTTCCATTGCGGCACGGCCGCGAGGCCCGAGACCGAAAAGCCCAATGTTCGCAGCACGGCTTGGAAGAACGTGTTCTGCTCGAAGCAGTAGCCGCCGCGCTGCTCGTCGAGGAATTTGCGCGACAGCGCGCTCAGGTCCAGCGACACCGGACGCCGCATTAGCGGGTCGAGGTTCTCGAAGGGAATCGCCGACGTATGCAGCGCCTGCAGCTGCGCCAGCGTGTCCAAGGTCGCGCCGGCTGCGCCCGAATAACCGATACGGCGGAAGTACCGGTCGAGGTCGTGATCACTGAGATTCATGACCGATGGCCGGGTCTTGGGCGCTCACTCGTCCTTCCCGACCGCAATATCGGGCGCGTCGGGGTGCTTCATGCCGACGATGTGATAGCCGGCATCGACGTGATGCACTTCGCCAGTGACGCCGCTCGACATGTCGGAGAGGAAATAGACGCCGGTCTTGCCGACATCCTCCAGCGTCACGTTCCGGCGCAGCGGCGTATTATATTCGTTCCATTTCAGGATATAGCGGAAGTCGCCGATGCCCGACGCCGCGAGCGTCTTGATCGGGCCCGAGGAGATGGCGTTGACGCGGATGTTCTTCACGCCGAGGTCGGCCGCCATGTAGCGCACCGAGCATTCGAGCGCGGCCTTGGCG
>DATDMA010000040.1:0-3032 GCA_036519015.1 Pseudolabrys sp. | reverse complement strand
GCCGGGCTTGACCCGGCCATCTCGCTTAGGCTGGCACCGTGCTTTGCTAAGCGGGATGCCCGCGACAAGCGCGGGCATGACAACTGAGAGGCCTTACCTACACCTCTGCAGCTTCAGCGTACCCCCGGACTGCAAGTCCATCACGATGTGATCGTCATCCACCTGCTGCAGCGTGTAGGTGGTGTGCGCGTTGCTGATCTGTCCGGTGGTGAAGATGTCCTCGACGCGCCAGCGCGATGCGCCGTTCGCCGTCACCGACTTGTTGCGGTAAGCGGGAACGCCGCCGTTGCTGTCGGTGCGCTGATCGCCGCTGAAAGCGATGACGCGCTTGCCGCTGCAATCGATCGCGCCTTTATCGCTGCTGGCACTCGGGCCCCAGCGTCCGGACACCGGATAATTATCGGCGAGGGCCGGCGCGGTGAGCGCGGCCAAAGTTGTTGCGACGAGCAGGACGCGGTACATCGGCAATTCCTCTCGCCATACACTGGCAGCGCGGCCGTTCAAATCAAGCCGCGGCTCACGCGCATGCTTAACGGCGCCTTGCCGCCTTACTTGACCAGATAGGCCGCGAGGAAGGTGCGCACCGCGATGCCGACCACGTGGCGGACGCGCTCGTCCGGCGGCGGCGGGGCGAAGTTGAACAGCACCGGAGGAAACAGCGGCGCCTTGCAGGCGTCGAGAAACTGGCTCGCGGCGACTTCGCTATCCTCGACGACGAGGATGCCGGCACGTACCTGCGCGTCAAGATAGGCCTTCAGCCGCGCGATGCCTTCGGCCGGACCGGTCTCGTAGAAGGCCTTGCCGATCTCCGGCATGCGGTCGGCAATGGCGATGACGATGCGCAGCGACGAGGCTTTGCCGGTATTGCAAAGGAATTTGACGTATTCGATGCCGAGGCGCGTGAGCACCGTCTCAACATCGTGGTCGTTCGCGTCGAGGGCAAAGGTGCCTTCCGCGTGGGAGCCGCACTCCTGCTGCACGATCGCCGCGAACAGCTCTTCCTTGTTCTTGAAATAGACGTAGAGCGTGCCCTTGGAGACGCCCGCCGCCTTGGCGATGTCCATCATGCTGGCGGCGTCGAAGCCGCGCGCCAGGAAGATCTGGCGGGCCCCGTCGACGATCTGCCGGCGTTTGGCATTGTCCTCGTCCGGCAGAGCCGGTGGGTTGCGAAGCAGTTCCGCGAGTTCCGACATTGGGTTGGCGCTCCCTTCAGCGCGATTCCAGGCATTCTCTAACGATAACACCGTTCCCGGCGCCATTGGCGGTTCGGACGCCACGGGCCGGAAGCCATCCCCCAAAGACGATCTCAGACTTTTGACCAATGACCGAACCGTTCGGTCAAAAAAGTTATTGACACCGTCCACCGACTATTTATGTTGACCGAACCGTTCGGTCAATAGACCGCTGCCTTCGCTGGAGTGGACGATGCAACCGGAACGCAACGACCAAGACGAATTAGCCCCGCTTTCAGACCGCCTTGTCGGGGTCCGGGGGCCAAAGGCTGCCCAGCGGGCGAAAGCCCTGCACTTAGCCGCCGTTTCGGCGGTCCAGACCCCGGCGTCCCTCGAGAACGCCGTAGCTGCCGAGCCACTGGCCGAATCGGAAGTGGCTCGCCGGACGCCCGCCGCCGATGTTCCTGCCCCCAACGCGCCGGCGGCGGGCGATCCTGCCAAGCCCGGCAACAGGCGCAAGCGCCTGCTGCTCGGCGCCGTGGCGGCGCTCGTACTGGCCGGCGGCGGCTGGTACGGGGAGCACTATCTGACCGTCGGCCGCTACCTGGTGTCGACCGACGACGCCTATGTCCACGCCGACTCGACCACGCTTGCCGCCAAGATCGCGGGTTACGTCTCGTCGGTCGAGGTCGCCGACAACAGCTTCGTCCATTCCGGCGATGTGATCGCCCGCATCGACGATGGCGACTATCGCCTCGCGGTCGACGCCGCGCGCGACAAGGTCGCCACCCAGCGCGCGACCGTGGCGCGCATCGGCAAGCAGATCCCGGCGCAGCAGGCGCAGGTCGAGCAGGCGAGGGCGCAACTCGTCTCCATGCAGGCGGCCGCGACGCGCGCGCAGCTCGAACTCGAGCGCCAGCAGTCACTCGCCGGAAAAGCCTTCGCCAGTCAGCAGACGCTGGAGCAGACGCAGGCCAATCGCGACCAGGCCAACGCCGCTGTGCAAAGCGCGCAGGCGGCAATCGATGCCGCGCTCGCCAATGTCGAGGTGCTGCGCGCCCAGCAGGAGGAGGCCGCCCGCACGCTGCAGGAATTGCAGACGGCGCAGGCCAAGGCCGAGCGCGATCTTTCCTTTACGCAAATTCGGGCGCCGATCGACGGAGTCATCGGCAACCGCGCGGTGAAGGTCGGCGATTTCCTACAGACCGGCACGCGGCTCGCGAGCCTGGTGCCGCTCGACGACGTCTATGTCGACGCCAATTTCAAGGAGACGCAACTCGCACATCTCCGTCCCGGCCAGCCTGTCGCCGTGAGCGTCGATGCGCTGCCTGACCACGACATCATTGGCACGGTGGAGAGCGTGTCGCCCGCGTCAGGCTCGATGTTCTCGCTGCTGCCGCCCGACAATGCCACGGGCAATTTCACCAAGATCGTGCAGCGCTTGCCGGTGCGCATCCATCTGCCGGCTGACGTGACCATGCAGCGTCTGCTGCGGCCGGGAATGTCGGTGGTGGTGAACGTCAATACCAAGGCTTCGCAAACCGCGGCTGCCGACAGCGGCTTGTCTTTCGCCGCGCAAGCGGCGCCCCGTAACACCATTCGCTAACTCCGGTGGAGGGCTGATTGTTGTGAGTACAGTCCCCACCGCTGCCGCGCCTTCGGCCTCCGCCCGCTCCCCGACGGGGGGAGCCGGAGGCGCGGACCGTCTTTCCCCGCGCCGCGTGTTCGCCTTCATCGCCATGTGCTTCGGCATGTTCATGGCGTTCCTCGACATCCAACTCGTCTCGGCTTCGCTGAATGAGATCCAGGCCGGCCTGTCCGCTTCGGGCGACGAAATCCCGTGGGTGCAGACGGCCTATC
>DATDMA010000039.1:0-8769 GCA_036519015.1 Pseudolabrys sp. | reverse complement strand
GATGACGTCATCGCCGTTCTGGATGCGCTGAAGATCGACAAGGCGCATGTCGTGGGCCATTCGATGGGCGCACTCACGGCGGTGCATGTGGGCATCGCGTACCCGGAGCGCTGCATTTCGGTGACTGCGGCGGGCTGCGGGTATGGCTCGAGCCCCGATCCGAAGATCGTCGAACAGACGCGTGCCGCCTCGCGCGAGACCGCCAAGATGTTCGAGACCGAGGATTTCGCCATCTCTTCCGCGCGTTACGCGGATGGTGCGACGCGTCAGACGTTTAAGAACAAAGACCCGCGCGGCTTCGCCGCATTCGCCAAGATGCTGAGCGAGCATTCGCAGACCGGTCATGCGATGACCATGCTGCATCTCCAGGCCAAGCGGCCGACGCTGTGGGATATCGAAGCCGAGCTGAAGACATTTTCTGTGCCGCTGCTGGTCATCGTCGGCGACGAGGACGACTGGTGCGTGGACGGCAGCGTTTTCCTGAAGCGTACGGTGCCGACGGCGGGCCTGCTGGTCATTCCGCGCTCGGGTCACACCATCACCAGCGAGGAGCCGGCGGCGTTCAACGCCGCGCTCGCCGACCTGTTTGCCGCATCCGAGGCCGGCAGCTGGATGAGGCATCGGCCCGCGACACGATCTTAAGCCCTTCAAACGGAGACATTCGGATGGACCTCAAGCTCAACGGCAAGACCGCGGTCGTCACCGGCGGCAGCGAAGGCATCGGCAAGGGCATCGCGCTCCTGCTGGCCAAGGAAGGCGTCGATGTTGCGATCTGCGCGCGCCGCAAGGAGCCGCTCGAGGCCGCGGCCGCCGAGATCGCCAAGGCGACCGGCCGCAAGATCACGCCGATCACCGCCGATCTGCGCAGTGATGCCGACGCCAAGAAAATCATCGCGGACGCGCACAAGGCGCTCGGCCGCATCGACATCCTGGTCAACAATGCCGGCTCCGCCGCCGGCGGCGTCATCGAGCATCTGACCGAGGACGACTGGGAAAAGGGCCTGCAACTCAAGTTCATGGGCTATGTGCGTTGCCTGCGTTACGCGCTGCCCATCATGGTCAAGCAGGGCGGCGGCCGCGTCGTGAACCTGATCGGCAATGACGGCGTGAAGCCGTCCTACTGGGAAATCTGCCCGGGCGCCGCCAACGCCGCGGGCCAGAACCTCACGGTGTCGCTCGCCGGCCAGTACGGCAAGGACAACATCAGCTTCGTCGCCGTCAATCCGGGCCCGGTGCGCACCGAGCGCTGGGCGGGGCTGGTCGATGCCATGGCGCGCGATATGAAGATACCGCGCGAGGAGGCCGATAAACTGGCGCCGGCCTCGATCCCTCTCGGCCGCATCGCGGAAGTCGATGAAGTCGCATCCTTGGTGGTGATGCTGGCGTCCCCGTTGATGGAAATGGTCAATGGCACCATGATCGAGATCGACGGCGGCCAGGACAAGCCATTGATGGATCGCTTCCGGGATAAGCCGAAGGGGTAAGCTGTCATTCCGGGGCGCCTCGCCGAAGCCCGTCAGGGCGAAGGCGGGCGAACCCGGAATCCAGCAACAAAGCTTGCACTTGTTTCTGGATTCCGGGTCCTGCGCTTTCGCGCAGTCCCGGAATGACGAAAGAGACCGCGTAGAAATGAGGCATCCCGTGCCGGGATGCTTTGCTTGACAAACTCTGGGGTGCGGTCGGACTATTTGCGTACAAACAAGTTCGCCAACCGGAGGCGACACGGACCTTCTAGACTGGGGACATGCGCGGCGCCGTGCTCTGAAAGCGCGGACCACCGCCAGCAGGGAGCTTAAGTCATGAGACCGACGCGTCAGGTGTTCTTTCTCGCGCTTGCCGGCATGCTCGCCGCCGGCCTTGTCGCGCCGGCTACGGCGCAAGACACGATCAAGATCGGCGAACTCAACAGCTACAAATCGCAGCCGGCCTTCCTCGATCCTTACAAGAAGGGTCTCGAGATGGCGGTCGAGGAGGTCAACGCCAATGGCGGCGTCCTCGGCAAGAAGCTGGAAGTCGTCATGCGCGACGACGGCGCCAACCCGGGCGAAGCCGTGCGCGTCGCCGAAGAGCTGGTGACGCGTGAAGGCGTCGTCGCCATCGCCGGCACGTTCCTCTCGCACATCGGTCTCGCGGTCACGAACTTCGCCGGCCAGAAGAAAGTGTTCTTCCTCGCTGCCGAGCCGCTCACCGACAAGATCACCTGGCAGAACGGCAACAAATACACCTACCGCCTGCGCGCCACGACCTACATGCAGACGGCGATGCTGATGCCGGCGGCGATCGCGGCGAAGAAAAAGCGCTGGGCGCTGGTCTATCCGAACTTCGAATACGGCCAGTCGGCGGCGGAGAACTTCAAGACGCTGATGAAGAAGGCGCAGCCCGACGTGGAGTTTGTCACCGAGCAGGCCCCGCCGCTCGGCAAGGTCGATGCTGGCGCGGTGGCGCAGGCGATCGACGACGCCAAGCCGGACGCGATCTTCAACGTGCTGTTCGGGCCCGACCTCACCAAGTTCGTGCGCGAGGGCAACACCCGCGGCGTGTTCAAGGACCGCGTCGTGGTCAGCCTGCTCTCGGGCGAGCCGGAATATCTCGACCCGCTCAAGGACGAAGTGCCGGCCGGCTGGATCGTCACCGGCTATCCTTGGGACAAGGTGAAGACCAAGGAGCACGACGCGTTCCTCGTCGCTTATCAGAAGAAGTACAACGACTATCCGCGTCTCGGTTCGATCGTCGGCTACACAACGATCAAGTCGCTGGCCGCCGGCATCGCCAAAGCGAAGTCGACCGATACCGAGAAGCTGGTCGAAGCCTTCAAGGACCTCAAGGTCGACAGCCCGTTCGGTCCGATCGAATACCGCGCGAGCGATCACCAGGCGACGATGGGCGCCTTCGTCGGTAAGCTCGCGCTGGAGAACGGCAAAGGCACCATGGTCGACTTCAAATATGTCGATGGCGCTTCCGTGCTGCCGAGCGATGCCGAGGTGAAGAAGCTTCGGCCCGCGGAGTCGAACTAACAAAGGCCGGCCTTCTCTTCCCTCTCCCCGCTTGCAGTCGAACTCGGGTTTACCCGAGTTCGACCACTAAAATTAACCGCCGAAATCGGATATATCCGATTTCGGGTGAGAGGGTGGCGAGGACCGAAGGTCCGAGCCGGGTGAGGGGGCCTCAATGGTGATTCACTGCGATGCCCCCTCACCCGACTTCCTCGCTGCCGCTCGGAAGTCGACCTCTCCCCGCAAGCGGGGAGAGGTAAGAAAGCCATGACCCTCAACGCCTTCCTCTTCCAGGCGCTCAACGGGCTCTCCAGCGCCTCCGGCCTGTTCTTGATCGCCGCCGGCCTGTCGCTGATCTTCGGCGTCACGCGCATCATCAATATCGCGCACGGGTCCCTCTATATGCTGGGGACCTACATCGCCTATTCCTTCGCGACCAAGATCGGCGGCGTCCTCGGTTTCTGGGGCGGCATCGTCGCCACCGCGCTCGTCGTCGGCGCACTCGGCGCGCTGATCGAGATGGTGCTGCTGCGACGCATTTATCGTGCGCCCGAGCTGTTCCAGTTGCTCGCCACCTTCGCGCTGGTGCTTATCATCAACGACGCGGCGCTCTACATCTGGGGACCGGAAGATCTGCTCGGCCCGCGCGCGCCGGGCTTACGCGGTGCCGTCGAAGTCTTCGGCCGCCAGCTGCCGAGCTACGACCTGTTCCTGATCTTCGTCGGCCCCGCCGTTCTGCTGATCCTGCATTTCGCACTGGCAAAGACGCGCTTCGGCCGTCTGATCCGTGCGGCAACGCAGGATCGCGAAATGGTCGGCGCGCTCGGCGTCAATCAGGCGATCCTGTTCACCTCGGTGTTCGCGCTCGGCGCGCTGCTCGCCGGTCTCGGCGGCGCGCTGCAGGTCGCGCGCGAGCCGGCCAATCTCGCCACCGACCTGATCGCGATCGGCGATGCCTTCGTTGTTGTGGTGGTCGGGGGCATGGGCTCGATCAGCGGTGCTTACTTGGCCGCCGTGATCATCGCCGAAGTGAAAGCGCTGTGCATCGGCCTCGGCGTCGTTAATTTCGGCTTCGTCACCGTCAACTTTTCCAAGTTCACTTTGGTCGCCGAATTCCTGGTCATGGCGGCCGTGCTGATCGCGCGGCCTTACGGCCTGCTCGGCCGCCCGCAGGGCGCGGTGCGCTCCATCGCCGAACCGGAAGACCCGATCCGCCCGGCGACGCCGATGCTCAAGGGGCTCGCGGCCGTCGTGCTGGCCTTGCTGCTGTTCCTGCCGTTCCTGGCGCAGGGCTCGCCTTATCTCCTCGTCTTGGGCATCGACGTGCTGATCGCGGTGGTCTTCGCCACGTCGCTGCATTTCATCATGGGCCCCGGCGGCATGCATTCGTTCGGCCACGCCGCTTATTTCGGACTGGGCGCTTATGGCGCGGCGCTGCTGGTGAAATGGCTGGCGGCGCCGATGGGCGTTGCGCTCGCGGCGGCGCCGCTCGTCGCGCTCGCCGGTGCGCTGCTGTTCGGCTGGTTCGCGGTGCGGCTCTCCGGCGTCTATCTCGCAATGTTGACGCTCGCTTTCGCGCAGATCGTCTGGGCCGCCGTCTTCCAATGGGAGGACCTGACCGGCGGCTCCAATGGCGTCATCGGCGTCTGGCCACCGCGGCCGTTCGACAGCGCCTCGGTCTATTTCCTGCTCACGCTGGCGCTCGCGGTGATCGGCGTGCTGCTGTTGAGACGCTTCTTGTTTGCCCCCTTCGGCTACGCCATGCGCGCGGGTCGCGATTCGCCTTTGCGCGCTGAAGCCATCGGCATCGATGTAAAGCGCGTGCACTGGCTCGGCTTCGCCATTGCCGGCGCCGTTTGCGGCGTGGCCGGCGGTCTCTTCGCCTTCGCCAAGGGTTCGATCTCGCCGGAGACGATCAGCGTCGGCCGCTCCATCGACGGCCTCGTGATGGTGCTGCTCGGCGGCATCCAGACGCTCACCGGCCCCATCGTCGGCGCCTCTGTGTTTTCGCTATTGCAGGACACGGTGATGCGGCAGACCGAGTATTGGCGCGCGCTGCTGGGCGCGATCATCCTGCTGCTGGTGCTCGCCTTCCCGCAAGGCATAGCCGGGGCTGTCTCGCAATTATTCAGCAAGAGGCGCTCGTCATGAGCGTGCTCGCCATACAGTCGCTCTCCAAGGCCTTCGGCGGCGTGCACGCCGTTAACGAGGTCAGCTTCGCGATCGAGCGCGGCGAATTCCTCGCCATGATCGGCCCGAACGGCGCCGGCAAATCCACTTGCTTCAACATGATCAACGGCCAGCTCAAGCCTGACTCAGGCGAGATCCTGCTCGCGGACCAGAACATCGCCGGCCTGAAGCCGCGCGAGATCTGGCGCCTCGGCGTCGGCCGCACCTTCCAGGTCGCCGCGACGTTTCACTCGATGACGGTGGTCGAGAACGTCCAGATGGCGTTGATCTCCTATGCACGCGGGATCTACGGGCTGTGGCGTCCGGCCGCCGCGCAGCATCGCGAGCGCGCGCTCGAGCTGCTGGCGCAGGTTGGTATGCAAGAGGCCGCAGACCGTCCGAGCCGCGAGCTCGCCTATGGCGACGTCAAGCGCGTCGAGCTCGCCATCGCGCTCGCCAACGAGCCGCGCCTGCTGCTGATGGACGAGCCGACGGCCGGCATGGCGCCGCGCGAGCGCAATGAACTGATCGCGCTGGTGAAGAGACTGGTGCTGGAACGCGGCATTTCGGTGCTGTTCACCGAGCACTCGATGGACGTGGTTTTCTCTTACGCGGACAGGATCATCGTGCTGGCGCGCGGGCGGCTGATCGCCGACGGCAATGCCGCCGCGATCCGCGAGAACCGCCAAGTGCGCGAGGTCTATTTCGGCACCGGCAAGACATTCACGCCCGCGTCGCAAGGGACGGCGCCATGAGCGCTTCCCTGCTCACGGTCGAGAATCTCAGTGCCTGGTACGGCGCCGCGCGCATTCTCTACGACCTCACCTTCGAGGTCGGGCGCGGCGAGGTGGTGGCGCTGATGGGCCGCAACGGCGCCGGCAAGTCCACCACCATGAAGACGATCATGGGCTTGATCGCTGAGCGGCAGGGCGTCGTGCGCTTCAACGGCACGGACATTTCCCGCCTGCGCCCATTCGAGATCGCGCGCCGCGGCCTAGGCTTTACGCCCGAGGACCGGCGCATCTTCGCCGATCTCACGGTCATGGAAAATCTCGACATCGGCCGCCAGCCGCGGCGCAGCTTCCCCGACGGCACGCCGGCTCCCCTCTGGACGCCGGAGCGGCTGTTCGCGCTATTCCCGAACCTGGGCGAAATGCCGCACCGGCCAGGCGGGCGCATGAGCGGCGGCGAGCAGCAGATGCTCACCGTGGCGCGCACGCTGATGGGCAATCCACTATTGGTCCTGCTGGACGAGCCCTCGGAAGGGGTCGCGCCCCTGATCGTGGAGCAGATGGCCAACACAATCGTCGAGTTGAAAAAGGAGGGTCTCTCCATCCTCCTGTCGGAACAGAATATTCATTTCGCCCGTCTGGTCTCGGACCGGGTCTATGTCCTGGAAAAGGGGCAAATCCATTGGCAAGGCAGCATGGACGACCTAGATGCCAACCTGGAAGTGCAGAAGGCCTACCTGACGGTCTAGGAACGGCCGTTGTCAAATTTCTCTGGGAGTTCCGGCGCTGAGCCAAAAATCGGCCTTCCGTAAGGGCATTTTACCCGTCATGATTTGCCATCGGGTGAAATTCTCCGTGGTGCTCGGCTAACGGGAATTGATCGACGATGCGGGGTGATAAACTGAAGGTTGTGCCGGCGCCCATCGAGCCTGGCGAGCCGCCGCGCTATGTGCTCGACGAGCAGGTCGGATTCCTGATCCGCGTCGCCATGCAGCGGCATACTTCGATCTTCACCTCGCGCATGGCCGAGGCGCTGACCCAGACCCAGTTCGCGGCACTGGCCAAGCTCTACGAGGTGGGGCCGAACTCACAAAACCATCTCGGCCGGCTCATCTATCTCGACGCCGCCACCATCAAGGGCGTGGTGGACCGCCTCGGCGCGCGCGGTTTGCTCACCGCGCTCAATGATCCGAACGATCGCCGCCGACGCGCGGTGGCGCTGACCGATAAGGGACGGCGTGTGACCGAAGAGGCGATGAAGATCGCCGGCGAGATCACGGCCGCGACCCTCGCGCCGCTCACGGCCGAGGAGCAGCGCACGATCGCCCGGCTGCTGAAGAAGCTAAGCTGAATCAGCCCTTCGATTTCGCATAAGCCAAACGCAGGAGTGCCGCGGATGTGATCGCACGGCGACGCGGTTTCGCGCGTTGCCCGATCGCGCGCTGTGCGCCCTGATGCGAAAAGGATGACGATGACTGCGTTGAAAGCCCCCGCCAAGAATCCGAAAAGCCCGTTCGCGGGCATGAAGGGCAACCACATTGCGTTTCGCGTGCCGGACTTCGCGGCCAGCAAGGCTTGGTTCGTCGAGAAGCTCGATTTCCGCGTGATCCACGAATGGCCGTTCGGCGATCTGCAACTCGCCTATCTGGCGCCGCCGAACGACAACGCCTTTTGGATCGAGATCCTCGGCGGCGCCGCGCCCACTCCGCGGCCGGGCTTTTCAAGCATCGACGAAAGCCTGCGTTATGCCGGCTATCACCACCTGTGTATCGACGTAAGGAGTGTCGACGAGACGCTGACGGAGCTGCGCCGCCGCGGCGTCACCATCGTCGGCGAGGCCTTCGACATGCCCGAGATCGGCCGCCGCCTCGGCTTCTTCGCCGATCCCTTTGGCAATCTGTTCGAGCTCGCGGAAACGGTTGCCTGAGCGCGCGGATTTCAGCTTTGGTCGATGATCGCCTTCAGCCGCATCGGCGAGATCGGCAATCGCGTCACCGCGCCGGGGCGGCCAAGCGCGTCGTCGATGGCTGATGCGATCGCCGCGCCGACCGGATTGGTGCCGCCTTCGCCGGCGCCCTTGAGGCCGAGCGGATTGAGCGGGCTTGGCGAGTCCTCGGTAATCACTATCGTCGACTGCGGCACCTCGTGCGCGGTCGGCATCAGATAATCGGCGAAAGTTACCGATAGCGGCTCGCCATTGTCGTCGTAGAGGAATTCCTCCAGCAGCGCGCCGCCGATGCCTTGCGCCAGTCCGCCGGCAATCTGGCCTTCGACCAGACGCGGGTTCACCGCCTTGCCGATGTCGTAGGCGATGACGTAGCGCTCGATCGCCACCGCGCCGGTGTCGGTGTCGACGCGCACCGCGGCCACGTGCACGCCGTAAGGATAAACCATGTGCGCCGACTCGAACGTGTCCTCGGCGGTGAGGCCGTTCGGCAGTGCGCGCGCGAGAGCGGCGAGCGGCATTGACGGGCTGGGGCCGCCGCCGGTGTGCACGATCTCGCCGTTGACGATGTCGAGCGCATCCGCGCTGGTCTGCATCAACTCGGCGGCGGCGTTGAGCGCCTGCGTGCGCAGCTTGCTCGCCGCGAGCCGTGTGGCTTCGCCGCACATCACCGTCGCGCGCGAGGCGAAGGCCCCCATGCCCTTGGCGATGCGGTCGGTGTGGCCGTGCACGACGTTGATGCTGTGGTAGTCGACGCCGAGCGCGTCGGCGCAGATCTGCGCCACCACCGTCTCGACGCCCTGCCCAAGAGACGCAACGCCGGTGATCACCTCGACAGCGCCGCTCTGCTTGACTTCAACGCGCACGGTGTCGAACGGTCCTAGCCCGCTCTTCTCCACGAACATCGCGACGCCGGCGCCGACCTTTTCGC
>DATDMA010000038.1:0-10971 GCA_036519015.1 Pseudolabrys sp. | reverse complement strand
TCCCGGTCGATCAGCGGCCGCCCGTCGCGATTCCATTCTTCGCGTTCCGCATCATGGTCGGTTGCGGCATCGTGATGCTTGGCGTTGTGCTGCTCGGCGGTTGGCTCCGCTGGCGCGGCCGGCTCCATGATACGCCGCTCTTTCTTCAACTCTGCCAACTCATCATTCCCATCGGATTCGTTGCCGTCATCGCCGGATGGGTCGTGACGGAAGTCGGACGCCAGCCCTGGACAGTCTACGGCCTGTTGCGCACGGCGGACTCGGTATCGCCGTCCTTGACCGGCTCCGACGTGCTCATATCCTTGCTCGCTTACATGGCCGTGTACCTGTTCATGTATCCAGCCGGCGTGCTGCTCATGTGGCGCATCGTGCGCACGGGTCCGGCCCCGGCTGAAGAGTCCGACGAGACCATCGAGGCCGGACGGCCCAAAGCGCCGGTCCTGGCCGGAGGGAACGTCGGCGGGGGAGATCGGTCATGAGCCACGTTCTCGACTTCGTACCGATCTGGACGCTGATCCTCGGAATGGCAGTGTTCTTCTACGTCTTGCTGGACGGGTTCGATCTCGGTGTCGGCATGCTCTTCGGCTTCGCGCCGGATACCGCATCCCGCAACACGATCATGAATTCGATCGCACCGATCTGGGACGGGAACGAGACGTGGCTTGTGTTCGGCGGGCTCGGTTTGCTGGCCGCTTTCCCGCTCGCTTTCGCCATCATCATTCCGGCGGTTTATTTCCCGATTCTGGTGATGCTGCTGGCGCTCGTGTTTCGCGGTGTCGCTTTCGAGTTTCGCTTTCGTGACGCCGAGCACAAGACGTTTTGGGATCACGCCTTCTCGTACGGCTCGGGCATTGCGACGTTTTCACAAGGGGTTGTGCTCGGAAGTTTCATTCAAGGATACGAAGTCACGGGGCGTGTTTTCTCAGGTAGTTCCTTTGCGTTCTTGACACCGTTCTCGATCCTGACGGGCATCGCCCTGCTGTTCGGATATGGGCTTCTCGGCGCCGGATGGCTGATCCTGAAGACCGAAGGCGACATCCAGAATGACGCTCGCCGCCACGGCCGCGTCTGTCTCGTGGCAGTGCTCATAGCCATCGCGGTGGTGAGCATCTGGACTCCGATCGCGAGTCCGGCTGTCGCCGCCCGGTGGTTCGCGTGGCCGGACATCCTCTTGTTGGCCCCGGTGCCGATCGCGACCGCCGCCGTCGCCTACGTCACCTGGCGCGCCCTCAGCGGCCGGGCTCAAGTCCTGCCGTTCGCGGGGGCGATCGGGCTCTTTGTCTTATCGTATCTCGGCATCGCCATCAGTCTCTACCCGATGATCGTTCCCCACCATTTCACCTTGTGGCAGGCCGCATCCTCGGACCGGACCCAGGCATTTCTTTTGATCGGCACGCTCGTGCTGCTGCCCGTGATCTTGATGTACTCCGGTTGGTCCTACTGGGTCTTTCGCGGCAAGGTTCGCGGCGACATCGGCTATCACTAGAACACCATCGCGCGTGACGTCGCCAATGCTGTGCAAGAAGGCCGCCTTTCGGCGGCCTTCTCGCTTGCAAATATACAAAGGAGACGACCGTTATTGCGTCCAGGTCTTCTCCCACTCCGGGCACATTTTTCCGTCGATCATTTGGTTCTTGAGCACGTGGAGCTTGCCGTTACGCCGATAGAGGATCGATCCCGCCGGGAGCTCTTGCGCATAACTCATGATCGCTTTGTCGCCGCCTTCATTGATGGTCGCGGTTCTGCCGCCAAAGCGGGCCGTGCTGCCGTCAGGCTGCACCATATAGGCTGCGCCTACGTTGCCCGTACCAAATTCGGAGTCGTAGGATTGAGCGAACGCCATCGTCGCGATCGCAAGCACAAACCCTGCAAACAAGAAAGCAAGCTTGGAAGCAAGTTTTCCCATAGCACTCTCCTGACTTTTGGTTGTGTCGCGGCGGCGCACCAAGCCACCGTGTCGAGAATGCTATCGTCCAGTGCTTTTGGGCAATATTTCGTTCTTGCCGTCTTTATCGCCCGATTGTCTCGTTATCGGGCCGCCGCCGACGAGATATCACTCTCTTGAACAAACCGCCGGCAAACCTCCCGCGCCGGACCGGCGCGTGCGCGTGGCCTCGTCTGGTTTTGAGGTACCTCTCGACATCATCCACATTGGGCGCGTCCTCACCGCGTTACCCCCAAACAATTCGTAAACTTTTACTATTCATTTACCAAATGGCCCGAAGACTACGCGTTGGCCGCGCGTGGGTGCGTTCGGCTGCCGGGATCACGCATGCGGGGTTGACCGCAGTACCGGCCTCGAGGGGGAACAACCAGACCCTAAGTTCCGCTCCCGAGGTCACTTCCAAATCGGGCATGACCGACGCGTCGCTCGTGCCAGTCGCCCAAGAGTCGCCCATGAAGGGCAGGATGTTTTGAAGAGCCGGTTCGCGATGAATCGTCGAGGACGCCTCGCTCAGTTGCTGACGTCGAAAGGCGGGCGCCGCGCTTTCGCAGCGCCGGAGCGGGCCCATGACCTTGCCTGGTCCGGTTCCCCCGGCTGGCCGCGCACGATCCGCCGCGCCTTCATCACGCTCATCGAATTGCAGATCCCGCGCGGCGCCGGCGCGTCGGCGGTTGCCTTGTTCCTCCTGTCCACCGTGGTCTACGGCGTCGTGCGCGGCGATCACAGCGCGGACGTCGCGGCGAACGTGCAGGACCTCTGCGACGACGCGGCCAACGCCGTCGGCTTCCGCATTTCCGAAGTCGCGCTGACCGGCGAACATCAGCTCAGCCGCGAGCGGATCCTCGCCTCCGCCGGCATCACCGATCGTACCTCGCTTTTGTTCCTTGACGCCGTGCAGGCGCGAGCGCGGCTCTTGACCAATCCGTGGATCGCCGAAGCCACCGTGCTGAAACTTTATCCCGGCCGGCTGCGCGTCGAGATCAAGGAGCGCTCGGCCTTCGCGCTCTGGCAGAAGGACGGCAAGGTCTCGCTCATTTCCGCCGACGGCACCGTGCTCGAGCCCAGCGTGCCGGCGCGCTTTGCGGCGCTGCCGCTGGTGGTGGGCAACGGCGCCGAACATCAGGCGCCGGGGATGCTGGCGCTGGTCGCGCGCTATCCGCTCGTCGCCAACCAGCTGCAGGCCTCGGTGCTGGTCGCCGAGCGGCGCTGGAATCTCTACCTCACGAACGGCGTCACCGTGCTGCTGCCGGAAACCGATCCGGAGCAGGGGCTGAAGACGCTGGTCGATCTCGACCGCGCCAAGAAACTGCTGTCGCGCGACATCGTCGCCGTCGATCTGCGCCTGACCGACCGCGTCACCGTGCGCCAGTCGGATGCGGCGGCGGCCGCGCGCGACGAGGTGCTCAAGGCGGCCGACAAGGCCGCCAAGAAGAAGAAGGGGAGTGAAGCATGAGCAACGTCGTCCGCTTCGGCCTCACGCCCAAGATGAAGCCGGTGTCGCCCAAGCGCGCCGCCGTGGTGGCCGCGCTCGACATCGGCACCAGCAAGATCGTCTGCATGATCGCCAAGCTGGAGCCGCAGGCGCCGCAGGACGTGCTGCGGCGGCGCTCGCACGGCGTGCGCGTGCTCGGCTTTGCCCATACCGCCGCCTGCGGCATGAAGGGCGGCAGCGTCATCGATCTGATCGAAGCCGAGCAGATGGTGCGTACCGCCATCGACATCGCCGAGAACTCGGCCAAGCTCCAGCTCGAGTCCGTCGTCGTCTCGCTCTCGGGCGGACGGCTGGGCAGCGAGCGCTTCATCGCCGACATCGAACTTGCCGGTAACGCGGTGTCGGATGGCGACATCGCCCGCGTGCTGGCGGCGGCGAGCCGTCATTCGGTGCGCGACGGCCGTGCCGTGCTGCATTCTCTCCCGATCGGCTACGCGCTCGATGCCGCCACCGGCATCCGCGAGCCGCGCGGCATGCTCGGCCACCGTTTCGGCGTCGACATGCACATGGTGACCGCCGACGTCGCCACCGTGCGCAATCTCATGCTCACCATCGAGCGCAGCCATCTCGAAGTCGAGGCGATGGTCGCCTCTCCCTATATGGCCGGCTTGTCGGTGCTCGCCGATGACGAGGCCGACCTCGGTGCCGCGATCATCGACCTCGGTGCCGGCACGACCACCTTGGCTGTCTTTTCCGGCGGCCGTTTCGTCCATGCCGACGGCTTCGCGCTGGGCGGCCATCACGTGACCATGGATCTCGCCCGAGGATTGAACAGCCGCATCTCGGATGCTGAGCGAATCAAAGCAATCTATGGCAGTGTTTTGATGGGCGGATCGGATGAGCGCGACATGATCACAGTACCCCCAGTCGGAGATGACGAGCGTGAGCCCCCGCAGTTCGTATCGCGGGCGGCGTTGACGCGCATCATCAAGCCGCGGGTCGAGGAAATCCTGGAGATGGTGCGTGACCGGCTCAAGGCCTCGCCCTTCGCGGCCGAGCCGCGCGGGCGCGTCATTCTCACCGGCGGCGCGAGTCAGCTCGCCGGTATCGCCGATCTCGCTGCGCGTATCTTGAAGCGTCCCGTGCGTATTGGCCGCCCGCTCGGACTTGCCGGTTTGCCGGAAGCGGCCAAGGGCCCAGCCTTCGCGGTTGCAGCCGGCCTGCTGGTGTACCCGCAGGCGGCCCATCTCGAACATTTCGAACCGCGGCGTACGCGGCACCTGATGACTGGAACCGGCGGCTATATGGCACGGGTCGGACGATGGCTACGCGAAAGCTTCTGACCCACAACAATCAAACCACGAAGGGGCCGGTGGCGGACCGGTCTCGTCGGCGGCGTGCGGGCGATAAGCCTCATGCCCGTGCACTGAAGAGGCAAACCCCATGAGCATCAATTTGACCATCCCCGACATCCACGAGATGAAGCCGCGGATCACCGTGTTCGGTGTCGGCGGCGCCGGCGGCAACGCCGTGAACAACATGATCACAGCCGGCCTCCAGGGCGTCGACTTCGTCGTCGCCAACACGGACGCGCAGGCGCTGACCATGTCCAAGGCCGAGCGCATCGTGCAGATGGGCACTCAGGTCACCGAGGGCCTCGGCGCCGGCTCGCAGCCGGAAGTCGGCCGCGCTGCCGCGGAGGAGGTGATCGACGAAATTCGCGATCATCTCTCCGGCGCGCACATGGTCTTCGTCACCGCCGGCATGGGCGGCGGCACGGGAACGGGCGCCGCTCCGGTCATCGCCAAGACCGCGCGCGAGCTCGGCATCCTTACCGTCGGTGTGGTCACCAAGCCGTTCCACTTCGAAGGCCAGCGCCGCATGCGCTACGCCGAAGCCGGCATCACTGAGCTGCACAAGGTGGTCGACACCCTCCTGATCATCCCGAACCAGAACCTGTTCCGGGTGGCCAACGAGAAGACCACCTTCGCCGATGCCTTCGCCATGGCGGACCAGGTGCTCTACTCGGGCGTCGCCTGCATCACCGACCTGATGGTCAAGGAAGGTCTGATCAACCTCGACTTCGCCGACGTCCGCGCAGTGATGCGCGAGATGGGCAAGGCGATGATGGGCACGGGCGAGGCTTCCGGCGAGAAGCGCGCGCTCACCGCCGCCGAGGCCGCCATCTCCAACCCGCTGATCGACGACGCCTCGATGAAGGGCGCGCGCGGCCTGTTGATCTCCATCACCGGCGGCAAGGACCTCACCCTGTACGAGGTCGACGAAGCCGCTACGCGTATCCGTGAGGAGGTTGATCAGGACGCCAACATCATCGTCGGCGCCACCTTCGACGAGAGCCTTGACGGTATTATCCGCGTCTCCGTCGTTGCCACCGGTATCGACAACACCGGGAAGATGAGCCAGCCGGCGCCGGCGGAAACCGCGCTCAAGGAGCTCGCCGGCAAGCTGCGCAACGATTCGCGGCGCATCGCCGAGCGCGTCGAGCGCGGTGCGCCGATCCCGACCGCCGCAACGACGCAAGCTGCAGCTACGGTCGAATCGGCGGCGCATGCCGCGGTCGCGGCCGCAATTCTCCCGACCTCCGGAATGGACGATGTCTCCATCCGCCCGATGCCGATGAAGCCGTCGCTGTTCGAGGGCGGGCCCGCCGAACAGCCGACCCACATGACCGCAGAGCCTCCGGCGGCCGCCTTCATCCCGCCGGCTGCGGAGCGCACGATGCGCCAGCCGCGCATGCCGCGCATCGACGAACTGCCGATGCCGGCGCAGAACGAGATTCGCGCCCAGCGCGGCGAGATCGCCGATGAGAATCCCGACAAGCGCCGCATGTCGCTGATGCAGCGTCTGGCCTCGGTCGGCCTTGGCCGCCGCAGCGAAGAGCCCGAGGCTGCGCCGCCGGCTCCGCGCACCGCGCGGCCGATGCCGCAGTACGAGCGCCCGCAGCAGCGGCCGACCGCCCGTCAGCCGGAAGGCCGTGCGGCCGAGCCGGTGTCGGAATATGCGCGCCGCCCCGCCGCGCCGCAGGGTCTCGACCCGCACGGCCGTCCGGCTCCTGTGCATAATTCGGTTGAGGAAGATCAGCTCGACATACCGGCCTTCCTACGCCGGCAAGCCAACTGAAACGCGAATCATGATCGAAACGGCCCCGCTCCAGCGTCTGGGGTGGGGCCGGTTTGCGTCCAGCGTTGCGGAAGTATTCTGGTAACTTATTGAAATTAAATCACTTTGTATTAATGCGCCAATGTCGGTGCAAGCTCAGGTAAGTCCTTGGTAAGGCTATGAGCGGCGCGGCGGTAAGGTAAAGAGGCCGTTAATTCTACAGGCCCGCGCGAAATGCGGCAGAAAAGGGTAACAGTCGGCAACAAAGCGTGAGTTGGAGACGGCCTCCGCTTTGGCCTAAGTTTCGGCCGTGACAGGGACTTTTCAGTCGCAGGGGGATGCCGCCAAGTCTTTCAGGCGGGTTTTGAGTGAAGGCTGAAATGTGGCCCTCAGGGGGCTTCAAGATGGGGCCGTGCGGCTCGTACGCGAGCCGACGGAAAGCGGGTTGATGAAGGGCGCTAAACAAACAACGCTCCGTGATCAGGTAGCCGTTTCCGGCGTCGGTGTTCATTCCGGCAAGCCGGTTACGCTGACTTTGAATCCCGGCGACGACGATAGCGGTATCGTCTTTCAGCGCGTGAGCGCCGACGGCTCGCTCGAGCGCGAAATCCGCGCCGATGTGCGCGCCGTTACCGCCACCGAATTTGCCACCGTGCTCGGCGACGCCAAGGGCCCGCTGTGCTCCACGGCTGAGCATCTGCTCGCCGCGCTGCGTGGGCTTAACGTCGACAATGTCGTGGTTGAGGTCGACGGGCCGGAAGTGCCGATCATGGACGGCAGCGCCGCTGCCTTCGTGGACGCGCTCGATCAGGCCGGTCTCACCACGCGCGCGCTGCCGCGCCGTTACATCGAAGTCATCAAGCCGGTGCGCGTGTCGAAGGACGGCGCTTTCGGCGAGCTGCGCCCTTACCAGCACGGCTTCCGCGTCGAGGCTGAGATCGAGTTCGATCATCCGCTCATCGGCAAGCAGGCGATGGCGCTCGATATCGAGCCCGTGAGCTTCCGCCGCGAGATCGCGCGCGCGCGCACCTTCGGGTTCATGAAGGACGTCGCCAAGCTTTGGAGCGCCGGCTACGCGCTCGGCGCTTCGTTCGACAACACGCTGGTGGTCAGCGACGATCGTGTCCTGAACTCCGATGGCCTGCGCTATCCGGACGAGTTCGTGCGCCACAAGGTGCTCGACGCGGTCGGCGATCTGGCCCTCGCCGGACAGCCGCTGCTCGCCGCCTATCGCACAGTCCGCGGCGGCCACAAGCTCAATCACGCGGTGCTGTCGGCGCTGATCGCCGATCCGACCGCCTGGCGGGTGATCGAGGTTGCCGAGAGTACCCGCCGTGTCCGCGGCCAGGCTCAGGCGCCCGCCGGCCTCCCGGCACCGGCTTTCGGCCCGGACGTATCCTGAAAGGCAAGGGCTTTCCCGGTTAAGGGTCCGCCTTAATCCCGGCTGAATGTCGGCTTAATCGCTTGGCGAGGCCGTGCTTTTTCGTCTAGACCAGCACAGCCCGGGGTCAGACGAGGATCTTTGCGTCAGGCCCTTCGGGGGAAGCAGCTAAAGAAGCTGATGAATTGTGCGGAAGCGTTCCGTTCGTGAGGATATCGCGCCGATGGCTGGGGACTTCGCGTTCATGACGTCGCCCGTGCGCGCCCGCCGGCGCCCGCTCGTCCGCCTTGTGGCGATGGTGGTGCTCGCCGCCAGCCTTGGCGCCTGCGGCAGCCTCGACCTGTTCGGCAAGAAAGACGACACGCCGCCCGACGAGGCGGCCGACCGCCTTTACAACGAGGGCCTCTTCTACCTCAACGCCAAGAATGCGCCGAAAGACGCGGTCAAGAAGTTCGAAGAGGTCGACCGCCAGCATCCTTATTCGGAATGGGCACGCAAATCGCTGGTGATGTCGGCCTTCTCTTATTACCAGGCCGGCGAATACGCGGACTGCATCACCGCGGCCAAGCGCTACATCACGCTGCATCCGGGCAGCCCTGACGCGGCTTACGCTCAGTATCTCATCGGCGCGTCTTATTACGACCAGATCCCCGACATCAGCCGCGACCAGGATGGCACCGACAAGGCGCTCGCCGCGCTTGATGAGGTGGTGCGCAAATATCCGACCAGCGAATACGCGACCAGCGCCAAGCAGAAGATGGAAGTCGCCCGCGACAACCTCGCCGGCAAGGAGATGGATATCGGCCGCTATTACCTGGAAAAGAAGGACTACACCGGCGCCATCAACCGATTCAAAGTGGTCGTGACCCGCTACCAGACCACGCGGCACGTCGAAGAGGCGCTGGAGCGGCTGACCGAATCCTATATGGCGCTCGGCATCGTCGACGAGGCGCAGACCGCGGCCGCCGTGCTCGGGCACAATTTCCCCGACAGCGACTGGTACAAGCACGCCTATACGCTGGTGAAGAACGGCGGCGGCGAGCCCACCGCCGAGAACAAGGGTTCCTGGATCAGCAAAGCGTTCCGTAAGATCGGGTTGGGCTGATTCGTCATTCCGGGGCGCAGTATTCCCCGTCATTCCGGGACGCGAGCGTAGCGAGCGGGCCCGGAATCCATACGCCGCAGCGTTGAGGATTATTGATTCCGGGCTCGTCCGCTGTCACCCTGCGGGCGCCAGCGGAATGACTTCTGTTTGAGACCTGCCCACAGCGTCATGGCCGGGCTTGTCCCGGCCATCCACGTCTTTAATGATAGCCGCGAATCTGCAAGGCGTGGATGCCCGGGATGAACCCGGGCATGACGAAGGGTAGAAGCGGCCGACCAACATGCTCTCCCGACTTTCGATCCGTGACATCGTCCTGATCGACCGCCTCGACATCGATTTTGCCGAGGGCCTTGCCGTGCTCACCGGCGAGACCGGCGCCGGCAAGTCGATTCTGCTCGACGCCTTCGCGCTCGCGCTCGGCGGGCGCGGCGACCAATCGCTCGTGCGCCACGGGGTGGAGCAGGGGCAGGTGATTGCCGTGTTCGAGGTCGGCAAGAAGCACCCGGCGCGCGCGCTGCTCGCCGCCAACGACATCCCCGTCGAGGACGATCTGATCCTGCGCCGCGTGCAGCTTGCCGACGGTCGCACCCGCGCCTTCGTCAACGATCAGCCCGTCAGCGTGCAGGTGATCAAGCAACTCGGCGCCGCGCTGGTCGAGATCCACGGCCAGCACGACGACCGTGCGCTGGTCGATGCCGGCACCCATCGCCGTCTGCTCGATGCCTCCGCTGGGCTGGAGGCCGACGCCGCCAAGGTCGAAGCGCTGTGGGAGGCTCGCCGCGCCGCCCGCGAGGCCGCCGACGCACACAAGGCCCAGGTCGAACACGCCAAGCGCGAGGGCGACTGGCTGCGCCATGCCGTCGACGAGCTCAACAAGCTCTCTCCGCAGGCCGGAGAGGAAACCTCGCTCGCCTCACGGCGCACGACGATGATGCAGTCGGAGAAGGTCGCCGAGGATTTGCGCGACGCGCATGACGTGATCGCCGGTTCAAACTCCTCGGTGCCGGCGCTCGCCGCTGCCATCCGCCGGCTGGAGCGCCGCACCAGCCAGGCGCCTGCCTTGGTCGAGCCGGCGGTGAAGTCGTTCGACGCCGCGCTCAACGCGCTGGAGGAAACGCGCGCGCATCTCGAAGCCGCCTTGCGCGCCGCCGACTATGATCCGCTCGAGCTCGAGCGCATCGAGGAGCGGCTGTTCGCGCTCCGCGCAGCGGGCCGCAAATACAACGTGCAGGTCGACGATCTCGCCGCGCTGGCGCAGCAGTACAAGGACGACATCGCGCTGATCGATGCCGGCGAGGACAAGCTCAAGGCGCTTGAGGCCGCCGCCGCGCAGACCGAAGCCGACTTCCGCAAGGCGGCCGACGCGCTCTCCAAGGCGCGCGCGAAGGCCGCGGCCGCGCTCGACAAGGCGGTGAACGCCGAGCTCAAGCCGCTCAAGCTCGAGCGTGCCACCTTCTCCACGGAGATCGTCAGCGACGCCGGCGCGGCCGGGCCGAACGGCATCGACCGCGTCGAGTTCTGGGTGCAGACCAATCCCGGTACGCGTCCCGGCCCGCTGATGAAGGTCGCCTCGGGCGGCGAGCTCTCGCGCTTTCTCTTGGCGCTGAAGGTGGTGCTGGCCGACCGCGGCTCGGCGCCTACGCTCGTGTTTGACGAAATCGACACCGGCGTCGGCGGCGCCGTGGCGGACGCCATCGGCGTGCGCCTGGCGCGTCTCGCGCGCCGCGTGCAGGTGCTGGCCGTGACGCACGCACCGCAGGTGGCGGCCCGCGCCGACCGCCACTATGTCATCAGCAAGGACGCGCTGGAAAAGGGCAAACGCGTCGCCACCCGCGTTACCGAGGTGGCGGCCGAGAAGCGGCGTGAGGAGATCGCCCGCATGCTCGCCGGCGCCGAGATCACCGCAGAGGCCCGCGCCGCCGCCGAACGGCTGATCAAGGCGGCGGGGTAATCTCCGCTGTCATGCCCCGCGAAAGCGCGGCATCCAG
>DATDMA010000037.1:0-4732 GCA_036519015.1 Pseudolabrys sp. | reverse complement strand
CGCCAATTCGGTTAAGTCGGCGATGCAGGCCGCGCTCGATTCCACCGCACTCATGCTGTCGAAGGAAGCAGCAACCGACACGCCGGCTCAGCTCCAGGCGAACGGCACCGCGTATTTCAAGGCGTTGTTCAACCGGCCGGATGCGCCGAACCCCGTCATCACGGCGAGCTACACCACCGCGGGCGGCTCGTCCGTCGTAGTCAACGGCTCGGCGCCGATGCAGACCAACTTCATGGGCATCTTCGGCTACAACACGATCAACATAAACGGCACATCGACCACCAAGTGGGGCTCGACACGCCTGCGCGTGGCGCTCGCCCTCGACAATACCGGATCGATGTCCTCCGACGGCAAGATGACCGCGCTCAAGAGCGCGACCAAGAGCCTGCTCGGCCAATTGCAGGCGGCCGCCTCTAATAACGGTGACGTTTACGTCTCGATCATCCCCTTCAGCAAGGACGTCAATGTCGGCTCCACCTACTATAACGCCAACTGGATAGATTGGGACGACTGGGACGACGACAACGGGCACGACAACTCGACGCAGACTTGCACCTCGACAAAAACGGGCAAGAACGGCAAATCAACGAAGAAATGCACCACCACGACGACGTGGGTGCCGGATAACCACAACACCTGGAACGGCTGCATCACGGACCGCGATATGACGCAGGTCCCGAATACCACCACGGATTACGACCAATCGGCTCAGAATCCAGACCCCACCGTGCCCGCGTCGCTTTTCCCGGCCGAGCAATACGGCAGTTGCCCGGTTGCAATGATGGGGCTGAACTATAACTGGGCGTCGATGAGTAGCCTCGTCGACTCCATGCAACCGAACGGCAACACCAACCAACCGATCGGCTTGGTCTGGGCTTGGCAGTCGCTGGTCGGCGGCGGCCCCCTCGTCGCCCCGCTCACGAGTTCGGACTATCAATATCAGAAGATCATCATTCTGCTCTCGGACGGTCTGAACACGGAGGACCGCTGGTACAGTTCGCAGTCGCAAGTCGACAATCGCATGTATCAGACCAGCAACGGTTCTGGCACCTGCGCGAACATCAAGGCGAGCGGCATTACGATCTACACCATTCAGGTGAACACCGGTGGCGACCCGACCTCGACCTTGCTGAAGAATTGCGCCAGCGACTCGACCAAATTCTTCATCGTGACGTCGGCAAACCAGATCCTGACCACGTTCAACAAAATCGGCACCGGTCTCACCCAATTGCGGGTGGCCCAGTAAGACCGCCGTTGCAAGACATAACGGGCGGGCGGGGGCACCCTGCCCGCCCGTCGCGCTTTTCAGGAATGAACTCTGGCCACCAAAAAATAAAGCCCGGCAGACGCGCCGGGCTTGAAGGACTTCAGTCTTGGAAGTTCAAGTCTTGAAACTTCAAATCTTGCAGTGAGCGTGAAGCGCTTACTTGGCCTTCGCGATCATGCTTTCGAACGGCTTGTAGCTCTCCTTGGCGAGGTCGGCATAGAGCTCGCTGATCTTGGAGGCCTTGGCCACGAAACCTTCGTAAGCGGTCTTGGCATATTCCGTCTGCACTTCGATCGCCTTCTCGAACGACTTGACGCCGAACAGCTTCTCCATCGCCGCGGAGCTGTCCTCGAACGCCTTCTTCGAGTAGTCCGCCACTTCGACAGCAATCGCCTGGGCGCTCTTCGAGACGGCCCCCATGGATTTCAGAGCGAGATCGACATTCTCTTTGCCGACCAATTGCAGGTCCTCAAAGTTCTTGACCATCGTGATCCCTTCCCGGCCCGCATAGTGCGGCCTAATGTGCTCAACAGAACCCGGGCGAGCCCTGGGTATAATCACGTTATATTGCACTGCACAAAAAAGTCAAGCCTTCTACTGCGATGCGAAAAGTACTGTAAAATCTGAGACATGCCTTAATCTTTTTTAAACCACGCTCTCCTACCGTTATCAATTGTCGCGGCGCTGCGGCGCTATAAAATGGCCACGATGGCTGGCTAATAGCAACTTTAGAACCGGGTTGAGGGAGAGCGAATGTTGCTGGGGGGAGCCTTTTGCCAACGCAGTCTTCGTTGGGGCGCCCTCGGTTTGGCAACCCTCATCGTCGCGACCGCGGTCACCAGCGCCGCTGACGCCCGCGGGCGCCGGCACCACCGCGTGCGCACCGCCGCAGCCGACAGCTACCAGCCGTCCTACGCCTCGATCGTGGTCGACGCCAATTCCGGTGCGATCATGCAGGAGACAAACGCGGACAGCCCGCGGCATCCGGCTTCGATCACCAAGATCATGACGCTCTACCTGCTGTTCGAGCGTCTGGCGTCCGGCAAGATTTCCCTCACCACCGATCTGCCCGTCTCCGCCCATGCCGCGTCGCAGGCACCATCGAAGCTTGGCCTCAAGCCGGGCGAGACCATCAAGGTCGAGCCCGCCATCCGCGGCATTGTGACCAGATCAGCCAATGACGTCGCGGTTATCATCGCCGAGGCGCTCGGCGGCGATGAGACGAACTTCGGCCGCATGATGACCGCCAAGGCGCGCGAGCTCGGCATGAAGCACACCTTCTACCACAACGCCTCGGGCCTGCCGGACGACCTGCAAATCACCACGGCCCGCGACCAGTCCATCCTCGCGCGCGCCATGCAGGATCGCTTCCCGCAATATTATTACTACTTCTCGACCCCGAGTTTCGTGTTCCGCGGCAAGGTGATTCGCAACCACAACCATCTGCTTGGGCGCTTGCCCGGCGTGGACGGCATGAAGACCGGCTACATCCGCGCCTCCGGCTTCAACATCGTCACCTCGGTGCGTCGTAACAACCGCCACGTCATCGCCGTGGTGTTCGGCGGCCGCACCGCCAATGCGCGCGACGCGCGCGTCGTCAGCCTGATCGAGAACAACATCAACATCGCGTCGGCGAAGCGCACCGCGCCGCCGCTCGTCGAAGGTGTCGAGACAGCGGACGCCCGCGACGATGCTCCCGCGATCAAGGCGGTCAAGGAAACCAAGGTTGCCGTCGCGGGGCCCGTAGCTGCGCCGGTCTCGGCGCCCGTCCAATCCTTCGCGGCCGCGGCGCCTGCGCAAGTGCCCGATCAGCCAGAGTCCGGCTCCACCGATCCGATCAAGCCGAACAAGGTCAAGACCTTTACCGTAAGGGCGGGCGGCATGCGCACGGCCTCGCTGTCGCCGCCGTCGCCCGATAGCCGCAAGCTCGCGCCCTCGCCGGCGACCGCGAATGTCACAACGGTCTCGACCGTCAAGGCCGAAGCTGCGCCGCTACCGCCCCCACCCGGCGCCAAGCCTGGCGTGCTCGGCGTGCTGCCCGCCAACAAGGTCGCTTCGGCCGGCGATAGCGTGCCGGTGACCGCCTCGACAGCGGAAGTCTCGGCCAAGCCGCGCAACGGCGGATGGATGATCCAGGTCGGCGCCTTCGACGACGAGAGCGACGCCAAGCAGCGGCTGGGCATCTGCCAGAGCAAGGCCAAGGATCAGCTCACCAAAGCCGATCCCTTCACCGAACGGGTGAGCAGAGGCGAGAAATCGATGTTCCGTGCCCGCTTTGCGGGCCTGGAAAAAGATCAGGCGGAAGCCGCCTGCAAGCACCTCAAGCGCAGCGACATCCCGTGCATGTTGCTGAAGAACTGAGGATAAAGCGCGTAATCCCGAAATCGCCTGTCCCTCCGACTTGATCGGGGTTAGGCACCTGTTTTTCGGAAATGATCATGCGCAAACAAAAAGATCGATAACAGGGATGCGCCGGACCAGGAGCTGCTGATGGTGGTGTTGCGTCAGGAGTACCTCAGCGATGGCGGCGAAGAAGGATGTCCTTGGCTTCATTGACCCGGGCCGCGAGATAAGTCGACCCACCTTGGTCGGGATGCAGTTTTTTCATCAGCGTGCGATGCGCACGGCTGATCGCGTCGGCGTTCGCGCCGGGCTCCAGGCCAAGGATCTGATAGGCCTCCTTTTCGGTCATTTTACCGCTGCTCGCCGCAGCCCGCCCCGGTGCCGCGTCACCATTCGCGTGCTCACGCCAGCGGGCATCCCGGCGGTCAAGATACGCCATCAATAGCGCGCGGCTTTCGTCGTCCATATCGCCGAGCAGACCGACAAGCGTCCTTACACCGAGTTGTTCGAGGGGGACTCCTTGGTACTGTCCGGTGACGATGCGTCCGCGCATGTCGCCGCTGTCGTGGTCGAGCTCCATCTCGACATAGGGCGAGCGCACACGCGAAGTCTGCCCGCGGCTCTTTTTCGTGCGCTGGGAGAAACCGCCCGTTCCGAACGGCAGCCAGCCGAGCAGGCCGAGGCCGAACGCGCCGAGCGGAATGGCGACGCCGACCTCGCCGCGCAAACCTAAGAACACCGCAAAGCCAAGCGACAGCAAGCCGCCGCCCGCCTTGAGGACGCGCGCGCCGACCTTCGGGTCGACCTTGGAAATGACGTTGAGCACCCAAAGGGCGAGCACCAGCGCCAGCAGACCAAATAACAGCATCGGCGTCAGCTCAATTGCGCCAGGAGCTTCTGCGCGCTCCCCGAGCGGCGCGCCGCCATGTCGGCGAGCGCCTTGCGGCCGCCAGCCGCATAGGCCGCGACCGCACGGAGCAGTTCACGCAGCTCATGCGCGGCACCGGTGTCGAAGCGGCAATAGGCACCGCGCGAGAGCCGGGCGATCTCGCGATAGGCGTTCTCCGCGACCGCATCGTGGCCTTCCTGGAACATGAATACTGGAGCGCCGAGCAGACCGAG
>DATDMA010000036.1:0-7476 GCA_036519015.1 Pseudolabrys sp. | reverse complement strand
TCGCGCAGCGCGACCTTCGGTGTCGGCCAGCCCGCCTTGAGCCGGCGCGCCGAGAGCAGCGCGCGCTCGACATGCGCGCGCCACAGCGCCTGCGTCACAGGATCGTGATCATGGGCCGCGATGCGATCGGTAACGGCCGTGGCCGGGCGGTGCAGTTCGCCGCTGACGCGGTCGAGCCGGTGCAGGGCCTCGGTGTCGCTCGGCAGCCGCAGACGCAGCAGCGGAAACGCCGCCGCCAGGATGGCGACCAGGAAAACAACCAGCGCGGCGATGTGAACGAGCGGCGGTAGCACCAGCCACAGCCCGGCCCAGGAGAAAGCCAGAAACAGACCCAATGCGGTGGCCAACGTGGCCAAAGCGGGCCACAGGCGCTCCCACAGGAGGCTGCCGCGCGCACGCTGCAGTGCTCGCGCCAACAAGGCCCGGGTGGTTGGTTCCCGGTCGTGAGGCTGTCCGTCCAAACTATCCAAAAGCCGCTCCGTCGCCGGCCTGGAGAATCTCACGCAGTCGACACGCTAACACGCGGAAATTTCCCGGGCCACGCGCGTATTTGTGCGCCTAGAGCCATTCCGGAATGCGATCGAGCGCGATTAATGCGTCAGTTTCGAGGCGCGGCCGGATCAGCGCCCATTCGGCGCCGTTGACCAGAACCTCCGGCACCAGCGCCCGGGTATTATAGGTACCGGCTTGCACGGCGCCATAGGCGCCGGCCGTCATGACAGCGAGCAGCGCGCCGCTCGCAGGCTCGACGATGTCGCGGTTATGCGCGAGGAAATCACCGCTCTCGCACACTGGGCCAACCACGTCTGCGCGGATTCGCCGCGCGGACGGCGCGGACTGCTGCACCGGCCAGATCTCGTGATAGGCGTCGTAGAGGGTTGGGCGGATCAAGTCGTTCATGCCGGCGTCGACGATGACGAAGGTCTTGGCCTCACCGTGCTTCACGAAGAGGACGCGCGTGACCAGGATGCCGGCATTGCCGACCAGCAGGCGGCCGGGCTCGAAGATGAGCCGGCAGTTCAGATCGCGCGTCGCGCGCTTTACGACGGCTGCGTACTCTTCCGGACGCGGCGGCGGCTCGTTATCATCGTGATAGGGAATGCCGAGGCCGCCCCCGAGATCGACGTGCGAGATCGTGTGGCCGTCGGCGCGCAGCTCGCGCACGAAGTCGGCGAGCAACGCGAAAGCGCTGCCGAATGGATCGAGGTCCGTGATCTGGCTGCCGATATGCATGTCGACGCCGGCGACCTTGATGCCCTTGAGCCGCGCCGCATGCGCGTAGACCTCGCGTGCGCGGCTGATCGGAATGCCGAACTTGTTCTCGGACTTTCCGGTGGCGATCTTGTGATGCGTCTTGGCGTCGACGTCGGGATTGACGCGCACCGAGATGTGCGCGGCGCGGCCTTTCGATTCAGCGATCGACGACAACAGTTCGAGCTCGGGCTCCGACTCGACGTTGATGCAGAGGATGCCCTCGTCGATGGCGAGCGCGAGCTCGGCCGCGGTCTTGCCGATGCCGGAGAACATGATCTTGTCGGCGGGAATGCCGGCGGCGCGCGCGCGCTTGAGCTCGCCGCCCGACACCACGTCGGCGCCGGCGCCGAGCTTGCCCAGCGTGCGGATCACCGCCTGGTTGGAGTTCGCCTTCATCGCGTAGCAGACGAGCGCGTCCACGTCGGCGAAGGCGCCGGCGAAGACGTTGTAGTGCCGCGTCAGCGTGGCGGTGGAATAGCAATAGAACGGCGTACCGACGCTGGCCGCCAGTGCATCGAGGTTCACCGCTTCGGCGTGAAGGACGCCGTCGCGATAGGCGAAGTGGTGCATGGCGCGCTCAGTTGAGCAAGGAGTCGAGAGGGATGCGTTTGTGCTCGCCCTTCGGCGCGATGGCCTGGCCGCTGGAGTCGATGCCGGCACCGGCGCCGGCGCCGCCGCTGTTCGCCGTTTGCCCGCTACTGGGCGACGACGGACCGAACGGGCCCATGATGCTGGGCGGCTGGTTCGTCGCCTGTGGCTGGGCTCCGGGGGCGGCCGCCGACGGCGGCGGATCGAGCGGACCTTTGCGCCCGCAGCCCGCGAGCCCCAATGCGGCCGCCAGCGCGCCGATGACGGCGAGGCGAAGGAACGGGCGGCTCAGGGAGGACACGGCTTGCATGCGGGGCACCATAGCAAAACGGGGGTCGGAGGCGAAGTCAGGATTTCGCCTTGTCGAGCTTGCGCAGCCACTTGTTCGCCTGCGCCCGAACGTTTTTCGGCGCCGTGCCGCCATAGCTGACGCGGCTTTTCACCGAGCGGTCGACCGAAAGCACCGAAAACACGTCCTCGGTGATTTTCGGCTCGATCGCCTGCAGGGCGGCGAGCGGCAGGCGATGCAGGGGCAGCTTCTCCTCCACCGCCTTGGCGACAATGCGGCCGGTGACGTGATGCGCCTCGCGGAACGGGATCTTCAGCGACCGCACCAGCCAGTCGGCAAGATCGGTGGCGGTCGCATAGCCTTCGCCAGCGGCCTTCTTCATGCGCGCCGTATCGGGTTCGAGATCGGCGATCATGCCGGCCATGGCCGCGATCGACAGCGATAAGGCCGAGAGCGCGTCCATGACGCCCTCTTTGTCCTCCTGCATGTCCTTGGCATAGGCGAGCGGCAGGCCCTTCATCACGATGAGCAGCCCGTTGAGCGCGCCGATGACGCGGCCCGCTTTGGCGCGCACCAGTTCGGCAGCGTCCGGGTTGCGCTTCTGCGGCATCATCGAGGAGCCGGTGGTGAACTTATCGGAGAGCTTGACCAAGCCGACCAGCGGCGAGGTCCAGATCACGATCTCTTCGGCGAGCCGCGAGAGATGAACCGATGCGATCGAGGCGGCGGCGAGTGTCTCCATGGCGAAGTCGCGGTCGGACACGGCGTCGAGCGAATTCGCCGTCGGCCGGTCGAAGCCGAGCGCCTTCGCCGTCATGTCGCGGTCGAGGAGAAACGACGTGCCGGCCAGCGCGCCGGAGCCCAGCGGAGATTCGTTGAGTCGCTTGCGCGCGTCAGCGAAGCGGCCGCGATCGCGCGCCGCCATCTCCACATAGGCCAACAGATGATGGCCGAACGTGACCGGCTGCGCGGTCTGCAGGTGCGTGAAGCCCGGCATCACCGTGCCGGCGTGCTCCAGCGCCTTCGTGGCCAAGGCCTTCTGGAAGCCGGCGAAGGCCGCATCGAGCGTGTCGATGGTGTCGCGCATCCAGAGGCGGAAATCGGTCGCCACCTGATCGTTGCGCGAGCGGGCGGTGTGCAGGCGGCCGGCCGAAGCGCCGACCAACTCGCCGAGCCGGCTCTCGACGTTCATGTGGATGTCTTCCAGCGCCTTCTGGAAGGTGAACTTGCCGGATTCGATCTCTGACAGGATCGTGTCTAGACCGTGAGCGATGCTTTTCGCATCGTCGGCCCCAATGATGCCTTGCTTGGCCAGCATGTCCGCGTGGGCCTTGGACGCGGCGATGTCCTGCCGGTAAAGATGCCGGTCGAAGTCGATGGAGGCGTTGATCTCCTCCATAATGGCGTCGGGGCCAGAGGCAAACCGCCCGCCCCACATTTTGTTGCTCATCGTTCCGCTCTTGACCGCTCTTGGCATCGTAACTGAGGTTTCGCCGACCATGACCGAGCCGACACGTCCTTCATCCGGTTTCGCCAAGAAGCGGCTTGCCATGATCCTGGCAGGCGGTCTTGCCGGCGTGGTCGTCGGACTGGCGGGGGTATACGGGATTACGGCCCTGACGCGCAACGCGGGCGGGGACACGGCCTGCCGGCCGGCGGTGGAGACCGCCAAGAAGGTGGCCCCCTTCGCGCATGGCGAGGTCGCGGCGGTGAACGTGGCCAAGAGCCCCCTGCGCATCCCGGACCTCGCGTTCCAGGACGCCAGCGGCAAGCCCCTTACCCTCGCCGACTGGCGTGGGCGCACGGTGCTGTTGAATCTGTGGGCGACCTGGTGCGTGCCCTGCCGCAAGGAGATGCCCACCCTCGATGCGTTGGAGCAGAAGCTGGGCGGCCCCGCCTTCCAGGTGGTGGCGGTGAATATCGACACCCGCGACCCCGACAAGCCAAAGACGTTCCTCAAGGACATCGGGGTGCAGAAGCTCGGCTATTACGCCGACGCCAGCGCCAAGAGCTTCCAGGAGCTCAAGGCGATCGGCCGGGCCTTCGGCATGCCGACCACCGTGCTGATTGATCCGCAGGGCTGCGAAATCGGCACCATCGCCGGCCCCGCCGAATGGGCGAGCGGCGACGCCGTGAAGCTGATCCAGGCGGCGCTGGGAAAGGGTTAGCCGACCCGGCAGGTCGGCCCTGCTCACGCGCTGATATTGAGGTTCTGGCCCACGCCCGCGGCAACGTTCGCGAGACTCGCCAAATTCTGCTGCGCTGACTCGATCAGCTTCGCGACGGACGCTTCGGCGTCTGCGTTCATGCGCAACATCTTGGCCGCCAAGGCCATTTGCGTGCTGCTCATCTGGGCGCCGGTCATGGCAGCGGCGACTGAGGTCGGGTCCATGGTCCCCCTCTAACGGCGTAGTTCTCAACAAATTGCAAATGACGACGCCCGGCTTGACAGGCTCGCTCACGGGCCTATACTTAACCACATGGTTTACTATTCGACCGAGACGCTTGATCGTACCTTTGCGGCGCTGGCCGATCCGACACGGCGGGCATTGCTGGCACAATTGAGCGAGCGGGAGAGCCTGTCGGTCAGCGAACTCGCGCGGCCGTTCGACATGTCGCTGCCGGCCGTCATGAAGCATCTCGACGTGCTGTCGGATGCCGGGCTCGTCACGCGCGAGAAAAGCGGGCGCACCGTCTCTTGCCGGCTGCGCGCCGCACCGATGCAGGAAGCAACCGACTGGCTCAATCGCTACCAGCGCTTCTGGACCGAGCGGCTCGACCGCCTTGCCGCATTTTTGGAGGATGACTCATGGCCACCGACCTCGCCACCAAGCCCAGCCTCACCATCAAACGCCGCTTCAACGCCCCGCCCGCGAAAGTCTTCGCCGCGTGGGCCGACCCGGAAAAGCTGAAGCAATGGATGAGTCCCGGCGAGAACCGGACCATCCTCGCCGAGGCCGACGTGCGCGTCGGCGGCCGTTATCGCATCGTGATGCAGAAGCCCGGCGACGCCGAGAAGCATGACGTCAGCGGCGTCTATCGCGAAGTCGTGCCGAACGAGAAGCTGGTCTTCACTTGGGCCTGGGTGTCAACGCCCGAGCGGGAATCGCTGGTGACGCTCACCTTCAAGCCGGACGGCACCGGCACGCTGATGACGCTGCTGCACGAACAGTTCTTCGACGAAGACGCGCGCGATCGCCATCAGGGCGGTTGGACCGGCGCAATGGAAAAGCTCGAACAATATCTCGCCTGAACACAACGGGAGGTATCGATGCCACAACCCTGGACGCACGGCTCCTTCTATTGGAACGAGCTGATGACGCGCGATGCCGAGAAGGCCAAAGCCTTCTACGGAAAAACGCTCGGCTGGACGTTTGATCCCATGCCGATGCCGGACGGCACTTATTGGGTGGCGAAAATGGGCGACCAGTACATTGGCGGGATTTTCCCCATAACGGCCCCGCAGTTCGACGGCGTGCCGGAGGGCTGGATGTCCTACATCGCCGTCGACGACGTCGATGCACGCACGAAGAAGGCGGAGGCCGCCGGCGCCACGCTGATGCGTCCGATCTTCGATGTGCCCGACGTCGGCCGCATCGCCATCTTGCGCGAGCCGGGCGGCGCCGGCATCGGCTGGATGACCCCGGCGAAAATGTGATCCCCCACGTGACATCACGGAGTATGCGTCATGCAACACACCGTCGTTTCGCAGACTGAATGGCTGGCCGCGCGGCAAGCGTTGCTGGCGAAGGAAAAGGAATTCACCAGGCAGCGCGACGAATTGAGCCAGCAACGCCGCGCTCTGCCCTGGGTGAAAGTCGACACGCGCTACGTGTTCGAGGGCCCGCACGGGCGCGTTCCCTTCAGCGACCTTTTCGATGGACGCAGCCAGCTCATCGTGTATCACTTCATGCTCGGTCCCGGCTGGCCGGAAGGTTGCCCGAGTTGCTCGTTCCTCGCCGATCATTTCGACGGCGCACTCCCTCACCTCGCCCAGCGCGACGTGAGCTTCGCCGCAATATCGCGCGCGCCGATGGCCGAGATCGGCGCCTTCAAGAAGCGCATGGGCTGGAGCTTCCCGTGGGTCTCATCCAATGGCAACAGCTTCAACCGCGATTTCCATGTGTCGTTCACGCCCGAAGAGCGCGCCGGCGGCAAGGTCTATTACAATTACGAGCTGATGGAATTTCCGAGCGAGGAAGCACCGGGCCTGAGCGTGTTCACGAAGAACGAGGCCGGCGAAATCTTCCACACTTACTCGTCTTATGCACGCGGGCTCGACATCCTGGTCGGCGCCTACAATTTCCTCGACTTCGCACCGAAGGGTCGCGACGAGGATGCGCTGCCATGGACCATGGCTTGGGTGCGGCATCACGACCGCTACGAGGCTGCACCGGAGAAAGCTTCGTGCTGCGGCTGAGCTGACTACGCAAACGAAGCACACGACATATTTTTGGGGAGGAAGACCATGATTTCGGTGAGCGCATTTCGCTGGGTACCGCCCTTCGCGCGCGGACTGGTCCGTGACTTGCGGGTGCGGTGGGCTCTGGAAGAAGCAGGGCTACCGTATGAAGCGTGGCTGATCGGGCGCGAGGATCAGGCGTCCGAAGAATACCGGGCCATGCAGCCGTTCGGACAAGTGCCTGCCTTTGAAGAGGACGGGATGGTGCTGTTTGAATCGGGCGCCATTGTTCTGCATATCGCGGAGAAATCGGACGCCTTGATGCCGGCCGATGCCAAAGGCCGGATGCGCATGACGGCCTGGATGTTCGCGGCGCTCAATTCCATCGAACCGCACATTCAGAACCTGACGGCGATCGATTTGTTTCACGCCGATGCAGACTGGGCAAAGCAGCGCCGGCCGGCGGCATTGCAGCTGGCGCAGTCGCGGCTCACGTCGCTCTCCGACTGGCTCGACGGACGCGAGTATCTGGAAGACCGCTTCACAGCGGCCGACCTCTTGATGACGACGGTCCTGCGCATTCCGCGCCACTGCGATCTGATCGCGCAGTTTCCGGTGCTCGACGCCTATCGCCAGCGCTGCGAAGCGCGGCCGGCCTTCGCGCGAGCGCTGACCGCGCAGATGGCGGATTTCGTCGAGAACCCGGTGGCGGCGTAGCGGTCGCTGTTACCGGGTCGGGATCGGCTTCTCGCCGCGGTAGTCGTAGAAGCCGCGCTGGGTCTTGCGGCCGAGCCAGCCGGCTTCGACGTATTTCACCAGCAGCGGGCACGGCCGGTATTTGGAATCGGCCAGCCCCTCGTGCAGCACCTGCATCACCGACAGGCACGTATCGAGGCCGATGAAGTCGGCGAGTTCTAGCGGCCCCATCGGATGATGCGCGCCG
>DATDMA010000035.1:0-6326 GCA_036519015.1 Pseudolabrys sp. | reverse complement strand
CCGCTACGCCGTCATGATCACTGCCGCCGGATCCGGTTTCAGCCGCTGGCGGAATCTGGCCGTGTCGCGCTGGCGCGAAGATGTCACCTGCGACGCGTGGGGATCGTATGTCTATCTGCGCGACGTCGAGAATGGCGCGGTTTGGTCGGCCGGCTATCAGCCGAGCGGCGCCAGGCCGGACAGTTACGACGTGGCGTTTTCGGAGGATCGTGCGGAAATCACGAGACGCGACGGAACCCTGACGACGACGCTCGATGTCGTCGTATCGCCCGAGGACGACGGGGACGTCAGACGGGTATCGGTTTCGAATCTCGGCGCGCGCATGCGGGAGATCGAGATCACCTCTTATTCCGAGGTTGTATTGGCGCCATCGAGCGACGATGCATCGCATCCCACATTCTCGAAACTATTCGTTCAGACCGAATTTGCGCCCGAGCTTGGCGCGCTTCTGGCCACGCGCCGAAGGCGTGCGCCGGATGAAGCGGAGGTGTGGGCCGCCCACCTGGCGGTCGTGGAAGGCGAGACCCGCGGCGAACTGGAATTCGAGACCGACCGGGCGCGATTCCTCGGACGCGGCAACGGCGTACAGAACCCGGCTTCCATCGGCGGCGGCCGGCCCCTTTCCAATACCGTCGGCACGGTGCTCGACCCGATCTTCAGCATTCGGCGTTATGTTCGGATACCGCCGGGCGCGACCGTTCGCGTCTCGTTTTGGACGGTGCTGGCCCGTTCGCGCGACGAGGCCATCAGCCTCGCCGACAAACACCACGATGCCGCGGCGTTCGAGCGTGCGGCAACCTTGGCCTGGACCCAGGCTCAGGTTCAGCTTCATCATATTGGAATAACGCCGGACGAGGCGCACCTTTTCCAGCGCCTGGCCAATCGCGTCATGTATTCGGACCCGACGCTGCGGCCGTCGGCTGAAATCCTCAAACGGAATGACCTCGGACCCTCGGCGCTTTGGGCGCACGGTATCTCCGGCGATTTACCGATCGTGCTGTGCCGCATCGATGAGGCCCAACATCTAGAGACCGTGCGCCAGCTGATCCGCGCGCATCACTACTGGCGTATGAAGCAGCTCGCGGTCGACCTGGTGATCGTCAACGAGAGAAGCACGTCTTATGTCCAGGATCTGCAATCTGCTTTGGAGTCGGTGCACCGCGTAACCCTGTCGCGATCGCCATTAGAAAACGATGCGGCGCCGGGGAGCGTATTTCTGCTGCGCGCCGATTTGCTATCGGCGGAGGTGCGAAACCTGCTGCAGACAGTGGCGCGCGTGGTGATCGTGAGCCGCCGTGGCAGCCTTGCCGAGCAAGTCAAGCGTCTGCAGGAAGTCGCGCCCGCCGCCGAGCCGCCGCGTCTGGCGCGGCGAAGCATCAGCCCTCCCGAGTTCATCACGCCGCCGCAGCTCGAATTCTTCAACGGCATTGGCGGATTTGACCGGGACGGACGGGAATACGTCACCATCCTCGACGGCGATCAGGCGACGCCGGCGCCTTGGGTGAATGTCATCGCCAATCCCTCGTTCGGCTTCCAGGTCTCCGCGGAGGGCAGCGGTTACACCTGGTCGGTCAATAGCCGGGAGAACCTGCTCACGCCCCGGTCGAACGACCCGGTCAGCGACATTCCGGGTGAATGCCTTTACGTGCGCGACGACGACAATGGCGAGGTGTGGACGGCGACGGCTCTTCCCATCCGCAACGACGCGTCCCGCTACATTGCCAGACATGGACAGGGCTACAGCCGGTTCGAGCATGTATCGAACGGAATAGCGCTCGATCTCCTGCAATTCGTGCCGCTCGACGATTCCGTCAAGATTTCGAGACTGAAGATCAAGAACCTCTCGGGCCGGCGGCGGAGGCTATCGATAACGGCCTATGTCGAGTGGGTGCTCGGGCCTTCGCGTCCGGCTTGCGCACCCTATGTGGTCACCGAGATCGATCCGAAAACAGGCGTGATGCTCGCGCGCAACCCGTGGCGCATGGAGTTCGGCTCGCGCGTGGCCTTTGCCGATTTGATGGGCCGGCAGCGGTCGTGGTCCGGCGATCGGACGGAGTTCATCGGCCGAAACGGCAGTTTCGCCATGCCGGCCGCGCTCGCCAGCCGAAATCCTCTGTCTAACCGTGTCGGCGCCGGTCTCGACCCGTGCGGCGTTCTGCAAACCGCCGTCGAGATACCCGATAAGGGCGAAGTCGAGATTGTGTTCTTGCTGGGCGAAGCCGCGAGCGCGGCAGACGCGCTGTCGTTGGCGGAACGCTATCGTGCCGTTAACCTCGATGCTGTTTTCAACGATGTGGGCCAATTCTGGGAGCGAACGCTTGGCGCGGTGCAGGTGCGCACGCCGGATCGCGCGCTGGATATCCTGTTGAACCGATGGCTTCTGTATCAGACGCTCGTGTGCCGGATATGGGCGCGATCGGGCTTCTACCAGGCTAGCGGCGCCTACGGCTTCCGCGATCAGCTGCAGGACGGAATGGCCCTCTGCTTGACGCAACCGGGCCTGACACGGGAGCATCTCCTCCGCGCCGCCAGCCGGCAATTCATCGAGGGCGACGTTCAACACTGGTGGTTGCCGTCGTCAGGCAAGGGCATTCGCACGCGCGTGTCCGATGACTTTCTCTGGCTGCCTTATGCCGCAGCACAATATGTGACGGCGACGGGCGACCTTTCCGTCCTTGACGAGCAGGTGGCCTTCCTTGATGGCATGGCGCTCGGAGTTGACGAGCATGATGCATTTTTCCAGCCCATGGCATCGGACGAGCGGGCCACTCTGTTCGAGCACTGCGCGCGCGGTCTCGATCGCAGCCTGAAGGTCGGACGACACGGCCTGCCGCTGATCGGCGGCGGCGACTGGAACGACGGATTGAACCGGGTCGGGGCGGGAGGACAGGGCGAAAGCATCTGGCTGGGGTGGTTTCTGTGCGCCACCATCGACAATTTCGTCGCGTTCGCGGAGCGGCGGGGTGAGCATGTTCGGGCCGCCTCCTGGCGGCATCATGCGGACTCGCTGCGCGCCGCCCTCGAGCAAGAGGGCTGGGATGGCGACTGGTATCGCCGCGGGTATTTCGACGATGGAACGCCGCTGGGCTCAGCATCGAGCGATGAATGCCGAATCGACTCCATCGCCCAATCGTGGAGCGTCATCTCGGGCGCGGCTGATCCGGCACGCGCCGCGCGCGCCATGGCGTCCGTCGACGAAAACCTGATCCTCGGTCATGAAGGCCTGGCGCTGCTATTCACGCCGCCGTTCGACAAGACCACGCTCGAACCCGGTTACATCAAGGGCTATCCCCCCGGCATCCGCGAGAATGGTGGACAATATACGCATGCGGCGATGTGGACCGTTCAGGCGCTTGCAAGGCTTGGTGACGGCGACAAGGCAGCCGAATTGCTGTCGATGCTCAATCCGATCAACCATGCCCGCACCTTCGCTGCCGCGCAGCGCTACAAGGTCGAGCCTTACGTGGTCTGTGCGGATGTCTACTCCGTTGCGCCGCATGTGGGGCGGGGTGGGTGGACATGGTATACGGGCTCGGCCGGATGGATGTACCGCGCCGGTCTTGAATCGATCTTGGGCCTCAACGTAGAGGGCGCAACGTTGCGGTTCGATTCTTGCGTCCCGCGTGCGTGGAAGGAGTTCGACATCGCATTTCTCCACCATTCCACGCGGTACGAAATCCACGTCGACAATCCGACCGGTGTTTGCCGTGGCATTGCCAGTCTGGAACTGGACGGCCAAGCGCTCCCGCAGGGCTCCGTCCACATCAGTTTGGTGGATGACGGCGCCATCCATCATGTCCGAGTGACTCTGGGATGACGTCTAGGCCGCCTTGCCCGGCACTTTGGGCGCATGACGGACGTTGTGATTGTGACTCACGGTACACGAATGCTCGCGGCCGCACTTTATGCAGACAAAAATCTCGCTCTCCAAATCAAGCGTTCGGTTGGCGACCTCAACTTGTTTCAGTCGCAACTCGCCCCCACAGTGGACGCAGCGCGACGAGGGCGGCGGCTCGACGAGAGTGCGCATGAGATTTCCTTTCGCTCGATATGCATCGAAACGAGGGAACGGGCGCTCAAAAGGGTCCGACGATAGGCTTTGGTGGTAATCCGAACGACTTGCGTTGGCGTTTCGGCAACACCAAAGGTGCGCTTTAAAGCAGAGTGTGTCTAGTTATATCGCCACAGGCCCCCTCCACGACAGGGTGCGGCAAAACGATCCGGTGGCATTGCGGTAGCGGCGGGGGACGCCGCCATCTTTATTTCCGCGCCGGCGCCCTCAACCCCTGTGGTTGGCGCGATTTAGGGCCATATACGTTGTTGTTTGAATGAAAGACATTCAGATGATGTTTTATTGATATTTGGAGATCATATGAATATGGCTCGTGCCGCCGATCGTCCTGCCCGCGGCTTTGATTGTTCTCGTTCTCCCCGTGGGGCTGTTTCGGCACTCTTTGAGCGTTTGAATGGCGAAAAAGGTCATTCATACCGTCGTTGCTTCTGCTTGCAGGCAAAGCATTACCCCATCCCGCTGTTGTGATGGCTAGACGCTCGACTCCTTACGGATAACGGCGCAACTTCTTCAAAATTGGATTTTGCGCCACTTAAAGCCGACAATTAGCGCGACTTGGCCCTTGCTCGAGAGCAGGGCGAAAGGTTCACATGCTCACTTCGACACTGTCGAAGGACGCCCCGTTCATCGACATCGAGGACGCCATCACGCTCGCGCAAGCGATCGTCGACACCGTGCGCGACCCCTTCGTAGTGCTCGATCAGGATTTGCGGGTCATCGCTGCCGGCCGGTCTTTCTATCAGACATTCCGGCTCGTGAGCGCCGATGTCCATGGACGCTTGCTGTACGAGATCGACAGCGGTCAGTGGGACATCCCGGGGCTTCGCCGTCTTCTGGAGAAGATCGGCAAGGACCATATCGCCGTTGAAGGATACGAGGTCGACGACGAGTTTCCCGCGATCGGGCGGCGCGTCATGGTTTTGAACGCCCGCATGGTTTTCTACGAAAAGGGAAGCCGTGCGACCGTGCTGCTGGCATTCGAAGACATCACGGGACGGCGTGCGGTCGAGCGGCAGATGCAGGACCTGCTGCGGGAAAAGGACATGCTGCTGGAGGAAATGCAGCACCGCGTCGCCAACAGCCTGCAGATCATCGCCAGCATTCTCCTGATGAAGGCTCGGACCGTCCAGTCGGAGGAAACTCGATTGCAATTGGAGGATGCGCATCAGCGCGTTCTGTCGGTCGCCGCGGTCCAACAGCATTTGCATCTCTCCGGTCCGAAGCAGCCGATCGAAATCGCCAGCTATCTGAGCAAACTCTGTGAGACGTTGGCGCAATCGATGATCGGCGGCAGCCGGCCGATCTCGCTCAAGGTTGAAGCCGATCCCGGTACCGCTGCATCGCGCGATGCCGTAAGTATCGGATTGATCGTCACCGAGCTCGTGATGAACGCCTTGAAGCATGCATTCCCCGGCGAATGGCAGGGTGCCGCGATTGTCGTTTCGTACAAGGTCGCCGAGACCGACTGGAAGCTGACGGTTTCCGACAACGGTGTCGGCAAGCCGGATGTCAAGGCCGGCGACAGCAAGGCCGGGCTCGGCACCAGCCTAATCCAGGCTTTGGCGAAACAGCTCGATTCCCGCGTGGATACCACAAGCGATTCCAAAGGCACGGCGGTGTCCATGACGCACGCAACATTTAAAGCCAAGCCGCCCGTGGCAAAGGAGACGATGTCCGTCCCGATCGTCGTTTGATATGGTGATTGTTGGTCCGATAGAGCTCGCGGCCGCACTTGATCGCCATACGGCAAGTATATGGGCGGCGGTTGTTCGGCAAAGCTCCTGCGATGTGCGTCCCGTGACTGTCGCAAGACAGAAAGGCCGGCAACATGACGATCAGCTTTCCCAACGATAGCCGCAGTTACGATGCAACGCGGCGCGCAATTCGCTTCTGGGGATATGACCGCTCGATGGAAGCCTCATTCTTCATGACAGCGGAGGCGCTCACACGGCTTCAACCAAATCTGCGGTCGGACGCGGACGATCTGCTGCGGGCATTCGATGCCAACCGCGACCGTATCTACGCGATCGCTGCCAGGGTTTATGCTCGCGGCCGCAGGGGCTCCTACGATCTCATCGCCGCCGACGTTTGATGCCTCAAGCGCCGCGGCATGGCGGCCGGCGCGATATCCCACAACGCTCGGACCTGGATGCGGCGCGCGACGACCGCGGCCGAAGCTGCAACATGACAAAGGAATGCCGAATGAGTGACGAGACAAAAAGGCCGACAAATCTCCGTGCCAACGTGATGCCGA
>DATDMA010000034.1:0-4170 GCA_036519015.1 Pseudolabrys sp. | reverse complement strand
GGCTTGCCGTTCACCATCACGGTGTCGCCGCTGCCGCCGGTCAGCGCCTCGGTGACTGTCGTGTTGGGGGAAAGGCTGTCGCGGTGCTGGTTCAGCGTGGCGACCGCGAGGTTTGCGCCGAGGCGGATGGCGCCTTCATCGGGCGCCAGAACGCCGGTCAGCATGCTGATCAGCGTGGTCTTGCCGCTGCCGTTCGGCCCGACGATGCCGATGCGGTCGCCGCGCTGGATCCGGGTCGAGAAGTCGGCAACGATCGCGCGGTCGCCGTAGCTCTTGGTCAGATGCTCGGCCTCGATCACCAGCACGCCCGACGGCGCGGCGGTGCCGGCGGTGATGGCGGCGTTACCGGCGGCGGCGCGATGGGTACGACGTTCTTCACGCAATGCCTGCAATTCACCGACCCGGCGCATGTTGCGCTTGCGCCGCGCGGTGACGCCGTAGCGCATCCAGTGTTCTTCGGCGACGATCTTGCGGTCGAGCTTGTGTTGTTCGCGCTCTTCCTCGGCGAACAGCATGTCGCGCCATTCCTCGAAATGGGCAAAGCCGCGCTCGAGCCGGCGCGTGGCGCCGCGGTCAAGCCAGACGGTGGTGCGCGTCAGGTTCGCGAGGAATCGGCGGTCATGGCTGATGATCACGAGTGCGGTGCGACGGCCGCCGAGGTCTTTCTCCAGCCATTCGATCGTCGTCAGGTCGAGGTGGTTGGTCGGCTCGTCGAGCAGCAGGATGTCGGGCGATGGGGCCAGCACCCGCGCCAGCGAGGCGCGCCGGGCTTCGCCGCCGGAGAGATGGGTGGGGTCTTCCTCGCCGGTGAGGCCGAGCTGTTCGATTAGGTAGCGCGCGGTGTAGGGGTCGTCGGTCGGCCGCAGGCCCGCCTCAACATAAGCCCGCGTGGTAGCAAAGCCGGAGAAGTCGGGTTCCTGTGGCAGATAGCGCACCACCGCGCCGGGCTGCACGAAGACCGAGCCGCGGTCCGGCTCGACCAGACCAGCCGCGATCTTCAGCAGCGTCGATTTGCCCGAGCCGTTGCGGCCGACCATGGACACGCGTTCGCCGGTGGAGACGGAGAGCTCCGCCCCGGTCAGCAACGGAGTGCCGCCGAAGGTCAGTGCGATATCTTTTAGTTGAAGGAGCGGAGGAGGAGCCATATCGCCTCATTGCTTGACGGCACGTGCCGTTGCCGCACCGGTACAGGCGCCACGGTGCGCCGTCAAAGGCCGGTGATGCCGGGTTCTCGCCGATGCGGCTTATTCGGTCAGGTTGTCGTGAACGTCGGCGACGCCCCGCCGCCAATAGCCTGCCGCCCGTGTCCACTGCGCCTTCGCGCCGTGTTCGGTCAGGAGCTGGGTTCGTAGGGCTTTGGCGGCGGTGCTTTCACACGCGACCCAAGCAAAGTAATCGCCCGTCGGGAGTTCGACCGTACGCAGGGCTTGCGACATGAGATCGGGCGTGCCCGCCTCCGCGCCGTTGCGATAAACCCAGTGCACCGAGGCGTCGGCCCCGGTCTCGAACGTCAGTGCGTCGGCGGGCGAATCGACCTCGACGACGACGACGACGAGGGCGCCCGCAGGTAGCTCTTCGAGCCGCCGCGCGATCGCCGGCAACGCGGTGTCGTCACCCGCCAAAAGGTGCCAGTCATAGTTGGTCGGGATGACAAACGACCCGCGCGGGCCGCCGACGGTCAGCGATTGTCCCGGCCGGGTCTGTTCGGCCCACCGGGTCGCTGGACCGGCATCATGCAATGCGAAGTCGATGACAAGGGTGCCGGCGGCCGGATCGTAGCGGCGCGGCGTATAGTTGCGGCCTGCGAACTGTGGCTCGCCGTTGGCAGCCTCGGCTCCCGACACAGGGAACAGCAGTTTTACGTGGTCGTCGAACCCCAGACTTGCGAACCCGGCGAGTTCTTCGCCGGAAAGCGTCACGCGGACCATATTGGGCGAAATTTTCTCGACGGCTTCGACGGCAAGCCGCCGGCGGCGCAATTCATGGCGTACGCGCTGCGGTGCGCGGGGATCGGCCGCGGCCACGGAATCTGAATTTGTCATTTTCGAACGCAGTTCCTGGAGAGGGCGTCGGACTCTGGTGGTTTAGTAGACGGGGAAGGGCGGCCGCCGCTGCACGGTCGCGCGGTCTTCAACCAGAATATATGGAACAGGCCCGGTTTCCGCTAGTTCGCGCGGCCCCTGTCCGGGACGGCAATTCGGAACTATCCGAGCTAGAGGCTCCGGATTTTCTGGATTTGCCGGCAAGGGAAATTGGCACGGGTGGCTGATGCCGCCCCCTTGCATTGGACGCCTGTATAATGCATGACAGCGCCGCGGCGGGCCTCTATGGTCCGCCGCATCCGCTTCTGGAGGAGTGTAGCTCAATTGGTAGAGCACCGGTCTCCAAAACCGGGGGTTGCAGGTTCGAGTCCTGCCACTCCTGCCAGGCGGGGACCCGGCATTAACCGGCGGCGGCTTAGAGGGTGCGGGCAAAAGCCCGGAGCCATGACTAGATTAGGGTTGGCGAGACTCGACTTGGTTAGATCGTGGGTTAAGACAGCAGGCTCGGAATCAGGACTTCACTAGGATGGCAACGTCTCCGTTCAAGTTTCTCCAGGAGGTGCGCGAGGAAACGCGCAAAGTGACCTGGCCGTCGCGCAAGGAGACGATGATCACGACCGCCATGGTGTTCGTCATGGTCGCGGTCGCCTCGGTATTCTTCTTTGTCGCCGATCAAATCATCCGCGTTGCCGTCACCTTCGTGCTCGGCGCTGCGGGCTAAACGGACTTTAAGGCAAGAGCGATGACCGACACCGCTGCAACGACGACATCAACCCGCCCCAAGCGCTGGTACATCGTCCACGCCTATTCGAATTTCGAGAAGAAGGTCCAGGAATCGATCCGCGAGCAGGCGAAGCAGCGCGGCCTCGATGACCACTTCGAACAGATCATGGTGCCGACCGAGACGGTCGTGGAGATGCGCCGCGGCCGCAAGGTGAACGCCGAGCGCAAATTCTTCCCGGGCTACGTCCTGGTGAAGATGGACCTGACCGACGAGGTTTTCCATCTCATCAAGAACACGCCCAAGGTTACCGGCTTCCTCGGCGCCGACAATAAGCCGATGCCGATCTCGGAAGCCGAGGCGCAGCGCATCCTGCAGCAGGTGCAGGAAGGCGTAGAGCGCCCGAAGCCGTCGATCTCGTTCGAGGTCGGCGAGCAGGTGCGCGTGTCGGACGGGCCTTTCGCCTCGTTCAACGGCGTGGTGGAAGAGGTCGACGAGGACCGCTCGCGCGTGAAGGTCGCGGTGTCGATCTTCGGTCGCGCGACGCCGGTCGAGCTGGAATTCGGTCAGGTCGAGAAGCTTTAGTTTCGGTGTCGTCGCCGGGCTTTTCCCGGCGACCCCGATAAGGCGGGCAAGTCTTTGCCCTCCTAAGCGAGATGGCCGGGACATAAGGGCGTTTACGCCCGTCTTCGACGGGCTATGCCCGGCCACGACAAGTGAGTGCACCGTGGGAGGTGAGGCGGCCGCCAACCGTCGATATCCGAACCACTAACGGAGTGAGAGATGGCAAAGAAAGTTACTGGATTCCTCAAACTGCAGGTGCCGGCCGGCGCCGCTAACCCGTCGCCCCCGATCGGGCCGGCGCTGGGTCAGCGCGGTCTCAACATCATGGAGTTCTGCAAGGCGTTCAACGCGCAGACCCAGAAGATGGAAAAGAACACGCCGATCCCGGTGGTAATCACGACCTACCAGGATCGCTCCTTCACCTTCGAACTCAAGACCCCGCCGGTGTCGTACTTCCTCAAGAAGGCGGCCCAGCTGGAGTCGGGGTCCAAGACGCCGGGCCGTGAGCCGGTCGGGCAGGTGACCAAAGCGCAGGTGCGCGAGATCGCCGAGCAGAAGATGAAAGATTTGAACGCCAACGATATCGAGGCGGCCATGAAGATGATCGAAGGCTCCGCCCGCTCGATGGGTCTTGCGGTGAAGGAGTAAGGGGTCATGGCAATCGCAAAACGTATCAAGGCTATCCGCGAGGGTATCGATCGCGACAAGGCCTACACGATCGCGGAAGCGGTCAAGCTGGTGAAAGAACGCGCCAAGGCGAAGTTCGATGAGACCATCGAGATCGCCATGAACCTGGGCGTCGATCCCAAGCACGCCGACCAGATGGTGCGCGGCGTCTGCCAG
>DATDMA010000033.1:0-3528 GCA_036519015.1 Pseudolabrys sp. | reverse complement strand
GGATGCAAGTTCGATCGATCTGATCGTGCTCGGCACCTCGACGCCGGACCAGACCTTTCCCGCCACGGCCGTATCGGTGCAGACCGCGCTCGGCATCACGCGTGGCGCGGCTTTCGATCTCCAGGCGGTGTGCTCGGGATTCGTCTATGCGCTGTCGGTGACCGACGCGATGCTGCGCTGCGGCGCTCATAAGCGCGCGCTGGTGATCGGCGCGGAGACCTTCTCGCGCATCCTCGACTGGAACGATCGCACCACCTGCGTGCTGTTCGGCGACGGCGCCGGCGCCATGGTGCTCAAGGCTTGCGACGGCGAGGGCACCAACGAAGACCGCGGCGTGCTCAACACCAAGCTGTTCTCCGACGGCCGGCACAAGGCGAAGCTTTATGTGGACGGCGGCCCATCGTCGACGCAAACGGTCGGTCATCTGCGCATGGAAGGCCGCGAAGTCTTCAAGCACGCGGTGGTGATGATCACCGACGTGATCGAGGACGCCTTCAAGGCGACCGGCACCACCGCCGCCGACATCGATTGGTTCGTGCCGCACCAGGCCAACAAGCGCATCATCGACGGCTCCGCGCACAAACTCGGCATAGCGCCCGAGAAAGTTGTGATTACAGTCGACCGGCACGGCAATACCTCGGCTGCCTCGATTCCCTTGGCGCTCGCCGATGCGGTCGCGGACCGGCGCATCAAGCGCGGAAATCTCATCCTTCTCGAAGCGATGGGCGGCGGCTTCACCTGGGGCTCCGCCTTGCTCCGCTGGTGACGCGCGAACACACTCGGAATTGCACGCAGGCGGCGAGAAAAGCCCTGCGGGCGCCGGTTGCGGGGCGATTCGTCTTCCAAAACGCCTCGTACAAAGCACCAATCAAGCCCTGTCATTTTTGGAATCGCCCGTTGACCCGCCCGGAACATGCTAATATCGTTGACTTTTCAGCGAGATATCTTCGCCGGGGGCAGGGCAGGCGATGACTGGCAAGACAGTGACGCGAGCGGACCTCTGTGAGGCGGTCTACCAAAAGGTGGGCCTCTCACGGACAGAGTCTGCGACGCTTGTTGAATTGGTGCTCAAGGAGATCACCGACTCGCTCGAGCGTGGCGAGACGGTGAAGCTTTCCTCGTTTGGCTCCTTCGTCGTACGCAAGAAGGGTCAGCGCATCGGCCGCAATCCGAAGACCGGCAAGGAAGTTCCAATTTCCCCGCGCCGGGTGATGGTGTTCAAGCCGTCGGCGATCCTCAAGCTACGCATTAACGGCCATTCCGAAGGCGACGGCAGTACGGCGTAAGCCCTAGTCCAGTATCGCGTTCTCTCGATCAGGGAGGTGACCGCTTTGGATGACAAGGCTCCCGACGCATTCCGCACCATCAGCGAGGTGGCGGAGGATCTTGATCTCCCGCAGCACGTGCTGCGCTTCTGGGAAAGCCGTTTCCGCGAAATCAAGCCGATGAAGCGCGGCGGCGGGCGGAGGTACTATCGCCCCGACGACATCGATCTGCTGCGCGGCATCCGCCATCTGCTCTACGGCGAGGGCTACACCATCCGCGGCGTGCAGCGCATCCTGCGCGAGCAGGGCATCAAGTTCGTCCAGGTGGTTTGGCAGGAGGGCGCCGTCCAGCCGCCGCATGGCGCCGTCGACGACGATGAGGTCGAGGACAACGTTTCCGAGGAGGCCGAGTCCTTCGAGGAAGAGCGCGGCCTCGGCGGCCGGCTCGCCTCGTTCATCGGCCGCGATTTCGGCGACCGGCGGGAGCCCCTCGAAGCGCGCCAGGAGCCGCCGCTCAAAAGCGCGCCGATGCCGCGCATCGAGCCGGCCGACCGCGTCAGCCGTGGCGCCGTCGAGCCTGAGCTTGAGTTGCCGCCGGCCCCGGCCCCGGTCGAGCCCCCGGCCGCTGTTGCGGCAAACGGCCTCGGCGCCGAGGGTTTGCGCAAGCTGCAGGGCGCGCTCAACGAACTCTCCGAATGCCGCAAGCTCATCGAGGCGGCGACCGCGCGAGCCGATTGAGCGCCTGACGATCGCGTCGAGAATCGCTCCGCATTCTTGTGCGCCGGCTTGAACATCCAGCCTGCGCCCGGTTTGGCCTTGCCGAGGCTCGCGTGATACCAAGTCCGCCCGCCAATCCTCCTGGATTAGAGCTAATGACCGCGCCGGACTCGCTGCTCATCGAACGTCCGTCGAACGACATCGTCGTCTTCCGCATCAACCGGCCGCAGGTGCGCAACGCGCTCAATCTCGACGTCCGCACGCGCCTTGCCGATGGCGTCACGCACTATGGTGCCGATCCCGACATCCGCTGCCTGATCGTCACAGGCTCCGAGCAGGCCTTCGCCGCCGGCGCCGATATCGCCGAGATGGCCGACATGGGGCCGGTCGAGACCATGGCGCGCAACGTGCAAAAATACTGGCGCGCGATTTCCGATTGCCCGAAGCCGCTGATCGCGGCGGTCGAAGGCTTCGCGCTCGGCGGCGGGCTTGAGTTGGCGCTGTGTGCCGACATCATCGTCGCGGGCGAGGGCGCCCGCCTTGGTTTGCCGGAAGTGAAAGTCGGCATCCTGCCCGGCGGCGGCGGCACGCAGAAGCTTGCGCGCCTCGTCGGGCGCCAGCGCGCGATGTTGCTGCTGATGACCGGCAAGATGTTCGGCGCCGCCGAGGCGCTGAGCATGGGCGTGATCAGCGACGTCGCGCCGACCGGCCAGGCGCTGCCGCGCGCAATCGATATCGCGCGCGAGATCGCCGCTATGCCGCCGATCTCGATCCGGCAGATCAAGGAGATCGTCAATGCCGGCTTGGACGCGCCGCTCGAGACTGCGCTGATGCTGGAACGCAAGGCCTTCCAGTTGCAGTTCGCCACGCGCGATCAGAAGGAAGGCATGCGCGCCTTCATGGACAAGCGCAAACCGGCATTCGAGGGAAAGTGACCCGTGGCGGATCTCGATAGGCCTGATCTGATCGTCGCCGTGTTCGGCGCCGGCACCATGGGGCGCGGCATCGCGCAGGTTTGCGCGCAGGCGGGGCTCACGGCGCTGCTGTTCGACGCGCGCGACGGCGCTGTGCAGGAAGCGATCGCCGCGGTCGATAAGGGACTTGAGGGCTTGGTGTCCAAAGGCCGTATGACGGCGCAGGACAAGCGAAGTGTGCTTGGGCGCATCAAGCCGATCACGTCGTACGACGAAGCTGCCCACGCGGGCGTGGTGATCGAAGCCATCGTGGAAAGCCTCGACGCCAAGTGCGCGCTCTTCCGCGAGATGGAGAGCCGCATCGCGCCGGATGCCGTGCTTGCCACCAACACGTCCTCGCTGTCGGTGACCGAGATCGCCGCCGGCTGCGCGCGGCCGCAGCGCGTCGCCGGCCTGCATTTCTTCAATCCGCCGCCGCTGATGCGGCTGGTCGAGGTGATCGGCGGCCTGCGCACCGAACCCGCCCTGGTCGAGGCGCTCACCGGCTTCGTGCGGCGCATCAACAAACATGCAGTGGTGGCGACCGACACGCCCGGCTTCGTCGTCAATCACGCCGGCCGCGCCTACGGGCC
>DATDMA010000032.1:0-3765 GCA_036519015.1 Pseudolabrys sp. | reverse complement strand
GGTGAGCGCCGCCCCGAACGGCGAATAGACGATGCGGCGCACGAGATAGAACACCACCGCCAACACCACCAAAGCGTAGATGTAATAGGTGTGGCCGTAGAGATCGTAGTCGAACTTGCCGAACAGAGGATCGAAGGTCAGACCCGGCAAGCCGTCATAGCCGCCGGAGATGTCCGAGCGCAGATTTCCCGCCTCCTGCAGCATGATGGCGGTGGCGAGCGTCAACATCAGCAGCGTGAGCCCGCGATAGCGCAGCAGGAACCAGCCGGTGATCAGGCCACCAGCGCCGAGACGATCGCCGCTGCGAACAGCCCGCTGATCGGCTCGGTCCAGCCGAGCTTGGCGGCGCCGAGGCCGACCGTATAGGCACCGATGCCGAAGAAGGCCGCATGCCCAAGCGTGACGATGCCGGCATAGCCGAGGATGAGATCGAGCGAGAGCGCGAACATCACCATGACCAGGACCTGGCTGCCGAAGGTCATACGGTCCGGGAAGATGAAATAGACAGCGATGGCGAAGAGCCAGGGCAGCGCCTCGGCGGCGCGGAAGCGGTGCCGCGTGAGGAGATAATCGGCCGCGCGCTCGCGCGTCTTGGAGGGCGTGGTGGGGGCGCTGATGGTGTCACTCACGGCCATAGAACCCCGCCGGCTTGATCAGGAGGACGAGCACGGTGATGGCGTAAATGAAAAAGCTGCCGACGTCGGCATACAGATACTTTCCGGCGGTATCGATGATGCCGAGCACGAGCGCCGCGATCAGCGTGCCCTTCAAGCTGCCGAGGCCGCCGACGGCGACCACGATCAGGAACAGGACGAGATAGAGCACGGCGAAATACGGCGTCAGGCCGAACAACTGAATGGCGAGGCCGCCGCCGAGCGCGGCAAGCCCCGAGCCGACGGCGAAGGTGAGCGTGAACAGGCGATCGACATTGATGCCGACCGACTCCGCCATCCGCCGGTTGTCGACCGCCGCGCGGATCTTGGCGCCAATATTGGTGCGTTCGAAGGCGTACCATAGCACCAGGACCAGCACGACGCCGAGCACGATGAGGAAGGCACGATAGCTCGGGAAGGCGCGAAAGCCGAGATTGATGTCGCCTTGCAGCCAGTTCGGCAACGGCACCGATTTCGGAATCGGCCCGTAGAAATAGGTGAAGGTGGCGATCGCCATGAAGGCGAGGCCGATGGTGAGCAGCACCTGCTCCAACTCCGTCGCCTTGTAGAGCCGCCGGTAGAGCACACGCTCGAACGGGATGCTGATGAGGCCGACCAGAACGGACGCGATGATCAGCGAGGGCACGAAATCGATGCCGAGCGTGCGCGTCAGCGTGACGACGATATAGCCGCCGGCCATAGCGAAGGCGCCATGCGCCAGGTTCACGAAATTCATCAGCCCCATCGTGACCGAAAGGCCCACGGAGGTGATGAACAGGAACATGGCATAGGCCAGGCCGTCGAACAGGATGCTGACGGCGATATTGGCAACGTGCGGCACGAGCCCCACCCTCGTGTTCAAGTAAGACGCCGCCGCGCTAGTTATGCGCGGCGGCGTTGTTTGGTGTCAAATCGCCTTAAGATCAAGAGCCGCAGCGGCCGATCTTAAGCTCTTTGCACTCATCCTTCACCGCCTTGGTGGTACCGAGAACCTTCTCGCCGAGCTTGCCGTCCGGCCGGCGGATGACCTCGATGGCGTGCTCGTCCTGCACGATGTCGCGCGTCGCCGGATCGATTGTCACACGGCCACGCGGGCCGTCGGCCGACCAGCCCTTGAGCGCCTCGATCACCTTGGAGCCGTCGGACACGTTGCCGTCGAGCTTCTTGATGGTGTCGAAGATGGCATGCATGGTGTCCCAGCCCGCCGCCGACATGAAGTCCGGATAGGAGTCGGCACCGTATTCCTTGTGCCAGGCCGCCAGGAAGGCCTTGTTTTCCGGATTATCGAGATCGACCGCGTAGTGGCTCATGACGATGGTGCCAATGGCGGCATCACCCATGTCCTGGAGCTTGTTGTCGGGGACCAGGTCCATCGGTCCGACCAGCTTGACGCCGGCCTTGCGCATGCCGAGCTCGCCGTAGGCCTTCATCACGCCGGTCGCATGCGCGCCGGAGGGAATGAACACGTACATGCAGTCCGGATGCGCATCCTTGATGCGCTGGAAGAACGGCGTGAAGTCCGGCACCTGCACCGGGCTGCCAAGCGGGATCGACAGCGTGACTTTGCCGCCAGCCTGCTCGAAGCCCTTGGTGAACGCCTCGGTGGAATCCTTGCCCGGCGGGAAATCGGTGTAAGCCACCGCCGCGGTCTTGCAGCCGACCTTATCATAGGCATAGGCGCCCATCGGATAGGCCGGGTGCCACATGCTGAACGACAGCCGCGCGATATAGGGCGACAGGTTGGTGATCCACGCCGTGCCGGCGTTGGAGATGATCATCGGTACCTTCGCCTGCGTGACGACCGGCGCCAGCGCGATCGCCGACGGCGAGAACACGAAGCCGGTGAGGATCTTCACCTTGTCATTGGTGATCAATTCAGTCGCCACCGTCTTGGCTTGCGCACCGGTCGGCGGACCTTCGTCGCGCTTGACGAGCTCCACCTTGTGCGGGGCGATGTCGTTGGCGTGCAGCTTGACGTAGAGGTCGAACGCCTTATCGATCTGATGACCGAGATCGGCATTGGCGCCACTGAACGACAGCACGACGCCGATTTTCACGGTTTCAGCCTGCGCTATGCCGCCCACCGCGAGGGCCAGCGCAGCAGCGCCCACCCAACGGAAAATCTGCATTATCTCTCTCCCTTACCGCTTTGAAAACGCGTAGAATCCCACGAGTTCGTGGGCCACGCGCCACCCCTTTAGCCTAAACTGGACTAAGTCGAGGCCGCAGGCAATCGAGACTGGCGCGACAGTGCGTCACCCCGGAAATGGGCGCGTGCCGCCGCATGCTGACGCCACGGCTTCAATCGAGTTGCATACTAACGGTTGGGCTGTCTGTCGAGATCAGGCGCTATAGTTCATGCGGCGCTTTTGGCCGCGATCGACGTCGCGGCGACCGCCGCAACCTCGTCCCTGCGCTCGATGAGCATGTCGAGGGACGCGACCTCGACCCGGTTGCGCCCGCGCTCCTTGGCGAAATAGAGCGCCTGGTCGGCCTGCGCCAGCAGTTCGGGCATATCCAGCACCAGCTCCTGGCAATGCACGATGCCGATGCTCACGGTCGCACAGACTGGACGGCCGTCGACCGCCTGCGCGGCCTGCGCGAAGGCCTCGCGGATGCGCTCGGCTACCGCCACCGCCTTGTCGCGGCTGGTGTCGCGCAGAACGGCCGCAAACTCCTCGCCGCCGAGACGGCCGATCAGGTCGGTCGCGCGCATCGACTGGCGTGCCGCCTCGGTGAAGACCTCCAGCACCCGGTCGCCGAGCGCGTGGCCGAAACGGTCATTGATCGACTTGAAATGATCGAGATCGATCAACAGCACGGCGGTCGGGCGCGGGTCGGCGCTGTGCTGCTTCGCCATCAGTGCCGCATCCTGGAGAAAGGAGCGGCGGTTAGCGATGCCCGTGAGCGGATCGACCATGGCCGCAGTGCGGTGGCGCAGCTCGGTGCGTTCCTTCGCCATCGCGAGCAGGATGAAGGCGATGGAGATGGTGAACAGCAGCGCCTCGAAGGACAGTACGGTCAGCCACACGCTGCCGAACATGTTGTTGTTGGTTGCCGTGTAGGGCAGCACCGCGACCAGGGGCGTGCGCAGCAGGAACAGCGCGCCGTG
>DATDMA010000031.1:0-2601 GCA_036519015.1 Pseudolabrys sp. | reverse complement strand
GAGCATCTTGAAGTTGCTCAGTTTCAGTGCTTGTGAGACCCCTTGAGAGGCCCAGAAGGGTACCGATGAAACTCGCCGACCTGCCGCTGGACAATGCCCGTTTCGACCCGCGCTTTGCCGGGCTCGAGCTCGCGGGCATTGCGTCGGACAGCCGCAAGGTGAAGCCGGGCGACCTGTTCGTCGCGGTTCCCGGCGCCAAGGCCGACGGGCTCGCCTTCCTGCCGCAGGTGCTCAAGGCAGGCGCCGCCGCCATCCTGTCCGAGCAGGCGGCGGAGCTTCCCACGGAGGTCGCGCTCATCCAGGTGCCGAACGTCCGCCGCGCGCTGGCGCTCGCCGCCGCGGCCTTCTTCCCCCGGCAGCCCGGCATCATCGCCGCCGTCACCGGCACCAGCGGCAAAACGTCGGTCGCCGCCTTCACGCGGCAGATCTGGGCGGCCCTTGGGCAAAAGGCCGCGAGCATCGGCACCGTCGGCGTAGTGTCGCCGAACGGCGAAACCTACGGCTCGCTCACCACGCCCGATCCGATCGAGCTGCACCGCACGCTCCATACACTCGCCCGCGAGGGCGTCACGCATCTCACGCTGGAAGCCTCCTCGCACGGCCTCGACCAGCACCGGCTCGACGGCGTGTGCATCGCCGCCGGCGCCTACACGAACTTGTCGCGCGACCATCTCGACTATCATCCGACCATCGAGGCCTATCTCGCCGCCAAGCTGCGCCTGTTCGAAGAGCTCGTCGTCACCAACGGCACCGCGGTGATCGATGTCGACGATTGCTATGCGGGGCAGGTCATCGCGGCGGCGCAAAAGCGCGGCTTGAAGATCATGACCGTCGGCGTGTCCGGCGACGACATCAAACTCGTGAACGGCGCCATTGACGGTTTCGCGCAAGTGGTCGAGATCGCGCACGCCGGCCACACATATGAAGTGAGGCTGCCGCTGGTCGGGGCCTTCCAGGTGCAGAATGCAGCCGTCGCCGCCGGGCTCGCCATCGCCACCGGCTCCGATCCGGAAGGCGTCTTCGCTGCGCTGCGTAGTCTCATTGGCGCCAAGGGCCGTCTCGAGCTTGCCGGCACGCGCAACGGCGCGCCCATCTTCATCGACTACGCCCACAAGCCCGACGCGCTGAAGAAGGCGCTCGAAGCCTTGCGCCCTTACACGCACGGCAGGCTCATCGTCGTGTTCGGCGCCGGCGGCGACCGCGACAGCGGCAAGCGCGCGATCATGGGGCGCATCGCGCACGAGAATGCCGACCGCGTCATCGTCACCGACGACAATCCGCGTAGCGAGAACCCGGCCGCAATCCGCGCCGCCATTCTCGCCGCTGCGCCCGGTGCCGTGGAGATTGGCGACCGCGCGCAGGCGATCCGCGAGACAATCGCCGATCTGCGATCCGGCGACGTGCTGCTGATCGCCGGCAAAGGCCATGAAACCGGCCAGATCATCGGCGAACGCATTGTTCCATTCTCTGACCACGACGCCGTCGCCGCGGCCTTGCAAGGAAAGGTCGCATGACAGCGGTTATGACTTTCTTTTCCCGGGCGCGTCGCAACACGCAGTGTAGCGACGCAGACCCGGGACCCAGCTTGCTTCTGGAGATCACCGGGGTCCCGGTTCTGCTGCGCGCCACTTCGCTTCGCTCGCGCTGCGTTGCGCCCGGGACAAGAGGCCGCGCATGACCCCCCTCTGGACTGTCGATGCCATGGCCGCCGCGATGCGCGCGGACACATCCGGCGCGCTGCCGGCGGACACCAATGGCATCTCTATCGACAGCCGCAGCCTCGGCCGCGGCGATGCCTTCTTCGCCATCCAGGGTGACAACCGCGACGGCCATGACTTCGTCGAGAATGCGCTGAAGGCCGGCGCCGGCCTCGCCATCGTCGCACGCGACAGGCGCGAGCGCTTCGCCACCGACGCACCCCTGCTGCTGGTCGACGACGTCCTCGAAGCGCTGCGCGATCTCGCCAAGGCCGCGCGCGCCCGTTCGCCGGCGAAGATCGTCGCCGTCACCGGTTCGGTCGGCAAGACCAGCACCAAGGAGGCGCTTCGCCTCGCGCTGTCCGCCGACGGCGAGACGCATGCCTCGGCCGCCTCCTACAACAATCACTGGGGCGTGCCGCTATCGCTCGCGCGCTGCCCGCAGAGCGCCAAATACGCGGTGTTCGAGATCGGCATGAACCATGCCGGCGAGATCACGCCGCTCACGAAGCTGGTGCGCCCGCATGTGGCGATCGTCACCACCATCGAGCCGGTGCATCTGGAATATTTCGGATCGCTGGAGAAAATCGCCGACGCCAAGGCCGAGATCTTCGCCGGCATCGAGCCCGGCGGCGCCGCGGTGCTCAATCGCGACAATGCGCAGTTCGGCCATCTTGCCGCCGCGGCTAAGGCCGCCGGTGTTACGCGCATCGTCTCCTTCGGGGAGGACGCCCAGGCCGACGCGCGGCTCTCGCGCTACGCGCTGCATGCCGAATGCTCGACAGCCGAAGCCGAGATCCTCGGCGCCCACGTCACCTACAAGCTCGGCGCGCCCGGCCGCCATCTGGTTCAGAATTCGCTCGCCGTGCTGGCGGCGGCTTCGCTCGCCGGCGCCGATCTCGCG
>DATDMA010000030.1:0-18472 GCA_036519015.1 Pseudolabrys sp. | reverse complement strand
ACATTGCCTGCACATTGAGAGCTCCGCGATGTATCTCGACCCGGCGTACGCTCACTCGAAGCTTTTGTTTTCCGTCGTGAAACATCTCAACCTTTCGCACATCAAGCCAGGTCCAAAGGGCGCTCGGCGTTGAATGCCTCGGCATTCTTCCAGCCATCATACCCGGACCGCCACTCGACGAAGCCGATCCGATGTTGCGATGGATGCCACAAGGTGCGCAGAGCAGTGGTGGCGAAGGCAGTAGCAGTCATCGATCTTCGAGATCAACGCGGGCGGTCCAATCCACGCAGGGAACTTCGTGCCGGCAGCCAAAGCCGCCGGATCGAGGCCGTCGGCGACCGATTCCGCCTCGTCGTCGATGAGCCGTTTTCGCCGTTTGCCGAGACAATCCGCTCCTTGCAGATCGCGGCGGAACTCGCCGAGTTAGGCGGGCGAAAGAAGATTCTCGGCGTGACGTCGGCGCGGCCGTGCGAGGGAAAAAGCCTTGTCGGGAGCAACCTTACCGGAATGCTGGCGATCTCCGGCAGCAAGGTCCTCCTGTTCGATTGCCAGCCGCGCAAACCAGAGCTGACGCAGCAACTGACGCCAAAGGCCAAAGCTGGGCTGATGCGCGCCATGGCGAATCCCCCCGCGGTGGACGAGCTGATATGGCGCGATAAGAGCACGAACCTCGACTTCTTGCCGATGGATGCACCGGCATCGGTCAGGCGGCCAATTGGCGTGGTGTCAGCATCGATGATGCAGGGCATCTTGGCGGCAGTTCAGGATCGGTATGATTATATTGTCGTCGATCTCCCCGCTCTCACGCCTGTCGCCGACGTAAAGGCGGTATCGAACCTGATCGACCATTTCCTTCTCGTCATCGAATGGGGCCGCACCTCGCAAAGCGCCGTTCTGAGTGCGCTCGACGCAACGCCTCTCGTCTACGAGAATCTTTTGGGAATCGTGCTGAACAATGCGGACCCGGCCGCGCTGAAGAAACTCGAAGCCTAGAGATAAGTTGGTGCTGCAGGGACAAAAGTCCCGGGCCAGGCTGCGTGTGTTCCGGGCGAACCATCTTTGCCATCGCCGCGTTGTTCCCAGTCAGTAGCGTCGATGGGGTGGCCGCCATGGCGGACGATCGCACGTTGAAAGACGAACGGGACCGCAGCGAGGTATACTTACCATCGCCAACGCTGTCCGAACTCAATGCCGCACTGACGCAGCGTGATGACTGGGAAATCCGGAAATCGTGTCCTGCCTGCAGTGCGCCATCGATTCGCCGGTTTGCGAGTATCCGGTATATCTCATACGAACGATGCGACAGTTGCGGCTTTGTATTTGCAAACCCTGCGCCGCCGACCGCGGTTGTATCTGACTTCTACAACAGCGATTTCTACGATAACTATCGCACTCTTGAAGAGACCAGGATCGGAGAAGAGCCGTATTTTAGCGTAAGCGCTTATACCGACCCTGTCCGACTAGCAGGATGGCTTAAATGCGATAAGTCCGCGAGCATACTTGATTTCGGATGCGGCTCTGGAAGTTTCGTGGCGCTTTTGCGTGACAAATTTGGCTTCGAAAATGTTGAGGGCCTTGAGCTTAACAAGAAGAGTGCCAGCATCGCCTTGCGCCACTACGCGCTTGAATTGGCTTTGGACATCAATGATCTCAAGCACCAACAATATGACGCAGTTATTTTGTTTGAGGTAATCGAGCACATTATCAAGCCTGACGAGATTCTATCGCTCTGTTCGAGGTTGTTGAGGCCGGGCGGGTTGCTTTTTCTCACGACACCATCCGTGCGGAGCATTCCGGGTCGTTATTTTCCCTCCCATTGCGGCCATTACACGGGGCCAAGCCACGTCAGCCTATTCACAGAGACGGCGCTAACGCGTTTGCTCGCCCGCTTTCGTTTTGAAATCGAAAGACTGGAGATAGACCGCAACCGGTCAATTTTTGGCAACTTCGTAGCCAAACCGGTTTACAATCTGGATTTTGCAAGCCCTCGCTCGCGCACTGATGTTAATGACGCGCTCTTCTCGCCCAATCGTTTCGGCCGGTTACTCGGACTTATGCCATCCCGATCAATCGGACCGGTCTTTAACAGGCTGCGACGATTGGACGGATTGATGGCGCGCGCTTTTATGAAAGTAACCGGCCGTTCCTTCAGTGACCATCTCTATGTTCTCGCGAAGAAACTTTCGTGACGAGATGAACCTTCACCTAGGCTAGATACCGAATGGGCCCCGCGCCGAGCGAGCGGTTGATGTGGCTCTTCCCCGATCGAGATGAAACAGGGTCACGACGCGAGTCGGCCCCAAGCATCTAGAGACGGAGGACAGCCATGGACCATTATGCCGAATAGACGTGTCATTGGGACTGTCGTGCGTGTGCGTTGTGGACGCGCAGGGGAAGATCGTGAAGGAGGCGGAGGTCGCGAGCGAGCCTGAATCTCTGGTTGCTTTCTTCCGGGTGCTTGGCTTTGCAGTCAAGCGGATAGGACTTGAGGCAAGTCCATTGTCGCAATGGCTCCATGCGGGATTGAAGCAAGCAGGATTTGAAGACTGACCGCAGGGATGCACGCGGGCTTGCCTAGCTGATCCGATGGGGTGGTTCCGGCCGGTGCGCGCCAAATCGATGGGATCGCAGGAAATGCGAGCGCTACCGGTTGCGCGCAAGCAGCTTCTCGAACGGCTGATGGACGTGGAATTGAGTATTCGCGGGATCCTGCGCGGATTCGACCTGAAGGTCAGCCCGGTGACACGTAAGACTTTTGAGGCTCGGATTCGGGAGTTGGCCGCGGGCTAGACCACATTGGAACGGATCGCCGGCGCGATGCTTACGGCGCGGGCGACTTAGAAGGCGGAATACGAAAAGCTGCACAAAGTTGTGATTTCGAGTGCTGTTTCGCTGTCGAGGAGACCGTAGCTTTTACTCTGCACGAAGTATTTCTTGAGCATTCCGCGAGGGAATATCACGCCAAAAAACTCGAATTCCTCGAGATTGGGCAAGGTCGAGTCATTCGCTCTTCCCTCCTCGACGCACCAAGTGTTGAGGAAGGGCCGCCGTGAGCCGGATTCACTGCTGGTCGGCTCTGCAGTCTCGAACGCGTGGTGCCCGCACGCCTCCGAGTTAGCCGAGCCACCTGTCCAGGGGTTTACTCTCGGTCAACGGCCGTCCCGTGAGCGGGGCAACCGCCGACGAGCGTGCCACGCGTAGCGGCGGAACGCAGCCGCGCTGCGTGAGGTTGAACAATCAGGCGAGCCTGAGCGGCCACTGCAGAACTGTCTGCAATCAGAGCGTCGCGTTGAGCGGACGCTATCCGCCCAGATAGGCACGCAACAAGTCAGGGTTGCCGAGTAGACTTCCGGCAGTGTCTTCCGCCACTACCCGCCCCGTCTCGAACACATAGGCGCGGCTCGCGACCGACAGCGCGTTGTGCACGTTCTGCTCGACCAGCACGATCGTCATGCCGGTATCGCGCAGTTCGCGGATCGCACGCATGACCTCCTGCGACATCAATGGGCTTAGGCCCAGGCTCGGCTCATCCAGCAGCAACAGCTTCGGCCCCGACATCAGCGCCCGGCCGATGGCGAGCATCTGCTGCTCGCCACCCGACAAAGTGCCGGCCCATTGGCCAAGGCGCTCGCGCAGGCGCGGAAAGCGCGTGAGGATCTGCTCCATGCGGCGCGCGGTCTCAGTCCGGTCGCGGTTGATGTAGGCGCCGAGGCTGAGATTGTCGCGCACCGAGAGCTCCGGCCAGATGTGCCGCTCTTCCGGGCTATGCGCAATGCCGCCGCGCACGATTGCATCCGGTCGCTGCCGCGCGATTGAAGCACCATGATAAAGGATGTCGCCGGCCGTCGGGGCCAATAGGCCGGAGATCGCCCGCAAGGTCGTGCTCTTGCCGGCGCCGTTGGCGCCGAGCAGCGCAACCACTTCGCCCGGCTGCACCGTCAAGCTGACGCCGTGCAGCGCGCGCAGCTTCCCATAGGCCACGTCCACATTGCGCAGCTCAAGAATGGGGTCCGTAGCGCTCATGCCGCCGGTCTCCCGAGATAGGCTTCGATCACTTGCGGGTTGCTACGGATATCGGCCGGCGCGCCCTCGGCCAGCTTCTGTCCGAAGTTGAGGACGACGATGCGATCCGAGACCGCCATGACCAGCGCCATATTGTGCTCGACCAGCAAGATCGCGCGGACATGCGCGCCGATCAGCTTCTTGAGGATATCGCCGAGCCCATGCGCTTCCTGCGTGTTCAAGCCCGCCGCCGGCTCGTCGAGCATCAAAAGGTCCGGGCCGGCGCTGAGAGCGACGGCGACCTCAAGCAATCGTAGTTCGCCGCAGGAGAGCGAGTCCGCTTCGGTGTTCATCCGACGGGCGAGCCCGACGGTCTCGACGATTGCCGCCGCCTCCTCGCGCAACTGGCGCTCGCGAATGCGCTGCGCCCTGCCCGAGACTAGCGTCCGCAGCAGCGAGGTCTCGCCATGGCGATGCCGCGCTGTGAGCACATTGCCGAAGACCGTGAGGCCCTTCAGCACATTGGTCTTCTGGAACGTGCGGATGAGCCCGCGCTGGGCGATGGCGTGCGGGGCCTGGCCGGCGATATCCGCGCCAAGATAGCGCACCTGCCCAGCGGTCGGTTTGTAGAAGCCCGTGATAACGTTAAGGCAGGTGGTCTTGCCGGCGCCGTTCGGGCCGATGAGGCTGACGATCTCGCCCTTCTGGATATTGAAGCTCACGTTCGACAGGGCCGAGAGCCCGCCGAACTGCTTCGAAACGGCGTCGACCTCAAGCATCGCGCAGCTCCGTCTTGTCCGCCGAGAGCGCCTTGCCGGCGCCTTTGTAAGTCTCATGGCGCTTGGAGACGAAGCCCATCAGGCCGCGCGGCAGGAAGATGACGATAGCGACCACAATCAGGCCGAAGATCGAAAAGCGCAGTTCCTTGAAGTCGCGGAGATACTCTTCCATCAGCACCACGATGACGGCGCCTACCACCGGCCCGACCAGCGTGCCTTTGCCGCCGGCCAGCACCATGATGATCATCGAGATCATGAAGGAGAAATCGAAGACCTCCGGCCCGACATAACTGAAGTAATGCGCGTAGAAACCGCCGGCCAGGCCGCCGATGGCGGCAGCCAAGGCGAACGTGACGAGGCCGAAATAGAACGGCCAGATGCCGACCGACTGGGCGACGAAGCGGTTCTCGCGCACGGCAATCGCCGCGCGGCCGACATTGGAATATACGAAGCGATACGAGATGAAGAGCGAGACGGCGACAAGAAAAAGGCCGATATAGAAGAACGTCACCTTTTGCCAAAGGATATCCCCGCTCATCGCCCAGGACGGCTTGGCGATGCCGGACAGACCCATGGGGCCGTTGGTGAGATCGACCCAGTTATTGGCGATCAGCCGCAGCACTTCCGCAAAGCACAGCGTCACGATGACGAAGAACGGGCCGCGCAGGCGCAAGGTGACGGCGCCGATCAGCACGCCCGACACTGCCGCGACGACGGCCGCGGCGGGCACGGTGACGTAAAACGGCAGTCCGGCGCGAACCGAGAGCAGGGCCGCCGTATAGGCGCCGATGCCGAAGAACGCCGTGTGCCCGAGCGGGAATTCGCCAATATAGCCGACGATGAGATTGAGGCTCGTCGCCAGCATCACGGAGAACATGATGTTGACGCCGATGTGCATGGCATAGTCGCCTTGCACCACCAGCGGCGCGAGAAGCGCCAACACGAGCGCGGTCAGCAGGAAGTTGCGTTCGAAGGCCATCAGGCGCGCTCTATGCGTTTGCCGAAGAGGCCATAGGGGCGCACCAGCAGCATCACGATCACAAGGCCGAAGCCGATCGCATCGACATAGCCGGTGTTGACATAGCCGCCCCACAGCGCCTCGGCGAGACCAAGGATGAGTCCGCCGACGATGGCGCCCGGAAAGCTTCCCATGCCGCCGAGGATAACGACGACGAAGGCCTTGAGGCTGACCACCCCGCCGATCGACGCCTGCACCACATAGATCGAACCGAGCAGCATGCCGGCGGCGCCGGCAAACGCGGCGCCGAGCGCGAACGTGAAGCCGTAGATGTGGCTAGTGCGGATGCCGACGAGCTGCGCCGCCATGGGATCCTGGAAGGTGGCGCGCATGGCGCGCCCGAGTCCGGTGCGCTGGATAAGCAGATATGCCCCGACGATCAAGGCCGCGCAGATCGCCACCAGAAACAGCCGCGACTGCGTGAGCACCACTGGCCCCAGAAACAGCGGCTTGCTCTTGAACGGCGAGAGGACCGTCTGCGGCGTCGTGCCGACGATCAGCAATGCCGTGTTGGTGATGAAGATCGACAATCCGATGGTGAGCAGGATCGTCGGCTCCTCCCCCTGCCCGCGCACCCAGGTGATCAGCAGCCGATCGATCAGATAGCCGGCGGCACCGAGCACGACGACGACGATCGCCAAAGTCACAAAGAAATTCAAACCGAGCGTCTCGGTCAGCGCCCAGCCGATGAGGCCGCCCACGACGTAGAGCTCGCCATGCGCGAAGTTGACGACCCGCATCAGGCCGAACACCAGGGTCAGTCCTAGCGCTGACAGCGCATAGAACATCCCGAGCACCAGCCCGTTGGCCGAAAGTTGCAGAAAGAGATCCATATCCATGATCGCCGGTCGCGCGACCGGCTTGTTCCGTTGCGAGAGAAAGCAGAGGCGGCCGATTGCCGCCTCCGCGTGTCGGCTTAGTGTTCCTCGACAGTCGCGCTGTCGACGACCTTAGGACTACCCTTCGTCAGCTGAACCAGAACAACGGTGAAGCCGCTGGCCTGGCCCTTGGCGTCGAATTGGAAGTGACCGTTCGGCCCCTCGTAGTCGGTCTTGGTCAGGGCCTCGCGGATCTTCTCCGCGTCGGTCGAGTTGGCGCGGGCGATCGCCTGGGCAAGGATGCTGATCGCGTTGTAGCCCGCGGTCGAATACTTGCCCGGCGCTTCCTTAAAGCGGGCGGTATAGGCCTCGACGAAGCCCTTGTTCTTCGGCGTCGTCATGGTGGCGGCGTAGGGCACCGCGGCGTAGATGCCCTCGGATGCATCGCCGGTCAGCTTGATGAAGTCGGACGTGGCCCACGAGCCGACGCCGAACACCTTGACCGGCAGCCCCAGCTCCGCCTTTTGCTTGACGAAGATCGAGCCGTCCTGGGTTTCGGCGGCGACGAAGACGCCGTCGGCGCCCGAGGCCTTCAGCTTGGTGAGCAGCGTGTAGAAGTCAGAAGTGCCGTGCTCGAAGAATTCGGTCATCACGGTGGTCGCGCCGAGATCCTTCATTTGCTTTTCGAACTCAGCGACGGCGCCGCGGCCGAAGTCGTCATTGACGCCGATATAGGCGACCTTGCGCAGCTTGATCTCGCCGTAAAGGATCTTGGCGAAGGACTTGGCGAGCAACGCGTCGGTCTCGGTCGCGCGGAAGAACCACTGATTACCCTTCTCGGTCAGCGGCGCGCTCGACGACACGCCGGTGATCAGCGGGATCTTGTAGTTCTGCGCCACCGGCATCACCGCCAGCGTCGCGGAGCTGCAGAATGCGCCCGACAGCGCCACGACCTTGTCGCGCTGAATCAGCTTCTCGGCCGCGTTGACGGAATTCGCCGGCTTGCACTGGCCGTCCTCGACGACGAGCTCGATCTTTTTGCCGAGCAGGCCGCCCTTGGCGTTGATCTCGTCCGCCGCGAGCTTCGAGCCGTTGACGTCGGTCGTACCGTTATAGGCGACCGAGCCGGTGAGCGGCTGGATGACGCCGATCTTGATCGTGTCCTCGGCCGACGCAGCGGTGGCCATGGCCGACAGGCCAAGCAGGCCGATGAAAGCGCCTCGTTTCAACCTCTTACACAACTGCATCGATCCCCTCCGGGTTTGCATAATTCAACTCAAGTTCCGGCATTCGCTCACGCCGACGAGCGGCCAAAAATCCCTCGAAAAAGCGCGCACAGGCGCTCACGCAAGATCGTCCAAAGCAGATTGCCAGCATCGAGCGAGCGCTGCGACGCAGGCGCCGGCGCAACCGCTTCGGCGGAACCGGCGGCGGGCACGCTCGACAGACGCGCTTCAAAGTTCTCGACGAAGGCGGCCGTGATCCGGTTGGCGATCTCCTGGATGATCGAGCCCTTGCCGAATTGCGCGAGCGGCCCAGCCAGATTGAAATCCGAGACAATGTCGACGCGGGTGGCGCCCGCCTCTTCGGTCAGTCGATAAGTGAGGCTGCCGGTCGCGCGCGAACTTGAGCGCGCATCGGCACCTTTGCCGGATACGACGCCGGTCCAGGCTTGCTCTTGCGTTTCAATCGCAATGTCGCCCTCGAAAGCAGCCGCCATGGGCCCGACCTTCACCGACATGCGGCCGCGATAGCGGTTTTCACCCAACGTGCTCACGATCGAGGCGCCGGGCAGGCATTCGGCGACGAACGCGACGTCGGTGAACTTGCTCCAGACGAAGGCGCGCGGATGCTTGAGGACGAAGCTCTTCTCGATCTTCATCGCGCGGCCCCTTGCGCCTCGGCTGGGCGCTGGTCGGCGGCCGCTTTGATCGAGCGGACGATCCCCTGATAGCCGGTACAGCGGCACAGGTTGCCGCTCATGGCGACGCGAATCTCGGCTTCGCTAAGCGCGCCCTTGCGTTTGAGCAGATCCCAACTGCTGATCAGCATGCCCGGCGTGCAGAAGCCGCACTGAAGTCCGTGCTTGTCCTGGAATGCCGCTTTGAGCGTCGACATCAGCGGATCGTCGGCGAGTCCTTCGAGCGTCCGCACCTCGGCGCCATCGAGCGTGACCGCGAGCGCGATGCAGGCGCGCGCCGGCTCTCCATCGATCAGCACGGTGCAGGCGCCGCAGACGCCTTGCTCGCAGCCGAGATGGGTGGCGGTGAGCCGCAGATCCTCGCGCAGCAGGTCGGCAAGGCTCATGCGCGGCTCGACCGCGACGGTGCGCGGCTTACCGTTGATGCTGAGGCTGATCGTGGTCTTCATGAGAGGCCGGCCTGTTGCAGCGCGCGCAGCGCCGTTGTTCGATGGAGATGCAGCTTGACCGGAGAGAAGTCACGGCCGCTGGCGGCAAGCTCCTCATGCAAAACTGCGGCCACCTGCTCGCGACTCGCGCCTTGCGCGCACGACGCGGCTGTCTTCACCATGACGAGCGGCGCGCCCTCGGTGGCGCCGATGACGAGGCGCACTTTGCGCGACGACGCATCGTTGAGGGCGATCGCCATCGAGTCGGCGTATTCACCGGTCTTGCGTGTGGCCTTGTAATGGCCCCAGCGCTCGCCGGCCGGACGGCGCGGCACGATGATCGCCTCGATGATTTCGCCTTCATCGAGAGCGGTCATGTAAGGGCCGATGACGAAATCAGCGGCTGCGACGGTTCGCCGCCCTTTCGCGCCGGCAATGGCGATCTCGCCTTCCAGCGCGACCACCGTCGTGAGCCAGTCGGCGGCGGGATCGGCCAAGGCGATGGCGCCGCCAATGGTGCCGCGCGTGCGCACCGCGCGATAGGCGATCTGGCCGCCAATGTAGGGCATCAGGCCATTGCTGCCATCCGGCACGCGGTGGTCTTCGAAGGCGGCATGCGTGAGCAGCGCGCCGTAGCGAATGGACGCGCCCTGATCCTCAGCGTGCTTGAGCGCATCGATGCGTCCGAGATCGACCAGCCTGCCGACCGGCGCAAGCCGCAGATTGAGCATCGGCACCAGCGACTGGCCACCGGCGAGCGGCCGCGCCATCGCGTCAGGATCGCTCAACTGCGCAATCGCGTCTTCGACAGAAGTGGCGCGGTGGTAGGTGAACGGTGCGGGCTTCATGGCCGGCGAGCCTCCTGCGCGGCCACGATCTCGTGCAGGATTCGTTCGGCGGTCGCCGGCGTTTCGCCGATTTCCACCTTGAGCGGCCGCAGCGCATCGTTGATCGCGTTGATGACGACCGCCGGCGGCGCGATGGCGCCGCCCTCGCCCATGCCCTTGATGCCGAAGCGGGTGTGCGGCGACGGCGTCTCCATGTGCAGCACGCGCACATCGGGCACTTCGGTCGGACCCGGGATCGTGTAGTCGAGGAAGGTCGAGGCTAGCGGCTGGCCGTTCTCGTCGTAGGGGATTTCCTCGTAGAGTGCCGTGCCGAGGCCCTGCGCAACGCCGCCGACGACCTGCGCTTCCACGATCATGGGATTCACCATGGTCCCGCAATCGTGGCAGACGACGTAGTCAAGGATTTCGACATGGCCGGTACCGGCATCGACCGCGACGACGCAGGCATGCGTCGCGTAGGAGAAGGCTCCGGTGCTGCGACCGGGCTGATAGACCGCATTCACCTCAAGCGCCGGATCCTCGCCGACCGGCAGACGCTCCGGATGCAGGAAGGCGGCTTGCGCGACCTCAACGAAGGAGACGCTCTGATCGCCGACATGCACCCGGCCATTGGCGAGCGTCACCGCATCGACTTGAGCCTGGAGCAGATGCGCACCGATGCGCTTGATCTTCTCGGCAAGGGCCGCGCAGGCAACAGACACCGCGCCGCCCGCCATGGTCATGCTGCGCGAGGCGAAGGTTCCCATGCCGTAAGGCGACACCGAGCTGTCGCCGTGGCGCACGATCACATCCGCGACCGGAATGCCGAGCTCCTGGTTGGCGACCTGCGCCAATGTGGTCTCGAGACCCTGACCGTGATTCTGGATGCCGACGAACAGGATCAGCTTGCCGTCCGGCGTGAAGCGCGCGAGCGCCGGCTCATAGCCGAACACCACCGGTAGACCGCGCGCCACCCATTCCGCGGTGCCATGCGCGGACTGCTCGGTGTAGCTCGCCATGCCGAGGCCGATGAGACGACCGTCGGGTTCGCCGCGCGCCTGCCGTGCGCGCACGCCGGCGAAATCGACCGCCTCGCGCGCGCGCTTGGCGCATTCCGGATAGTCGCCGCTGTCGTAGAGCTTGTGCGTAGCCGACTGGTAAGGCATCGCCTCCGGTCGCACCATGTTCTCGATGCGCACATCGGCCGGTTCGCGGTTGACCGCCCGCGCCACAGCATCCACCAGCGTCTCGATGGCGAAGCACGCCCCGCTGCGGCCGACGCCGCGATAAGGACCCAGTGGCGACTTGTTGGTCGCAACCGTGATGGCGCGCGCGTGATACACGGGGATGTCGTAAGGGCCCGTCATGATGCCCGCGGACATGCCCGCTTCCATCGACGCAGTCCACGGCCAGACCGAATAGGCGCCGGCGTCGACGACGACTTCCGCTTCGAGGCCGAGGATGCGGCCCTTGGCATCGGCATAGGCGCACAGCTCATAGCGATGCTCGCGCGCATGCGGCGAGGCGACCAGATGCTCGCGCCGATCCTCGACCCAACGCAGCGGCCGGTTGAGCTTCATCGACAACGCGGCGATGGCGAGCTCTTCGGGATGGAAGTTGTTCTTCGGTCCAAAGCCACCGCCGACATCGGGCGCGATGACGCGCAGCTTGCTTTCCGAGATGCCGAGGCATTCGGCCATGATCGTGCGGACCACGTGCGGAAATTGCGTCGAGCTGTGGACGACGAGCTCGTCCAGCCGGCGGTCGTAATGCGCGAGCACGCCGCGCCCTTCCATCGACACGCCGGCATGGCGACCCATGCGCAGGCTCTTGCGCACGGTCACGGCCGCAGCCTTGCGCACCGCGTCGAGATCGCCGGTCTGGATGCGGGTTTCGATATAGACGTTGTCCGCCCAATGATCGTGCACCCGCGGCGCATCGGGCTTACGCGCGACCTCGATGTCCCAGACCGCCGGCAGTTCCTCGAAATCGATGACGCAGGCGGAGGCAATGTCTTCGGCTTCCGCCCGCGTCGGCGCGATGCAGATGGCCAGAAGATCGCCGACAAAGCGTGCCTTGTCGGAGGTCAGCGCCGGGTAATCGGATGCCTTGAACCCCTTCGCCGCACTGACGGCGACGATCGGCTTGGTGAAATTGATGTCGGCAGCGAAGAAGACCTGGTCACGATAGGCCTCCGGCACCTCGATCGACTTGATCTTCCCATGCGCGACAGGGCTGCGCAGGAAGGCGACTTCCGCCATGCCCGGCACTTGGATGTCCGCAACGTATTCACCTTCGCCGTTGAGGTAACGACGATCTTCCTTGCGCCTGACCGAAGCGCCAACGCCTTGGCCTTCGGTATGACGCGATAATTCAGCACCCACGAGGCTGATCCGCTTTTTTGTGTTTCGTGAATTTCGTATTTCGTATACGATCCTCCAGCTTGAAAAGAGTCAATACCTCTCTTACGCAAGTCCACGATTGGGGCGGGCAAGACGTGACGAAGGAAGACGAAACCGGAACGGCACGGTCGCGGGCTGGCGCAGTCGTTCGATATGCGCCGATGCACGACCAGATCCTGCCGCACCTGCGCAAGGACATCGTCGAGAACCGATGGAAATCGGGCGAGCGGTTGTCCGAGCCCCAACTTTGCAAGGAATTCGGCGTGTCCCGTACGCCGCTGCGTCAAGCGCTCAAGACCCTTGAGTCGGAAGGTCTCGTCCGGCTCATTCCGCATGTCGGCGCGGTGGTCACCGATCCGGACACAGCCGAGGTCGGCGAGACGATGGATATTCTGATCGGGCTGGAGCAGCTCGCCGCCACACGCGTCGCGCAATTGCAGCCGCCTGACGTGCTGAAAGACATCACCCGCAACTACGAGGAAGGCCACAAGGCCGCGGCCGCGGGCGACGCCGAGCGCTACTACGCGCTGAACGACGAATTTCACCGCGTGATCGTTCAGGGCACCGGCAATCGCTCGCTGGTCGATCTGCACGAAAAGGTCATGTGGCACGTGCATCGCGAGCGCCATCGCGCCAATGCGGTCGAGCCGTTCACCGTCGAAAGTCCATACAGCCACGATGAACTCGTGCGCGCCATTCTCGAAAACCGTCCGGAGGACGCCGGTCTCGCCATGCGCAAGCATTTGGAAACCGTAAGCCGGCTCATGGTGGCGCGGCGCATGGAGCACTTGTCCCGCGCCAACGCTCCGGCGGACGGGACGTCATTTACCGCCGGCAACAGCGTGACACATCAGTCGTGACACATCAGTAATGTCCAAGCACCTGCGCGTCGTTTTCATCGGCTGGGGCGCGATCAATTCGCGCGTTGCGGCGCTGCTGGCGCAGCGCAAAGCCGGGATCGAGATTGCAGGCATCGCGGTGCGCAACGTGCATGGCGACCGCGCAGATTTCCCTCGCGGTGCACGGTTGCTCACCTCGCCCGCCGAGCTTGCTGAGGTGAAATCTGATCTCATCGTCGAAGCCGCCGGCCGCGCCGCCGTCGAACAATGGGGGCCGATGGCGCTTGGCGCGGCGCCGGAGATGATCGTTGCCTCCACCAGCGCCTTTTGCGATGGCCAGTTAATGGAACGTCTTTTGGCCATCGCCGAGCAGCGCGGCAGCCGCATCCTGCTGCCGTCCGGCGCGATCGGCGGCATCGACGCGTTGGCCAGCGCCGCGGTGCTCGGTCTCGACGAGGTGGTGCACCAAGTGGTCAAGCCGCCGATCGCGTGGAAAGGCACGCCGGCGGAGAAGCTCGTCGACCTTGCCGCGCTGACGCAGCGCACCGTGTTCTTCTCCGGCACGGCGCGCGAGGCGGCCGGGCAATATCCGCAGAATGCCAATGCCACGGTGGTCACTTCACTCGCCGGTATCGGTCTCGACAAAACACGCGTCGAACTCGTCGCCGATCCCGCCGTGCGCATGAATGGTCACCGCATTGTCGCGCGCGGCGCCTTCGGCCACATGGAAATCGCGCTGGAGAACAGTCCGCTGGCGACCAACCCAAAGTCCTCGGAACTAACGGCGCTGAGCCTGGTCCGGCTCATCGAACACCGCGTGAACCGTTTCATTGTGTAGAGAGGCCCATGACCAATCCCGAAATCCCCGCCGAGCTGCGCGCGCTGATGGCCGAAATCGGCCCGCGCTGGGGCACGAATCCCGCTGGCCACGTCAAGCTGATGGTCGAGAAATTCAGCGAGATTCTCGAAGACTCGCCGAAGGACGGCGTGACGGTCAAGCGCGACATCGCCTATGGCGATCATCCGCGCCAGATGTTCGACATCTATATGCCGGATCAAGGCGGCGCGCCGCGCGCGGCCGTCCTGTTCGTGCATGGCGGCGCCTTCCTTGACGGCCACCGCAACCGCACCGATGAGATCTATTCGAACATTCCCACTTACCTCGCGCGCAACGGTGTGGTCGGCATCAATATCGGTTATCGCTTGGCGGGCGACGCGCAATATCCCGGCGCCACGCAAGACATCGCCAGCGTGGTCGCTTGGGCGCACGCGCATGCGGGCGACATCAATGTCGATCCGTCGCGGATTTTCCTGATGGGGCACTCCGCCGGCGCGGCGCATGCCGGCAGTTATGCCTACGACAAGCGGCTCCAGCCCGCCGGCGGCCCCGGCCTTGCCGGTTTCATCGTTCTGAGCGGCCGCGTGCGCGCGGAAAACCGGCCCGACAATCCGAACGGCCACAAGGTGGTCGCTTATTACGGCACATCGGATGCTGCGAAGCTCGACGATGTCTCACCGGTGAGCCATGTCGGCGCCGACAGCATTCCGACCTTCGTCGCCTGGGGCGAGTACGAGAACCCGCTGATCGATCTCCATTGTTCCGAATTGGTGTTCAAGCTTGCCGCCGCCAAGGGCCGTACGCCGCCGATGATGTGGCTGCGTGGACATAACCACACATCGACGATGGCCCATATCAATACGGCCGAAGATGAGCTCGGCCGCGCCATGCTGGATTTCATCGCCGCTCCGCGCTGATGAGCGCGATTAGTCCTGAGACAGATAACGCCCCGGCGTGACACCGAAGGCGGTCTTGAACATGGCGATGAAGGCGCTCGGTTCGCCGAAGCCAAGCGTGTCAGATATCCGGCTCACCGGCATGTTCGACGACAAGAGCTCCAACGCCTTGAATAGCTTCGCCTGCCGCCGGAAACTGCGCATCGAAAGACCTGTCTCCGCTTTGAACTGCCGCTCAAGCGTCCGCGCCGACATGCTCAGCGACTGCGCGAGCCGCGCAAGATCGGGCACGTCCGCCGGCACGTCGAGGATGCGATAGGCGAGCGCGAGCAGGCTGTCCGATTTAGGAATCGGCAAATTCAGCGGCAGCGCCCGCGAGGCGGCGACCTGGTCGATGAGGACGGCGATCAGACGGCCATCCGAACCATGTTCCTCGTAATCGCGCGGGCGCGCGACGATCGCCGTGATTAACTCCCGCATGAGCGGGCTCACTTGGACGACCGTCGTCTTCGCCGGAAGCGCCTGCGATGCCTCGGTCGCAATGTAGAGGGTGCGCAGCCGCGTCGACGCGAGATGGCGCGTTTCATGGATCGTGTTGGCCGGCACCCAGACTGCGCGCTCCGGCGGCGCGACGAACGTGGAGCCCTCGGCCGTCACCGCGATCGAACCCGACGTCACCGCCAGGAGTTGCGCCCGCGCGTGGCAGTGGGGAGGCAATCCGCCGCCGCGCTGCAACTCGGAGACGTAAGCGACGGCGCGCCGTGTTTCCCCGCCGCTCGGCGGCACACGCACATCGGGATGGATAATGGACGGGTCCAACGGCAGCATCCTGGGCTTGTCGTTTAACAACTGTTTTTTGGCAGAATAGCGCTAACACGCCGAAGGCCCTAGCCCCTATCATTTTCCCTCGGCCGCTTTCGTTGCGGCTTCGGTCAGGCCGGTGATCGTCCTTCAACCTCACGATTCCAGGAGGCATCCCATGATGTCCACAGTCGTCGGCGGCGCGATGCTGCCGCATGCACCCCAGTTCTTCACGATGCCGGACACCGAGGACAAGACCCTCGTCGAGCAGGTCCGGAAGGTGGCCGCCGATATCGGCAAGAACCTGAAGGCGCTGAAGCCCGATCTGTGGATCATCTTCTCCAACGATCACGCCGAGCAGTTCTTCCACAATGCGGCCCCGCCGTTCACGATCCATGTCGGCGGCGAGGCGACGGGCGAATTCGCCGGCCGCAAGTTTCACTGGAAAGTTCCGAGCGAGATCGGTTTCGAACTGGTGCGCCAGCTCTATCGCCAAAATTTCGATCCGGCTTTCACCAGCACCGCGAAGATCGACTACGCGATTGGCATTCCGCTGACTCATATCGGCCTCACCGAGCCGGTGCTGCCGATCTACGTCAATGCCTATCTGCCGCCGCAGCCGACCATGGAGCGCTGCTACGCGTTCGGTCAGGCCGTTGCCCGCACGGTCACCGCCCTCGGACTGAAAACCGTGATCCTTTCGAGCGGCGGCATGTCGCACTTCCCCGGCACCGACCGCTATTCGAATCCGGAACTCGCCTGGGACAACAAGGTCCTGGAGAAACTCGCGGCCGGCAATCTCAAGTCGCTGATCGGCTACGATGAGACCGAACTCGACGATACCGGCAACATCGAGCTGCGCTGTTGGGCCTGTGCGGCCGGCGCGCTCGGCGAACGCAAGCCCGATGTCGTGTCCATGGATCCGAGCTGGCATCACAACTATGCTTCGCTGGCTTGGTACGGCGCGCAGTCGGAAGATCGCGCCGCGCACTATCCATCGATCAAGCCGGAGCTCGTCGAACTGACGTCCGCGCTGCATGCGCTCGCGCATGAACCGGAAGAACGCACTCAATTCATCACCGACTCCGCCGCCTACGCGGACAAGTTCAAGCTCTCGGCCGACCAGCGCGAAGCGCTGATCAAGATGGACATGCCGACCATCGTGAAGATGGGGACGCATCCGCTGGTGCCCTTCCTCGCGAACATGCAGATCCAGCGTCTGCGCAAGCCGCGCTGAGTTAGCACCGTGGCAGCTCAAGCGCGTCCCGTATTCGCGTCGTTCATCGATGGTGAGATGACCGCGCCCGGCGAGAAGCTGTTCGATCTCGTCGCGCCGCAGTCGGGCAAGGTCATCGGCCAGATCTCGGAAGCCGGCGCTGCCGGCGCCGATCGTGCCGTGAAGGCCGCCGCGGCAGCCTTCGCGGCTAACCGCAAGCAGCCGGCGCATCAGCGCATCGCCTGGCTCAAGGCCGCCGCCGCGGCCTTGACCGCGGCGAGCGCCGAGATCGCTGCCATGATCTGCGAGGACATTGGCAAGCCGATCCGGATGGCCGCCTTCGAAGTGAAGCGTGGCGCGGAGTTTCTCGAAGCGACGGCGGCAGCTTTGACTCAGCTGGGCGGAGAGACGCTGCCGCTCGACATCACCGTTCCAGGGACCGGACATTTCGGCTTCGTCCGGCGCATTCCGTACGGGGTCGTCGCGGGAATCACGCCGTTCAATGCGCCGGTCAATCTGCTGGTTCAAAAGGTCGCCCCGGCCATCGCGGCGGGCAACGCCATCATTGTGAAGCCGTCGCCGCCGGGAACGCGAACGGCCCTGAAGCTTGCGCAAATCTTTCAGGACGCCGGCTGGCCGAAGGACATGTTCACGGTGGTCACCGGGGATCGCGAATCCGCATTGGCACTCGCGGCGCACGACGAAGTGCGCGCCGTATCCTTTACCGGCGGCACGGCTGGCGGAGATGCTTTGGCGCGCGCAGCCGGCGCGAAGAAATTCGTCGCCGAGCTCGGCTCCAATGCCGCGAACATCGTTCTGGCGGACGCTGACATCGAGACCGCGGCGAAGAAGATCGCAGCCGCCGCCTTCGAAGCCAGCGGGCAGCAATGCATCTCTGCACAGCGCGTGCTGGTGGCGCGGCCCATGCTCGACACGTTCCTCAAGGACTTTGTCGCTGCGGCCAAGCGGCTGAACGTCGGCGACGCCACCGATCCGAAGACCGATGTCGGTCCCATGGTGAGTTTGGCCTCCGCCGAACGCGTCATGGCGATGTGCGCCGAGGCCATCGCCAAGGGCGCACATTATGCGCTTGAACCCGTGCGCAGGAATGCCGTCGTTTCGCCAGGGATCGTGGTCGATGTATCCAAGGACGCGCGTCTTTGGCGTGAGGAAGTGTTCGGCCCCATCGTACTGGTCGCGCCCTTCGACACGATCGACGAAGCGCTGCAACTTGCGAACGATTCACCGTTTGGTCTGCAAGGGGCCGTCTTTACCCGCGACCTCGCCGCAGCCTTGCGGTTCTCGGAGGATTTCGACGTCGGCGCACTCTGGATCAATGAGGCGACGCGCTTTCGCCTCGACGTCTACCCGTTCGGCGGCGTGAAGCGCAGCGGCGTCGGCCGCGAAGGCGTGCGCTATGCGATCGAGGAGTTCTCCCAGTTGAAGTTTACGGGCATCACGGTCTAGACCTCGCGTTAAGCACGAGCAACACGTCATCACTTTTAAGGGGCCATGCGCGCTGCATGGCCCGACATTTGCTTTTAAAGTGATCTGGCGTGATTTGATGTCGCTTACAAAATTGGTCGTGCGACTTAGGTGAGACGGTGACAATGCAACCCGAGCGAAACCAGAAAACCACAATCGATCCTTCGACGCCGGCACAAACGGCACAGGCTCAGCCACTGCT
>DATDMA010000029.1:0-5414 GCA_036519015.1 Pseudolabrys sp. | reverse complement strand
TTCCTGATCGTCTTCAGCGCGATCTGCGTGGCCGGCACGCTCTACTTCATCAAGCACGATCCGGCACTGATCGAACGCCGTCTCTCGGTCGGGCCCGGCGCGGAAAAGGAAGCCTCGCAGAAGATCATCATGACCGCGGCGTCGGTCTGCATCGTCCTGTTGTACGTCGTTCCCGGGCTCGACCGTCACTTCGGATGGTCGCACGTACCACCGGCCCTCGTCGTGCTGGGCGACATCGGCGTGTTGCTCGGCTTTCTCGGGATCTTCCGGGTGTTCAAAGAGAACAGCTACGCATCGGCGACCGTCGAGATCGGCAAGGAACAGCGGGTCATCGACACCGGACCTTATGCGTTTGTCCGCCACCCGATGTACACCGCGGCTCTGCTGATGTTCGCCGCAACACCACTGGCGCTCGGCTCTTATTGGGCCTTGCTGCTGATCATCCCGCTCACCGGCGTGCTGGCCTGGCGGCTTTCGGACGAGGAGCGTTTTCTGATCCGCAACCTGCCGGGCTATGCCGCGTACCGCCAGCGCACGCGCTACCGGCTCATTCCATGGGTGTGGTGAAGGCGGCGCCGTCAGCCCGCGCCGCCTCCCCTGTCGATCAAGCCTTCAACAGCGTCGTGTCGATCGGCAACGAGCGAATGCGTTTTCCGGTCGCCGCGAAGATCGCGTTGCACAGCGCAGGAATCACCGGCGGCAGCATCGGCTCGCCGAGACCGGTCGGCGAATTATTCGTCGTGACGAAATGCACCTCGACCGGAGGCGCCTGCATCAGCCGCAAGGGCTCGAAGCCGTCGAAATTGGTCTCGACCACACGGCCATCCTTGATGGTGATCTTCTGATTCAAGGCCGCGCCGAGACCGTCGAGGATGCCGCCTTGCGTGATGTTCATCGCCGCAGTCGGATTGATCACATGGCTGCCGATGTCGCCGGCGGCCCAGACCTTGTTGATCTTGATCTGCCCGTCATTGGCGACCGCGACCTCCACCACTTCGGCGAAGTAGCCGAGATGGCTGTAATAGAAGGCGACGCCGCGGCCGGTGCGCGCCGGCAGACTTTCTTTGCCCCAGCCGGACACATCGCGGACCTTCTCCAGCACACCACGCGCGCGGCCGGTGTTGAAGCCGACGCCTTTGCCGGGCAGCAACTCGTCCTTGCCGAGCAGATCGATCTGGAACTGCAACGGATCTTTGGCCGCCGCGTGCGCCAGCTCATCGGTGAATGACTGGAACACGAAGGCGAGCGCATTCGATCCGGGCGCCCGTAGCGGTCCGGTCGGCACACCAAAGGGGATGAGTGACGCGCCATAGGACAGGTTCGCCAAGCGGCCGGCCGGGAAGATATTGATGTCCATATCGGCCGCACGCGCGAACTTGCCGTTGCTGCCGAAGCTGACGAAATGCTGTTGCCAGGCGACAACCTTGCCGTCCGCATCCAGGCCGCCTTTGAAGAAGTGCCAGCCGCCCGGCCGGTAGAAATCGTGCTGCATGTCCTGCGTACGATTCCACAGCAGCTTCACCGGCGCGCCGGCCACTTTCGCGATCCAGGCCGCCTCCGCCATGAAGTCGCTGTCGAGGCGCCGGCCGAAGCCGCCGCCGACACGCGTCATGTGGACTTCGACGTTGCTTTCATCGAGGCCAAGCGTCTGCGCCACCAGCGTGCGCCCGGGTCCCGGATTCTGCGTCGGCGCCCAGAGCGTGATTTTGTTGCCTTGGACATGCGCTGTGCAATTCTGTGGTTCAAGGGGGGCGTGGGCGATGAACGGGTACGAATAGCTCGCCTCGACCACATGCGCGGCGCCCTTGAGCGCGGCGGCCACGTCACCATTGTTGCGCAAGCTCAGCTCCGGCGCTTTGCCGCCAAGCTCCGCGGCCTGGCGCGCAAAGCCTTCGCTGCTTTGCGAGCTGGTCTCGCCCTCATCCCATTTCACCTCGAGCTTCCGCCGCGCCTTCTCGGCGTGCCAGGTGCTGTCGGCGACAATGGCGACTCCGGGCATCAGCCCATGGAGATCGCTTCCGCCCTCCACGACAAAGGCATCGTGGACGCCGGGCATCTTTTTGATGGCGTCAATATTGGCATTGACGACCTTGCCGCCGAAAACGGGGCATTTCTCGAACACGGCATGCAGCATGCCCGGCACGTCCGTATCGATGCCGAACAGCGGCTCGCCTCTGACCACCTTGGGACTGTCTACGCCGCGGACCGAATGGCCGATAATCTTGTAATCCTTGGGGTTTTTGAGCGCGACCTTGTCCAGATCGGGCACCGGGACCTTCGCCGCCGCCGCCGCAAGTGCGCCGTAGCGGATCGAGCGCCCCGAGGATTTATGCAGCACCTGGCCGGACGCGGTTTCGCATTCGCTGGCTGCGACCTTCCAATGTTGCGCCGCAGCGGTCACCAGCATCTGGCGCGCCGCCGCCCCCGCTCTGCGCAGCGGATCCCAATTGGTCGGCGTCGACATGCTGCCGCCGGCGACCTGACGTCCGTATTTGCTTGGATCGAGAATGGCCTGCTCGGTGCGGACCTGCTTCCAATCGACGTCGAGTTCCTCGGCAATCAGCATCGGCAGCATGGTCTTGATGCCTTGGCCGATCTCCGGGTTCTTCGACATGATCGTCACGACATTGTCGGGTGCAATCCGGACATAAGCATTGAGTACGGCAGTGCCGCCCTCAGCCTGGCCGGCCGCGGCGGCCTTGCCCAAGCTCGGGAGGCTCAGCGTCAGCAGCAGGCCGCCGCCGGCGACGGCGCTGACCTTGAGAAAATCGCGCCGCGACGCGACACCAGACTTCGACGAACCCGGCAGGAGCCGATCTTGCAATTGCTGTATCATGATCAGCCCCTCGCGCCGGTCGCAGCCGCACCGAAGTCGGTTTTGGCCGCCTGTTTGATGGCTTCACGGATGCGGGTATAGGTCGCGCAGCGGCAGAGATTGCCGTTCATCGCGGACACGATGTCGTCGTCGCTCGGGCTCGGCGTCTGCTTGAGCAGCGCGGCCGCCGACATGATCTGCCCGGCCTGGCAATAGCCGCACTGGACGACGTCGACGTCGATCCACGCCTTCTGCAGCCGCGCGCCGATGGGCGTTGCGCCAATGCCTTCGATGGTCGTGACATGCGCCGTCCCGACATCCGAGACCGGCGTCTGGCACGAACGCACAGGCGCACCGTCGAGGTGCACCGTGCAGGCGCCGCAGAGCCCCGCCCCGCAGCCGAATTTCGTGCCCTTCAGATTGACCGCGTCACGCAGGACCCACAGCAGCGGCGTGTCGCTGTCGACATCGACCGATTGGGTCCGTCCGTTGACATTGAGAGTGTAGTGCATCGCCAACATCTCCAATTCATTCGCGATGATGAAAGCTAGAGCGGCTCAGACTTGCAGGACCGTTCCATTTCCCCACATTCGCTCATTGCGAGCATGCAACCACTCGCCGCCGCGCCGCAAGCTTTCATTAGAACAATGCGAACAAGGGTCACATGCAGGATGTGCGACGACGCGACACCAAAGCGCCGAATTCATTTGGTAACGCGAGGACTTTCAAATTTGCGTGATGGATAGAAAGGACAGCATTTAGCGCAATGTTTATTGGGGGCGTTTATTTACGGCGATGCTTATTCGTTACTGTGAATGTGTGCCGCCGCTCTCCTTCTCGAGCGCCTTGCGCACCCCCTGCAGCTCCTTGAGCGCCTTGCCCTCGACCTTCGGATATTCGAGCTCGAGATTTTCCATTGCTTCGGCGATGGCAGAAGCCACGACAAGCCGCGTAAACCATTTATTGTCCGCCGGCACGACGTACCACGGCGCATAGTCGCGGCTGGTCTCGCGGATCGCGTCCTCATAAGCATCCATGTATTTCGGCCAGAGCTTGCGCTCGGTCACATCGCCCATGGAGAACTTCCAGCGCTTGTCTGGCTCTTCGATCCGCTCGAGGAAACGCTTGCGCTGCTCCTCCAGCGAGACATTGAGAAAGAATTTGAGCACCAGCGTGCCGTTGCGCGCGAGATGCTGTTCGAAGGCGCGGATATCGTCGAAGCGGTGCTTCCAGACGTTCTTTCCGATCAATTCCTGCGGCAGCTTTTGCCGTTCGAGCAATTCTGGGTGCACGCGCGCGATCAACACCTCCTCATAGTGCGACCGGTTGAAGATACCGATGCGTCCCCGCTCCGGCAGGCGCTGCGTGACGCGCCAGAGGAAATCGTGGTCGAGCTCTTCCTGGCTCGGCTGCTTGAAGGAGCTGACTGAGACCCCTTGCGGGTTGAGGCCACTCATCACATGCTTGACCAGGCCGTCCTTGCCGGCGGCGTCCATCGCCTGCAACACGATCAGGACGGACCAGCGGTCGTTGGCGTAAAGCCGTTGCTGCAATTCGGTGAGGCGTTCGACGCCTTCGGCGAGCAGCGCCTTGGCCTCCTCCTTGTCGAGCGTGAGGCCGCCGCAGTCAGCCGGATCGTATTTCGACAGCCGAAATTTACCCGGCTTATCGACAATATACCGCTTGGCAATGTTCTGAAGCGTCATGGTGCCCTCTCGCGCGCGCCGGCGCCGTCATGAGCCTAGCCGCCGGCGAAGTATTTTTCCAGGAAAGCCGTCACAAAGCGCGGCATGGCCGGATCGAAATCGGCCGTGCCGCGGATGATGCGGATGTCGGACAGCTCCGGCTGCTGCTCGCGCGCGAGGTTCGCCAGCATGCGCCCACGCAGACTCTCCGCGCTCTCGGTGCTACGCAGCAGCTTGATCTGCACGATCAGGGCCCCATCCACCACCGTGGTCCAGCCCGGGTCGGCAGTAAACTCGCTTATGTCGCAGCCGGTTTCTTCCTTGAGCTCGCGCGCGACACTTCGATCTAGATCTACCGTGTCGCCGACGATGTCGTTCCGGTCCGGCGTCCCGCACGGAAAATAGATCCACCCGGCATTCACGGTGTGCGCGCTCATCACGCCCAGCAGCACGGCGCCGTCTGCGGAGACGATCGCGCCCGCCCCGAAGCAGTCGCGCGCGCCGGTATGCGGTCTGCCCCAGTGTCGCCACGCCGTGAAGCTTGCGAAGTCCGTTTCCAGATAGGCCCCGTGGAAGACGCCGTCGCGCACCGCCTGCGTGTGCAGCAGCAGCACGCGCCCGTTCCAGACTTCCGGTTTCTGCCGTTGCAGTTCGGCGAAATAGGCGTCGATCTCCGCCCGGCGCGTCACGGCGAAATCCCACGGCTTCGGGGCGAAGTGCAGGTCCAGCCGGTCGATATGGAAAATGGTCGGCGCGTCGCTCATGCGCCCGCGTCCTCGAGCGGCACGGCTTCGAACATTTTGCTCGGCTTCACAATTTCCTCCTGCGCCGCCACGAGCTGGATCTCCGGCGAGCCCACCTCCACCGTCTTGCTCAGCACGCCGAAGATGCTCGAAGCCGCGCAGGCCATCGCC
>DATDMA010000028.1:0-5424 GCA_036519015.1 Pseudolabrys sp. | reverse complement strand
AATCTGCGAGGCCATGTAGAGATAAGGGTTCGCCGCCGGCTCGCCGATACGGTTCTCCAGATGCGTCGTCGGGTCGCCCGGCTGGCCGAGCAAACGCACCATCACGCCGCGATTGTCGCGCGCCCAGATGGCACGGTCGGGCGCCAGCGAATAGGCCCGATAGCGCTTGTAGCCGTTGATGGTCGGCGTGGCGAAGGCAGCACCGGCGCGCGCATGGTCGATGAGTCCGGCGAGATAGTGGCGGCCGAGGTTCGACAGTCCGTCCGTATGAACGAAAGCGTTGCCGTTCGTTTTGGCGTCGATGAGCGACTGATGTAGATGCCAGCCGCTCGACATCACATGAGGCAGCGCCGGCCGGCACATGAAGCTCGCGAGATAGCCGTTGCGCCGCGCGATCTGCTTCACCGCCGAGCGGAACAGGATCATCGCGTCGGCGGCGGCCAATCCCATCTGCGGGCGGAACGTAAACTCGCACTGGCTCGGCCCGAGCTCGATCTCCACTGAGCGCAGCGGCAGGCCAAGGGCGACGACACCGCGGCGCAAAGGCTCGATCGCTGGATCGAGCATGTCGAAGCGCGACTCGGTGAGGTACTGAAAGCCCTGCGTCAGCAGACTCACCTCGGGCGCGGCCGGCGGCCAGGTGGCATCGGCGGGTGCAAGCCGCGGGTTCTCGATTTTGAACAGATGGAATTCGACCTCAAGGCCGGCGAAAAAATCAAAGCCGACTTTGGCGAGCGTCGCCAACGCGTCGCGATAGAGCGCACGCGTCGAGAACGGCACCGGCTTGCCGTTGGTGAAATAGATGTCGCAGAGCACCCAGCCGGTGTTGTTCGCCCAAGGCAGCACGCGGAAGGTCGCAGGGTCCGCGACCATCATGAAGTCGGCGCCGCCCTGCATCTCCTCCATGCCGAAGCCGCCCCCGGCGGTGAACACCGGGAACACGCTGTGATGCGAGGTGTCCTTGGCGAGCAGCGTTGTCGTCATGCTGACGCCGGAGCGCAACGCACTCACAGCGTCGTCGGCGAGCAAGGTCTTGCCGCGCAACACGCCGTGCTGATCGGCGAACGAAAACCGCACCAGTTCGAGATTGTTGGCCCTGATAGCGCGCTCGGCCTCGTCCGCCATGCGGGTCTGGTCGTCCGACCAGAGGTTATGGCGGGAGACGAAGGTGGGCGGCATTGTCATATGCGACTATTCGCCGTTCATCCAACTCGCGCCCTGGCGTTTGTCGGCTTCCGACCGCTGCCAATAGCGCTGCCAATCGTCGGCTGGGCCGATGCCGTCGACCGCCGCCGGTCCGGTAACGCCCGCAGCTTGCGCCTCGTCGAGCACCATGATCGGCCGCTCGCCTTTGCCCGACTGCTCGATCGCCTGCCGCAGCAGCCTGCGATAAGCGACGATCGCCTTGTCCGACGTGCCGAGATGCTCGCTTGTGCGGTCCTGGATCGCGCCCATCGATTCGCAGGCCCATTGGTCGTGCACGTTGATGTCGGCGCCCATGCCGGTATAGGTCTCGCTCTCCTGCTCGTGCGGATCGAAACCGTAATCGTTGCTCTTGTTGCGGTTCGGGATGTAGTCGGGAAGCTGATAGAGAGCGAGGCGCTGGCGCCGCATCTCGTCCTTGTTCACCGGCTCGCCGAACGAGGTGAAGATCGCATACCAATAGTGCCTGCTATCATCGATCGGGACGTGCCACTGCGAGATCGTCATCTCGCGGCTCATCGGGATGATGAAGGCGTTGGGGAACATCAGGTTGGTGACGCGCACATGCGTGCTCGTGTCGCTGACCTGCCGCAGAGTCACCAGGCGGAAGCCGAATTCGGTGGGCTCCACCTCGATTTGCGGGCGGGTGAACTCGCGCATGATGCGAGACATCGGCATGTCCGAGTCTCGGGTGACGTCCCGAAACACCTTGCCGTAGCTCTGCGAGGGATCATCGTCGTGGAAGAACCGGTGCAGGAACGAGGTGTGCACTGGGTCGACGCCGACCTCGAGCGACTGCAGCCAGTTGCAGTCGATCATGCCCTTGAACGCGAAAGTGTGGCTGTCGGGCGCGATGAAGCAGTCGAAGTTCGGGAAAGCCGGCGGCTCGCCGGGGCCCATATAGGCGAACAGGATGCCGTTCTTCTCCACCACCGGATAGGACTTCTGCTTGATGTTGGCGCAGAGGTTGCTCTCCGGCGGCTCGGCTGGCGTCTCCAGGCATTTCCCGTTCACGTCGAACAGCCAGCCGTGGAAGGGGCAGCGCAGGCCGCCGTCCTCGAGCCGGCCATAGGCCAGATCCGTGCCGCGATGCGCACAGTGGCGGCCGACCAGGCCGTAGCGGCCTTGGTCGTCCTTGAAGATCACGAGATCTTCGCCGAACAGCCGCACCGGCTTGATAGGCCGGTTGCCGGCGAGCTCGTCCTTGAGCGCCGCTGGCTGCCAATAGCGCCGCATCAGCGTGCCTGCGGGCGTGCCCGGGCCGGTCCGCGTGATGAGGTCGTTCTGTTCCTGGCTGAGCATCGCGGGCACCCCTTTCGCAAACGCACGTTCGGGGAACTGTAACGGAGCCGGAATGGGACCGGAAGGCATTGCCCGCAACGCAAAACGGCCGGTGCAAGACCGGCCGCTGCAGGCAGATTCGATTGGCCGCCGTTCAGCCGGCTTGGCGGGCGGCCCAGCCCTGATCCATGCGGCGGCGCCAGGCGGTCTGGCGCAGGCCGAGCAGCCGGCTCGCCGTGGTCTTGGCCTCGGCGCGCGTCGCGGCGGAGCAGGTGCGATATTCGAGATCGGAGACGCGCGAGACCAGCGGCTGCTTACGGAACAGGCGGGCGAAGGTGCCGACACCGCCATTGAGCTTCAGGTCGGACAGCGCATTGGCCACGTTGGCGGCATGGCCGAAAGCAATCACGCGGCCCGTAAGGGTATGACGCACTTCGTAAACCCCGGGACCAATTGGCGCTTCGACATGATCGCCACTCTGCGCGTCGGGGAAACGCTTCCAACCACTCCAGGTCTGGACCATGCGACAATCCTCAAAATCGTAAGCTGAAAAACCGCGAAGCGAGAACGCGACAACTAAGCATTCGTTCCGCGCGGTCAACGCTCGTGGCAGTCCTCGCTGTTGAAAAATTTCCCGTCCTGGCCAAAACCTACCAGTACCACGGAGGATGTGTGTGGTAGGCGAAGGCGTTACCGCTAATGTCCCGGCAGAACCAAGACTTTTGGCTGAGTGGGCAGAGTGGTTTTCGACACCACCATCGACGGGACTTCGGCCACCTGCACGTCCCATTCCTGACGGACGCGCTGCAAAAAGCGGTCGAGCGTATAGGCGCTGAAATAGTGCATCGGGATCGTCAGCGGCGCCTTGAGCGATTTCAGCACGTCGATCATGCCTTCGAGATCGAGCGTATAGCTGCCATCCACCGGCACCAGCACGACATCGACGCGGCCGATCTCGTTGAGCTGCTGCTGCGTCAGCGTGTGATGCAGGTGGCCGAGATGGGCGATGCAGAGATTGGCCATCTCGAAGATGAATATGGAATTGCCGTGAAATTCCGTCGCGCCGTCGTATGAGCGGATGTTGGTGGGCACGTTGCGCACGCGCACGTCCTTGTATTGCAGGTCGATGCGCGCCGGCTTCTGGCTGTCGGCCCAGCCGCGTAGCACGTATTTGATGCCTGGATCGGGATGGTCGGTGTAATGCGTCGAATGCGCGTGATTCATGGTCGCGATATCGGGATTAACCGGCGGACGCACATAGTCGTTGTAGTCGGTGGCGATGCGCACCAACTGCGGGCTTTCGATCAGGAAGGTCGAATGGCCGATATAGCTCAAGCGCACTTGATCGGCGTTAAGCGCTGCAAGACGGAAGGCGGCGGGCTGGAGGAAGGGCTGCCGCGCGGCGACGAGGCCGGGGCAGCTTTCGGTCATCTCGGGCTTTGGTGAAGGCGGCGGTGCCGCCGACGGGGCTGCGCCTTGCGCCAACGCTTGACCGCCCGCGAAGACGGCCCACGCCACCGCGAGCACTTTCAAAAAAGCACCACGCATTGTGTCACCCGCACAAATCCGGCGGGCGCAAATCTGGCATGGTTCGCCGCGAGCCGCTATCGGGGTTCACACGGAAATGAAATGCGGGCGCGCGTATGCGTCGATCCGTCATCCTGAGGTGCGAGCGAAGCGAGCCTCGAAGGATGACGGGCACAGGCCCTTCGAGGCTCGGCGCTTTCGCGCCGAGCACCTCAGGGCGACGGCTCGCTCAGAACGACTCGAAATACCGGCGGTCGCGCATGGAGACGATGATGCCGCGCGGCGTCACCACCACCCAGCGGCCGTCCTGGCGTTTGATCTGCTCGACCGGGCCGAGACCCGGCAGCGGCGCCCCCGGCACCACCTCGTAGATCTCGCCATTGCCTTCCACGTAGACGATACCGTCGTGGGCATCGCGGATCCGCCACCCCGACACGATCGACAGACGTGTGGGCGCCGGCGGCGGAGGCTCGACGGACGCGACCTGCGGCGGGCGCGGCTGGGGCATTGGCGTGGGAACGGCGGCTGGCTGTTCGGCAGGCGCGGGCGCCGGCGCGGCGGTCTGCGGCGCCGAGATCGAGCCGGTGACCTCAGCGCTTTCCTTTTTGACGCGCTCGGTGAGCTTGTCATTGAGTTTGGCAATCTGCGTGCGCGCGGTCTTGTTGGCGGCCTCAAGGTTCGCCTTGAGCGTCGTCACCTCTTTCGACATGTGCGCGATCGTCTGCTGCATCGCCTTGCGCTCTTCCTGGGCGGCGACATCGACGCGCGGCGCCTCCGGCTTGGCAGAGCCGCCGCTCGCCAGCGCGCCGATCACCGCGCCGAGCGCGGCCGCGATCGTCACCGAGGCGGCGAGCAGCGCATAGCGCGTGTGGCGCGCCCTTAGGGCGAAGGGCCGCGAAGTGGGCGCCGGCTTCTCGTCGAGCGCGGGCGGCACGACTTCGGGCGCGGCCGCGGTTTCAGTGGTCGGTGCTTCGACGGAAGGCGTCTCCGCAGCGGGCGTTTCGTCGACCGGCGCAAGCGGCGGGGCGTCCGCGGTGGGGTCGATCCGGATGGCCTCGAGACCCGTCACGGGCGCCGGCTCGCCCGCCGCCGGCGACAGGGGTGGCGATTCGATGCTCGGCAAGTCGCTTCTGAGCAACGCCGACGCAGGCGTGTTGTCCGGAGTTGCCGACGCGTCGCTGCTGGCTTTGTCGATGTCCTTGCGCTCGGCCATGGCTGATCCTCGCAATTGGCTGTTCACCAATCGCTAACCACGTTCGGTTACCAAGTGGTTACCAAATGGTTGCGGACGACGTTCTGACGGAGCTATGCAACCTCCCGAGGACCTTGCACCCGCGTGCCTTTCACCTTGAGGGCACACACCGGACAGCGTGAGACAGCCGGCCTTAGCCCCGGCGTCTCACGCCGAGGCCT
>DATDMA010000027.1:0-4158 GCA_036519015.1 Pseudolabrys sp. | reverse complement strand
GATACAAACCGTGCGGACACGCACGACGCAACAAGATTAGGACTGCTGAATGGTCGATACGAAAACGCCTGGCGACAAGACACTGAGTGTCCCGACCAAGACCTTGACGCTCAAGCCACGCGTCGAGACGGGCACCGTGCGTCAGAGCTTCAGCCATGGTCGCACCAAGCAGGTCGTGGTCGAAAAGCGCGGCAAGCGCCGTCTTGGCGGCGATGGACCCGCGACGGAAGCCGCGCCCCACGTGCCCGAGCCGGTCGTCGCCAAGCCGGCGCCGCCGCCGGTCAAGGCGCCGCTGAGCCGTCCCGCCCCGCCGCCGGCTCCGCCGCGCAGCAATTCGGGCGTGGTACTGCGCACGCTGACCGAGGATGAGCGTTCCGCCCGCGCCAGCGCCCTCGCCGACGCGAAGATGCGCGATATTGAAGAACGCCGGCTGGCGGAAGAAGAAGCCAAGCGCCGCAACAGCCGGGAAGGCATCGAGCAGGCCGAGCGAGAGGCCGCCGAAGCTCGCCGCAAGGCCGAAGAAGAGCGTCACCGGGCGGACGAGGAAGCCAAGCGCAAGGCCGAACTCGAAGCCAAGAAGCGTTTTGGCGAAGCCGAGGCCAAGGCCGCGGCGACCGCAACCGCGGCGGCCCGTGCCGCAGCGGCGCCGCCGGCGCGCGCTCCCGGCGTTGCCGCCGACGCCAGCGACGAGGATGAAGGTCCGCGTCAGATTCGCCGTGGCCCCGGCGGCGTTGCCCGTCCTGCCACGCCTCCGAAAACCACCGCCAAGCCGGCGCCGCAGAAGCAGCGCGGCCGCCTCACGCTGGTCACGGCCCTCAACGCCGATGACGTGCGCGAGCGCTCGATCGCCTCGTTCCGCCGCCGCACCCAGCGTTTGAAGGGCCATGCGTCGAACGAGCCCAAGGAAAAGCTGACCCGCGAAGTCGTCATCCCGGAAGTCATCAACATCCAGGAACTCGCCAACCGCATGTCCGAGCGCGCGGTCGACGTGATCCGGCTGCTGATGAAGCAGGGCGCGATGCACAAGATCACCGACGTGATCGATGCGGATACCGCGCAGCTGATCGCCGAGGAACTCGGCCATACCGTCAAGCGCGTGGCCGCCTCCGACGTCGAGGAAGGCCTGTTCGACACCGTCGATGATTCCACCGACACCGAACCGCGTTCGCCGGTGGTGACCGTGATGGGCCACGTCGACCACGGCAAGACCTCGCTGCTCGACGCGCTCCGCCATGCCAACGTGGTGTCCGGCGAAGCCGGCGGCATCACCCAGCATATCGGCGCCTATCAGGTGAGTTCGCCGGAAAGCGGCAAGAAGATCACCTTCATCGACACCCCGGGCCACGCCGCGTTCACCGCGATGCGGGCGCGCGGCGCCAAGGTGACCGACATCGTGATCCTGGTGGTCGCGGCGGATGACGGCGTGATGCCGCAGACCGTCGAGGCGATCAATCACGCCAAGGCGGCCAAGGTTCCGATGATCGTGGCGATCAACAAGATCGACAAGCCCGACGCCAAGCCGGAGCGCGTGCGTACCGAATTGCTGCAATATGAAGTTCAGGTCGAATCGCTCGGCGGCGACGTCGTCGATGTCGAAGTATCCGCCAAGAACAAGACCAATCTCGACCGGCTGCTCGAAATGATCGCGCTGCAGGCCGAACTGCTCGACCTCAAGACCAATGCGGAACGTCCCGCCGAAGGTACCGTGATCGAAGCCAAGCTCGATCGCGGCCGCGGCCCGGTCGCGACCGTGCTGGTGCAGCGCGGAACGTTGCGGGTCGGCGATATCATCGTCGCCGGTGCCGAAATGGGCCGGGTCCGCGCACTGATCAACGACCAGGGCGCGACCATCGACGAAGCCGGACCCTCGGTGCCGGTCGAAGTGCTCGGCTTCAACGGGCCGCCGGAAGCCGGCGACCGCCTCGCCGTGGTCGAGAACGAAGCCCGCGCCCGTCAGGTCACGAGCTACCGTGCCCATCAGAAGCGCGAAAACGCCGCCGCCAGCATTTCCGGCATGCGCGGTTCGCTCGAACAGATGATGTCGCAGCTCAAGACCTCGGGCCGCAAGGAATTCCCGCTGATCGTCAAGGCCGACGTGCAGGGTTCGCTGGAAGCCATCCTGGGTTCGCTGGAGAAACTCGGCACCGACGAAGTCGCCGCCCGCATCCTGCATGCCGGTGTCGGCGGCATCTCGGAATCCGACGTGACGCTGGCCGAAGGCTTTAACGCCGCGATCCTCGGATTCAGCGTTCGCGCCAACAAGGAAGCCGCCGCGGCCGCCAAGCGCAACGGCATCGAGATCCGTTACTACAACATCATCTACGATCTCGTGGACGACATCAAAACCGCGATGTCCGGCCTGCTGGCGCCGACGTTGCGCGAGACCATGCTTGGCAACGCCCAGATCCTGGAAGTGTTCAACATCTCCAAGGTCGGCAAGGTCGCCGGTTGCCGCGTCACCGATGGAACCGTGGAACGCGGCGCCAATGTCCGCCTGATTCGCGACAACGTCGTGGTGCACGAAGGCAAGCTGTCGACGCTGAAACGTTTCAAGGACGAAGTGAAGGAAGTGGCCTCCGGCCAGGAATGCGGCATGGCGTTCGAGAACTACGGCGACATGCGTGTCGGCGATGTCATCGAGTGTTATCGCGTGGAGACGATCCAGCGCTCTCTGTAAGTCCAAATCTTACGAAGCGCGGGAAATGCAGTGACTGAAAGCGCGACGTCATGGCCGGACTTGTTCCGGCCATCCACGTCTACCTGATTCAACACGAGAGACGTTTCAACAAGAAAGACGTGGATGCCCGCGACAAGCGCGGGCATGACGTGTTTGAAAGACCGCAATGCCCAGCCACCACAAGAAGAGCTCCGCCCCCGGCGGCTCGCAGCGTCAGTTGCGCGTCGGCGAAACCGTGCGTCATGCGGTGGCGGATATCCTGTCGCAAGGCAGCGTGCACGATCCGGACCTCGAGGGCCACATCATCACCGTGCCCGAGGTACGGATGTCGCCCGATCTGAAGCTTGCGACCGTCTATGTCATGCCGCTCGGCGGGCGCGACACCGATGCCGTGCTCGCGGCATTGGAACGCAACAAGAAGTTCCTGCGCGGCGAAGTCGCGCATCGCGTTAACCTGAAATTCGCGCCTGATCTCCGCTTCCGCGTCGATGAGCGATTCGACGAAGCGGAACGAATAGAGAAATTACTGCGAACACCTGCGGTGCAACGAGACCTCGCACCCGATTCGGACGAAGACTGATGACCGTGACCACCGCGAACGACCTGATCGAAGCGCCGATCGGCGATTCGAACGAAAATATTCCGGAAAAAAATATTTTTTCCGACCCGCGTCACGACATGCCGCTTCCGCGCTCGGGCAAGCAGCCGCGCCAGAACAACCAGCCGCGCCGCGACAAGCGCGATGTCCATGGCTGGGTGGTGCTCGACAAGCCGATCGGCATGACCTCGACCCATGCGGTCGCGGTCGTGAAGCGGCTGTTTTCGGCCAAGCGCGCCGGTCATGCCGGCACGCTCGATCCGTTGGCCTCCGGCGGACTGCCGATCGCGCTGGGCGAGGCCACCAAGACGGTTCCGTTCGTGATGGATGGCCGCAAGCGCTATCGCTTCACGGTCGCCTGGGGCGAGGAACGCGACACCGACGATACCGAGGGCCGCGTCGTCAAAACCAGCGATCTCAGGCCCGCCACCGAGGCCATTGTGGCGCTGTTGCCGCGCTTTACCGGCGTGATCGAGCAGACCCCGCCGCAATATTCCGCGATCAAGGTCCAGGGCGAGCGCGCCTATGATCTGGCGCGCGATGGCGAAACCGTCGAGCTGAAGCCCCGGCCGGTCGAGATTCACCATTTAGCTCTTGTAGAACAACCGGATAGCAGTCATTCGGTATTCGAGGCCGAGTGTGGCAAGGGAACCTATGTGCGGGCGCTGGCCCGCGATATCGGCCGCCTTTTGGGCTGTTTCGGTCATATTTGCGCGCTGCGGCGGACCCTGGTTGGCCCGTTCGGCGAAGCCGACATGATTCCGCTGGAACAATTGGAGGCTTTGTGCGATAGAGCCGCGTCTGGCGAGGGCAGCCTCGCCGACGCGCTTTTGCCCGTTGAGACCGCGCTGGACGACATCCCGGCACTGGCCGTCACACGGGC
>DATDMA010000026.1:0-24550 GCA_036519015.1 Pseudolabrys sp. | reverse complement strand
GCTAAAGCCGACTTGCGATGGCTCGATTCGCTCGCACCTCAGGGTGACGGATCGAGTCAGAGCGGTTTTGCGCTTCCTATTGTTACGCCGGCTTGAGGCCGCGCGCCTTGAACACCGCCTTGGCTTCCGGTGAGTGCAGGAACTTGATCAGCGCCTGCGCGGCGTCGCTTTGCGCGGTGCCGGCGCCGGGGCCGGCGGCATAGACGGTGACGTTGTTGAGATCGCCGGGCAGGGTGCCGACGATATCGACGCCTTTGACCGACATCACCTCCGGCTCCTGCTGGATGGCGAGCTCGGCTTCGCCGCTGACGACGAGATTGGCCGCATTGCCGCTCGCGGGCGGATAATGGGTTTTAGCCTTCAGCTCCGCGGCGATGCCCATCTTCTCCAACAGCTTGGCGAGATAGACGCCGCTGGCGCCGCCGTGCTCCGGGTTGGAGTAGGAGATCGCCTTGGCCTTCAAGAGCGTCTGCTTGAACGCCTCGGGCGTCGAGATGTCGGGCTTGGGTGCGCCCGCCTTCACAACGACCGCGATCCCCGACGAGGCGAAGGTCGCGTTCGCGCCCTCGGTGGCCTTGCCTTCCTTCACCATTGCATCGAGGCCCTGGCGCGTGAGCATCAGCACGTCGGCGGTCTCGCCGGCCTGCACGCGCTTCACCAGCACCGCGGCGGTCGCCCAGGTGATGGAGAGCTTGTTGCCGCTCTCCTTCTCGAATTTCGGCGTCAGCTCTTCGAGCGCAGCCTGCACGCCGATGGTGCTGAAGACTTTGACTTCGGCGGCGCTTGCGACGGCCGCTTGCGCACACAGAATTGCGGCGATAGCCGCAGCGCGGCCCAAAATGCGGATCATGACGTTTCCCCGGCAGGATAGTTTCGTTGGGGAAATTAGACCCGTGAATTGATCGTCAGTCCATGGGCCTATCGACTATCGGCAATCATTTTCCTCCGCTGTCTGCCAACGTCGCAAAGCTCTCCAACAAACCGCTCCAGCCGCCGGGCGAGTCGAAGGCCTCGCGCACCTTGGCCGCATGCTCGCCGAAGCGTTCGAGATTGCGATGCTCGAGATCGACGCGCGTGCCGCCGGCCTCGGCAGTGAAGCGCACGTCGACCTCAGTGATGAAGTCCGGATTGTGCTTCCAGGTGCCGTCGGTCTGCCACGCCAGCACGACGCGCGCAGGCGGCTCCCAGACCAGCACCTTGCCCCACGGACATTCCGAGCCGTCCTCGCCGCGCTCAAACCATCGCCCGCCCGCGAACGGCTCCATGACGATCTCGGCGATCGGCGATGAATTGATCGAATGGCTCTTGAGCCACCAGCGGCCCATGCCGGCGGTGAAGACATCGAAGGCCTTTTGCGGCGCTGCCTTGACAAGAACGCTCTTGCGCACCGGCGCGGGGGAGATCGTCAGGGTCATTTAGGTTTCCTTGCGAGTGTCGTTGCTGTCGCGTTCGACTTCGTCGGCGAAGGCATCGAGCTGCCGATCCCAGAACTGGTCGAACCATTTGCGGATCTCGCCCAATCCGTGCGGATCGATGCGATAGACGCGGCGCGTGCCCTGCGCCGCGTCGGTGACGAGGCCGGCCTCTTTCAGCACCTTCAAATGCTGCGACACGGCGGGCCGCGTCACGGGCAGGCCGTGCGCCAACTCGCCCACCGAACTCGGCTTCTCCGCCAGCCGCTCGAAGATCGCGCGGCGGGTTGGATCGGCGAGTGTCGCGAGCGCCTTGACTTGGTAAGCCATAACTTACGGTAAGTCGTGGCTAACGCTGTGTCAAGCCGTCAGACGCGCCATGCGACGCATGCGCGGTTTCGCGCTTGCAGGCGCGGGGCGGGTAGACGACAAGTGGCGCCTCAATTTTCTAACGGACCGGAAATGGCAGACACATCCTTCGACGTCCTCATCATCGGCTCCGGCCCGGGCGGCTATGTCGCCGCCATCCGCGCCGCCCAGCTTGGCTTCAAGACCGCCATCGTAGAGCGCGACTATCTCGGCGGCATCTGCCTCAACTGGGGCTGCATCCCGACCAAGGCGCTGCTGCGCTCGGCCGAGATCTATCACTACATGCAGAATGCGAAGGACTACGGGCTGAAGGCGGACAACGTCAGCTATGACCCCGCCGCCGTGGTGAAGCGCTCGCGCGCCGTGTCGAAGCGCCTCAATGACGGCGTCGGCTTCCTGATGAAGAAGAACAAGGTCTCGATCATCTGGGGCGAGGCGGCGATCGACGCGCCGGGCAAGATCACGGTGAAGGCCTCGAAGAGCGAAGCGCCGAAGGGCGCGCTCGGCCCCGGCGCCTATCAGGCCAAGCACATCATCATCGCGACCGGTGCGCGGCCGCGCGTGCTGCCCGGCCTCGAGCCGGACAAGAAGCTGGTGTGGACCTATTTCGAGGCGATGAACCCGGACAAGATGCCGAAGTCGCTGCTGGTCATCGGCTCCGGTGCGATCGGCATCGAGTTCGCGTCGTTCTACCGCACCCTCGGCGCCGAGGTGACCGTGGTCGAGGTGCTGCCGCAGGTGCTGCCGGTCGAGGATCAGGAGATCCAGGCCTTCGCGCGCAAGAGCTTCGAGAAGCAGGGCATCAAGATCCTCACCAATGCCAAGGTGACCAAGCTCGACAAGAAGGCGGACAGCGTCACCGCCACAATCGAAGAGGGCGGCAAGACGCAGACCATCACGGCCGAGCGCGTTATCTCCGCGGTCGGCGTGGTCGGCAATATCGAGAACCTCGGGCTGGAGAAGCTCGGGGTGAAGACGGACCGCGGCTGCGTGGTGATCGACGGTCTCGGCAAGACCAATGTACCGGGCATCTATGCGATCGGCGACGTCGCCGGCCCACCGATGCTGGCGCACAAGGCCGAGCACGAGGGCGTCATCTGTGTCGAGGCGATCAAGGGCCTGCATCCGCATCCGATGAACAAGCTGATGATCCCGGGCTGCACATACTGCTCGCCGCAGGTCGCATCCGTCGGGCTCACAGAGCAGGCGGCGAAGGAGAAGAAGCTCGACATCCGTGTTGGGCGTTTCCCGTTCGTCGGGAACGGCAAGGCGATCGCGCTGGGCGAAGACCAGGGCCTAGTGAAGGTCATCTTCGACAAGAAGACCGGACAGCTTCTCGGCGCGCACATGGTCGGCGCCGAAGTGACCGAATTGATTCAGGGCTATGTGGTGGCGATGAACCTGGAGACCACCGAAGAAGAGTTGATGCACACGGTCTTCCCGCATCCGACGCTGTCGGAGATGATGAAGGAAGCGGTGCTCGATGCTTATGGGCGCGTGTTGAATATGTAATAGTCATTCCGGGGCGCGGGCGTAGCCCGCGAACCCGGAATCCAACGGCGAATGCAGTGCTTGCGTCTGGATTCCGGGTTCACGCGCTTCGCGCGTGCCCCGGAATGACAGAAAAAAACCGGGGAGCGACTAATGGCCAAGTTCGCGAATATTCTCGAAACCATCGGCCGCACGCCTGTGGTCAAGATCAACAAGCTCGCACCGGCGGGCATCAATCTCTACGTCAAGATCGAGGCCTTCAATCCGCTCGGCTCGGTGAAGGACCGCCTCGCGCTCGGCATCATCGAAGCCGCCGAGAAGTCCGGCGAGCTCAAGCCCGGGCAGACCGTGGTCGAGGCGACCTCCGGCAACACCGGCATCGGGCTGGCGATGGTCTGCGCCGCCAAGGGCTATCCGCTGGTCGTCACCATGGCCGAGACCTTCTCGGTCGAGCGGCGCAAGCTGATGCGCTTCCTCGGCGCCAAGGTCGTGCTGACGCCCGCGGCTGAGCGCGGCATGGGCATGGTCAACAAGGCGCAGGAACTCGCGAAGGCGCACGGCTGGTTCCTCACGCGTCAGTTCGAGAACGAGGCCAATCCCGACATGCATTCGCGCACCACCGCGCGCGAGATCGTCGACGACTTCAAGGGCGAGCGGCTCGACTATTGGGTGACCGGTTTCGGCACCGGCGGCACGCTCACCGGCGTCTCGCGCGTGCTGTCGAAGGAACGGCCCGACACCAAGATCGTCGTGTGCGAGCCTGCCGATGCGCCGATGCTCTCCAGTGGCAGCAAGCAGGAGCGCAATCCCGACGGAACGCCGGCGGCGGCGAACCCGGCGTTCAAGCCGCATCCGATGCAGGGCTGGAGCCCAGACTTCGTGCCGAAGATCACGTCCGAGGCGGTCGATGCGGGCGTAATCTCGCGCATCATCACCATCGCCGGCCCGGACGCGATGAAATATTCCAAGGCGCTGGCGCAGCAGGAAGGCATCTTCGTCGGCATCACCGCAGGCGCGACCTTTGCCGGCGCACTCGAGGTGTGCAAGAGCGCGGCGCCGGGCTCGACCGTGCTGTGCATGCTGCCCGACACCGGCGAGCGCTATCTCTCGACGCCGCTGTTCGCAGATGTCGGCGTGGATATGAGCGAGGACGAATTGAAGATCTCTAATTCGACGCCGGGCAACCACCTGCCGCCGAAGGCTTAACTTGTCATGGCCGGGCCGGCGCGAAGCGCCGAGACCCGGCCATCTCGATCATGAGGGCAGGGTCGTGCCATCCTAAGCGGGATGCGCGGGTCAAGCCCGCGCATGACAAGGGGACAGTTAGGGGGCACATCTCATGAGCGTCATCCTCTGGATTATCATCGGCCTCATCGCCGGCTGGCTTGCCAATCTCATTCTGGGCAGCGACCGCGGCGGGGTGTTCTATAAGCTCGCGGTCGGGCTGGTCGGCGCCATCGTCGGCGGCTTCCTGTTCGACAAGCTCAACTGGCATGTCGTGCCCGATTTCTGGGGCAACCTCATTACCGCCACCGTCGGCGCGATCGTCTTCCTGCTGGTCTGGCGGGCGATCCGACGGGCGTAAATCTCTCCCTTATCGGGGTGGCCGGGCTTGTCCCGGCCACCCCGATAAGGGGCGCACGGCCTTGCCCTCCTAAGCGGGATGCAGCGGAAGCCGGGCTTGCCCGACTTCGGCCCTAACAATCTGCCGCAAGTCGGGTAAACCCGACTTGCGGTGACAAGCCCGGGCATGACAATCGAGAGGGACTGGCCCGCCTTGCAGCCACCCGCCCGCAGCCGTAAGTATCCCCCATGGCCGTTGTCCTCGATCTCGTCAACAATCCGCGCCCGCGCCACCCCGAAAAGGCGCATCGGCCGGATTCCCCGATGCTGAAGAAGCCCGACTGGATCCGCGTCAAGGCGCCGGTATCGCCGGGCTATGCCGCGACGCGCGCCATCATGCGCGAGAACGGCCTTGTGACCGTGTGCGAGGAGGCGGGCTGCCCCAATATCGGCGAGTGCTGGGAGAAGAAGCACGCCACCTTCATGATCATGGGCGACACCTGCACGCGCGCCTGCGCCTTCTGCAACGTGAAGACCGGCCTGCCCAACGCGCTCGACGCCAGCGAGCCGGTGCATGTGGGCGAGGCGACCGCCAAGCTCGGCTTGTCGCATATTGTCGTCACGTCTGTGGACCGTGACGATCTCGCCGACGGCGGCGCACAGCATTTCGCCGAGACCATCCGCGCCATCCGCACGCACGCGCCGGCGACCACCATCGAAATTCTCACCCCCGACTTCCTGCGCAAAGACGGCGCGCTCGAGGTCGTGGTCGCGGCCAAGCCCGACGTCTTCAACCACAATCTCGAGACGGTGCCCTCGCTCTATCTCACGGTGCGGCCGGGCGCGCGCTATTTCCATTCGCTGCGGCTGTTGCAGCGGGTGAAGGAACTCGACGCGCAAATGTTCACCAAGTCCGGCATCATGGTCGGCCTGGGGGAGGAGCGGAACGAGATCCTGCAGGTGATGGACGACCTGCGCTCGGCCAATGTCGACTTCCTCACCATCGGGCAATATCTGCAGCCGACGCGCAAGCATCACGAGGTGAAGAGTTTCGTGCCGCCCGAGGAGTTCAAGGCGCTGGAGACCATCGCCTATGCCAAGGGGTTTCTGATGGTGTCGGCCTCGCCGCTTACGCGGTCCTCGCACCACGCCGGCGAGGATTTCGCGCGCCTGAAGGCTGCGCGTGCGGCCACCCTTCCCTGAAGGGAGGGGACAAGAGCCATGCCCAATTTCTCCACCAAGCGCCGCGTTCGCCACGCCGCCGAAAACATGTTCGACCTGGTGGCGGACGTGGAGAAATATCCCGAGTTCGTCCCGCTCTGCGCCGCCATGCGGGTGCGCAGCCGCACCGACAAGGGCGAGGGCGTCAGCGTGCTCGTCGCCGAGATGACGGTCGCCTACAAGCTCATCCGCCAGACCTTCACCAGCCGCGTCACGCTCGATAAGCCGAAGCTCGGCATCCTGGTCGAATACCTCAACGGGCCGTTCAGCCGCATGCAGAACCGCTGGAGCTTCGTGCCGGCCGGGGAGGACGCAAGCGAGGTCGAGTTCTTCATCGAGTACGAGTTCAAGAGCCGCACCTTCGCCATGCTGATGGGCGCGATGTTCGACACCGCGTTCCGTCGGTTCTCCGTGGCCTTCGAGAAGCGCGCGGACGAGGTGTATGGGCGCAAGCGGGCCTAGGCCCACTTCGCGCGCAATTTGCCATTACGAAAGCATCGCTTTGCGGATTGCGTTAGCCTTCCCCAAAATCAAAGGGGAAACGCCATGCCGATGTACCGTTGGGCCGACCTGGAAGAAGTCCCGCTCAATCCGCTGATCACGGGCCGCGTGGTCGAGGTGCCGAACGCCATGCTCGCGCGCATCAAGGCGCCGAAGGGCCCGATCAACATGCACACGCACGACTTCGACCAGATCACGCATATGCTCGCGGGCAAGATGCGCTGGGTGATCGAAGGCGAGGAGCCGCGCATCGTCGAGGCCGGTGACGTGCTCTTGATGCCCGCGGGCGTCGCCCATGGCGGCGAGGTGCTGGAGGACGCCGAGTACCTCGACATCTTCGCGCCCGGACGCCAGGATTTCAGCTGGTACAAGCAGAAGCTTCCGCAAAAATAACGCGGCGTGCAACGACACGCAGATTTAGGGGGAGACATGGAATGCAATCGGTCAGCCGTCGCTTAGCGCTGGCGGTGGGCGCAGCCGCCATCGCCGCTGCAATATCGCCTGCCTTCGCTCAGTCGGATTATCCAAACCGCCCGATCATGCTTCTGGTGCCGTTGCAGGCGGCAACGGCGTCCGATCTGGTTGCCCGGGTGGTGGCGCAGAACTTCAGCGCGCGCACCGGAAAAACCATGATCGTCGAAAATGTTGTCGGCGGGGGCGGGGGCATCGGCGCGCAGCGGGTCGCGCGCGCGCATCCCGACGGCTATACGCTCGGTGCTTTCAATAACGGCATCCACACGATCCTGCCATCGATGGGGATGAAGCTCGGCTTCGAGCCGTTCGAGGATTTCGTGCCGGTTACCTTGCTGGCGCGATTTCCGAGCGTGCTGATTGTCAACACTGCCTTGCCGGTAAACACGCTGCAGGAGTTTATCGCGCTCGCCAAGAAGGAGCCGGGCAAGCTCAGTTATGCCTCCGTCGGCGTCGGCAGCCCGCAGCATCTCGCCATGGAGCAGCTCAAGGCCGATGCCGGCATCGATCTGCTGCACATTCCCTATCGCGGCGGCGCACAGGCGACACAGGCAATCTCGACCGGCGAAGTGAACGCCTTCTGGATCGCAACCTCCGTGGCGCTGCCTTTCATCCAGGCCAAGACGGTGCGGGCGCTGGCTGTCGGCGATCGCGAACGCACCAAGACCTTGCCCGACGTGCCGACGGTCGATGAGGCCGGAGTCAAAGGCTATGAGTACACGCCGACGTTGGCGCTCTTCACGGCGAAAGGCACGCCGCCGGAGGTCGTCGCCTATTTGCACCGCGAGTTCACGACGTCGCTCAAGGATCCGGATGTTATCAAGCGTCTCGAGGCCGCCGGCCTCGAAGCGCACGCTTCCAGCGGCGCGGAATTGCAGGACTCGCTGTCGGTCGAAGCCAAGCGCATGGCGCCGCTGGTGAAGAAGCTTGGCATTGGCCAGAACTGAACGAGGCGCATGCAAATGGAATTGATCACAGCGGCGAACGAGCCGAACTGGCAAGAGGCCCGCGCGCAGGCGAGCGTTGCGCTCGCCTGGCTCAATGGCGACTTCGTCGAGCAGAACGCCTATCCGGTGCGCTATGACGGAGCCCCGATCACCCTGATCGTCACCGGCCATCCGCCGGCGACGGCGTCGGCCGTGGTCGACGTGCTCAAGCCGTCCTTCCGCGTGCTCGAAGCGATGGCGCGCGGCAAGATCAAGGTCGAGGACCATTGGGGCGCGAGCGTGCACCGCGACCGCGACGGCGTCGCCGCGCTCACCGACGGGCGCAGCCACCTCACGCCGGTCTATTCCGGATGGGACAGTTCCGCCTACAAGCTCGCGCAAGGCCTGCAACTGCCCGGCCTGTTCCCAAACTCGGAGACAGCGACGCTCGTCTCGGAAGAGCTGTTTGACCGATATTTCCGTGCCGACGTCGAGCGCCAAGGCATCCTGATGGGACGCATGAAGGCGTCCGGCGCCTACCATCTCTTCAGCATGACGCCGATCCGCACCCGCGACGACCTCAAGGGGCGGCGCATCGGTACCACGGAAGGCGTCGAGGCCGACGTGATGCGCGCACTCGGCGCGGAGGTCGTGACGCTATCCTCGCTGGAAATGAACCCGGCGCTGGCGCAGGGCCGTATCGACGCCATGCATCTGGCTGACGGCTCGGCCGAGGTCTTCGGCATCGGCAAGGTCGCGCGCTACCGCACTGCGCTCGGGCTGGTGCGGCAAAATCTCGAATTCGGCATGAGCCGGGCGATGTGGGATGGGCTCCCGGCGGACCTGAAGGTCATCGTCAATGCCTGGCTGCGCGCCGAGGCGCAGGCAGAAACCCAGGTTTTCTATGGGGTCGCCGGTGCGAGGGCGCGCGAGCGTTTCAAGGAGGGCGGGGTGGAGTTCGTCTATCTCGCTCCAGCCGAATACGCACGCATCATCGAGGCGACGCGGCCGGTGATCGACGCCTTCGTGGCGCGTGAAGAGGCGGACGGGCGGCCGGCGCGTGCCATGCTCGCCGACATCGCTCGCCTGAGCGAGCGCCATCGCGCCAAGACGCCGAACGACTTCATGCACGAGGCAATTTTTAGTCCAGTGCAGGGCATCAACCTGTAGCTCTGAAGCGCGTGCGGGCGCGCGTCGTGAGTTGCACGCTCAGGATCACCGATTTAGCGCCCAGACCGACGCATTGAGCATGGCGGCGAAGGCGACCCACGCGGCGAGCGGTAACAGGCACCACCCAGCCAGCGGGTCGAGCCGGCGAAAAGCGGCGATGGTCGCCACGATGGCGAGCCACTGCGGCACGATATTCATAAGCCCGAGCAAAGGACTGTGGGCGGCGAAGAACAGCCAGGACCACGACGCGTTGAGTAAAAGCTGCACGAGAAATAGCGCAATTGCACGGGTTCGCGCGGCGCTCGGCGGCTGCCGCAAAATGCGCCAGAACGCGAATGCCATCAGGATGTAAAGCGCACTCCAGACCGGCGCGAAAACCCAGTTCGGTGGACTGAAGAACGGCTTGACGAGCGCGTCGTACCAGCTTGCGATGTTCGGGATGGTGGCGACTTGGCCTGCATAGGAGGCTGCAGCGACGGCAATGGTCGCCAGCGCGCCCGACCAAACATCGCGGCGCAATGGAAAAGTCCTGCCGGCCATCGTCATTCAACCACATGTAATGCAAAGGCCGGGTGCCATGTTCCGGCGGTACTCCGAAATTTTCAAGCGCTGCGGACGAAAAACATCGGCGCGTCGACACAAGAACGCCAATTTGCGCCGTTCAAATTCCCGGCTCGGGGGGCAAACCAGAGTTGCTGTTCGCAGCAAGAGGAGTGCCTTCGATGTGTGACTACAGCCTTCACGGCGTTGCCAGCCGTCCCGCGAAAGTTGGCGACAAATTGCTGTCTACGAATTTTGTGAACTCCTTTACGCGCGGCTTTACCGCCGTCGACGATCCGAAGGTGGCGATTTGCCTCCGCCCCGGAACGGAGTTGGCGTTCGAGCAGGACGTGGAGATCGATCACGTGTTTCGCCGGCTGATGCCGCGCTTCGGCTTCGGCAAGATCGGCCAGCGCGTGGCGCGCTTCCGTCAGATCAACATGGATCGCCCTGACACCCATCACGACGCGCTCGAATTCCCCGACGGCAAGGTCGTTCTGGTGACGCGGCTTCGCGCCGGTCAGCGCGCGACCGTGTTGCAGTTGCCGGCCGGTGCGCAGGGCGTGCACGAGGAGCACACGCATACACAGGAATCGTCACAGGCGTTCCTGATCGATTAAGCGGGCAAGCTGCGTGGTGCGGCGAGCGTTGTGGTCAAGCGCAACGATCGCGGCACCTTGGGGGGCGCAGACGCGTCCAATGTGATGTGAGAATGGCCCGGCCGACGGCGGTCGCGGGGTCAAGGGATGTTTGTCGCTGTTCGACACGATGTGCGTGCCGCCAAGCGTCGAGCGCATATCCCGAAGCGCATATCCCGAACAGTGCCGGTTCAGACCGGCCGCAGATCATTTCAGCAGACATTGAAATATAGGTTGACGCCGGCGCTTCATTTCCATATTCGTTGAAATATGGAAAAAGCAGATGCAGTGACCGCGCTGGCGGCCCTGGCGCAGGAAAACCGTCTCGACGTATTTCGCCTGCTTGTGCAGGCAGGCCCCGACGGGATGCCCGCGGGCCGGGTGGCCGAGGCGCTCGATCTCGCGCCGAACACGCTCACATTTCATTTCGACCGCCTGCGCCAGGCGGGCCTTGTCACGGTGCGGCGTGACGGCCGCTCGATGATCTACGCGGCGCGCTTCGAGACGATGAATACGCTGCTCGGTTTCCTCACCGAAAACTGCTGCCAGGGTGCGGCGGAGACTTGCGCCCCTGCCGTTTGCAAACCGGCCCACTCCAAACGAACAAAGTCCACAAAGGAAGCGGCGTCATGAAACGCATGCACGTTCACGTCTCGGTCGAAGACATCGGCAACGCCGTCGGCTTCTATTCGGCGCTATTCGCCACCAAGCCCGCAGTCGTCAAGGACGATTACGCCAAGTGGATGCTCGACGATCCGCGCATGAACTTCGCCATCTCGACACGCGGACGCCAGCCGGGGCTGGATCATCTCGGCATCCAGGTCGAGAGCGAAGGCGAGTTGCAAGAGGTCTATGCGCGGCTTCACGAGGCCGGCGGCAACATCTTGGAGGAGGGTGAGACGACGTGTTGCTATGCGAAGTCGGAGAAGTCCTGGATCGAAGATCCGGCCGGCATCGCGTGGGAAACATTCTTCACCACCGGCGAGAGCACGCATTACGGCACCGACGTTGAAAAGGGCGCCCGCATTGCACACGCCAAGGCGTGCTGCGGTCCCGCGGCTGCTGACAAACCCGCTGCTGAAACGTCCTGCTGCACGGCCTGAGCCATGACCGACAAACTCTACAACGTCCTGTTTCTCTGCACCGGCAATTCGGCGCGCTCGATCATCGCCGAAGCGATCCTGAACAAAAGCGGGCAGGGGACATTCATCGCCTATAGCGCCGGCAGCCAGCCGAAGCGCGACGTCAATCCGAACACGATCAAGCTTCTGCGCGGGCTGGGTTACGACACGGCGGGCTTCCGCTCCAAATCGTGGAGCGAGTTTGCGCAAGCCGGCGCGCCGTCGCTCGATTTTGTGTTCACCGTTTGCGACAACGCGGCTGGTGAAGCCTGTCCGGTGTGGCCCGGCCAGCCGATGACGGCGCATTGGGGCATCCCCGATCCGGCAGCGGCCGAAGGCACGGACGCCCAGATCGCGGTGGCGTTCCAGGACGCTTATCGCATGCTGACGCGGCGTATCGAATTGTTCACGGCACTCCCCATCGAGAAGCTCGATCAGATGACTCTCCGCTCGCGTCTGCGAGAGATCGGCCAACTCGCAGGCGCGACCTCGCCGCGCGCAGACGTGGCGTAAGACGCACATGAATAATTTCGAGCGTTATCTCTCGCTCTGGGTCGCGCTGTGCATCGTTGCCGGCATCGCCCTCGGCCACGTCGCGCCGCACGCGTTTGCCACGATCGCTGGAGCGGAAGTCGCGAAAGTCAATCTGCCGGTGGCCGCGCTCATCTGGCTGATGATCATTCCGATGCTGCTCAAGATCGACTTCGGCGCGCTCGGCCAGGTGCGCGAGCACTGGCGCGGCGTCGGCGTGACGCTGTTCATCAATTGGGCGGTCAAGCCATTCTCGATGGCCTTGCTCGGCACGCTGTTCGTCGCGCATCTGTTCGCGCCGCTGCTGCCGGCGGCGCAGATTCCGAGCTACATCGCCGGGCTGATCCTGTTGGCCGCCGCCCCCTGTACGGCCATGGTGTTCGTCTGGTCGAACTTGTGCGAGGGCGAGCCGCATTACACGCTGAGTCAGGTCGCGCTCAACGACGTGATCATGATCTTTCTGTTCGCGCCGCTGGTCGGGCTGCTGCTCGGCGTCGCATCGATCACTGTGCCATGGGACACGCTGTTCCTGTCGGTCGTGCTCTACATTGTCGTTCCGGTCGTCGTGGCCCAAGTCTGGCGGCGCTCTCTGGTTGCTGCCGGACCGGACGCGCTGCAAGGCACGCTCCGTCGCCTGCAGCCGCTCTCGCTGATCGCATTGCTCGCGACGCTGGTCCTGCTGTTTGGATTTCAGGGTGAGCAGATCCTCGCGCAGCCGCTCGTGATCGCGCTGCTCGCTGTGCCGATCATCATCCAGGTCTATTTCAACGCCGGGCTGGCCTACTGGCTCAGCCGCCGATTCGGCGTCGCCTGGTGCGTCGCCGCGCCCGCCGCGCTGATCGGCGCCAGCAATTTCTTTGAATTAGCAGTGGCTGCCGCGATCAGTCTGTTCGGCCTGAATTCCGGCGCCGCGTTGGCAACCGTCGTCGGCGTGCTTGTCGAAGTTCCCGTGATGTTGTCGGTCGTCAAAATCGTGAAGGCGTCACGCGAATGGTATGAAGGTGCCGCGCACGAGCCTGTTTCAGCTAAGGCGCGATCACAAGCGCACCATTCGACATTTGGTCAATGAGGAACCCATCACGATGAGAGGTATCCACGCGCCGACGCTTTGGTGAAATTGAATCAGAGTCGTGCGTGTCGTGACAAAATCAGCACACGTGCTGAACGAAATGCAGCTCCACACAGTGAACAGTTCCTTAAGACACGGTTCTGCCCCGTTTGCCTGTCGCATTTCGACACAACGGGGGAGCGCACCATGTCATCCATCCGCAGTGCCATATGTTCGCACGTCGACATTGAGACAAGCCGCGTTGTTCATGACGCGCCGATGGTTTCATCCGCTGGTTTCCGAAAAGCCCTTCATCTGTGTGCCGCCGCGCTGACCGCGGCGACGCTTGCGGGCTGCGCCCAGTCTTCCTTGGTCACCGACACATCGCAGCGGCTGACCGCCGCGGAACCGGCTGCGCCGCAGCAGACCCGGACAATATCATCCGTGGCGACGCGGCGCGTGGCGGCGGTTCGACGAAAGCATTCGCCGTTCGTGGCGAAGAAGCCGACGGTCGACAAAAAGGTCGCGTCGTCCGGAATTGCCAGCTTCTACACGGAGGGCGAGACGACCGCGAACGGCGAGAAGTTCAATACGCACGAACTGACGGCCGCGCACCGGACGCTGCCGTTCGGCACGCGGCTGCGCGTGACGAATGTATCGACGGGGCAGACAGTGACGGTCCGGGTCAACGATCGCGGTCCATTCATTGCCGGACGCGTTGTCGACGTCTCCTATGCCGCCGCAGAATCGCTGGGAATAACCGACAAGGGGATTACGAAGGTCAAGCTTGATGTTGTGAAGGATACCAAAGAGGCCGCGAAAGATAGCAAAGACGCTCCGAAGGATATCAAAGAGGCTGTCGCGAAGGAGAACAAATAAGCGGAGAAGCCGCCGCTCAACGCGCCGCCGGTGCGCGCGTTACGTGCTCTTCGTACTGGGGCAGCGCGTCGGTGATCGTGAACCACGGCGCCTTTGAGCCAACGAAAATGTGCGCGGTCGGACGGATGGTCGGATCGTCCACCAATGTTCCCATGGTGACGTGGACGTAGGCGCCGTCGCGGACAACCGAATAAAGAAGCGAGCCGCACACTTTGCAGTGCGCGTCGTGGCCGGTTGCCTCGCCAAAGGTGTTGAGGCTGTCCACGCCCTTGGTGATCTGCAACTTCTCGCGCGCAATGCCGGCGAAGGGCTTGAAGGCCGAGCCGGTCGTCCGGCGGCAGTTCGAGCAATGGCAGTTGAGGGCGTAGGCGAACTCATCCGTCACGGCATAGTGAACCGCGCCGCACAGGCACTGGCCGGCAAGCGTACGGCCGCTTTGTGTCTCCAGTTTTGTCACAGACTCCCCCCTTCGCACGCTGTCGGTAAGCGTATGATTTCAAAAAAGCACGCCGCCGCGCCGGTGAACAGAGAACCAACGCGCGCTGCCCATGTTCTGCAGTTACTGCATCGCGATGCACCACATCGCGGATAGTCAGTGACTGACCGGGGCGGCGGCGGAGAGACAATCATGGCTTGCAACGAGAAACACCATCTCAACCACCCCCATAAGCACGGTCCGAATTGCGGCCACACCGCAATCCGGCACGAAGGCCATGTGGACTATCTTCACGATGGTCATCTTCACCACATGCACGAGGATCATGTCGACGAACATGCCATCGCGGTCAGTGCCGAGAATCCCGAGCGCTGCACACCTGAAACCAAGTGCACGCACCAGCACGGGCCGAATTGCGGGCACGAAGCAGTCCCTCACGGCGATCACGTGGATTATGTCGTGGATGGCCGGCTGCATCATCCGCACGGCGATCACTGCGACGATCACGGGCCCGTGCAACTAGCCTGACGGCTAAGTTGGCGGCCTCGGTGCTTCTTGCTCCGCGAGATCGTGCAGCATGCGCAAGGCCTGCAACACCGATTGCTTGCGCACGTCCGCGCGCCCGATCGCGCCGAACCGCTTCTCGGCATGGACGAGACGGCCGCCGCGCGAGGCGGTGGCGAAATGAACCAGGCCGACCGGCTTTTCTTCACTCCCGCCGTCGGGACCGGCGATGCCCGTGACCGAAACGGCGAGATCGACCGGCGCATGCGCCAGCGCGCCTTTCGCCATTTCCTCGGCGGTCTCGCGGCTCACCGCGCCATGTTTTCTGAGGGTCTCGGCGGAGACGCCGAGCATCTCCTCTTTCGCCGCATTGCTGTAGGTGATGAAGCCGCGGTCGAGCATGCTCGACGTGCCGGGAATTTCCGTCATCGTGCCGGCGACCAGTCCCGCCGTGCATGATTCAGCCGTCGCGACCGTCAGGTTCTTGCCCCTGCAGATATCGAACAGGCGGCGCGCGGCCTCGACAATGTCGTCATCGATCATGGTCGCTGTTCCAGGTCAGCCCCAGGGCAGCCGCACGGTCGCCGTGGCATAGGCGACGATGCCTTCGCCGCGGCCAGTGAAGCCAAGCCGTTCGCTGGTCGTCGCCTTCACCGCCACGCGGGAGCTATCGAGGCCGGCGAGGCGCGCGATGTTCGCGCGCATGGCGTCGCGGTGCGGGCCGATCTTCGGCGCTTCGCAGACGACGGTGAGGTCGAGATGGGCAATGACGCCGCCGCGCTCTTTCACGCGCTCGACCGCGAATGTGAAGAAGCGGTCGGAGGAGGCGCCTTTCCACTGCATGTCGCTCGGCGGGAAATGCGAGCCGATGTCGCCGTCGGCGAGCGCGCCGAGGATGGCGTCGACCAGCGCATGCAGTGCGACGTCGGCGTCGGAATGGCCGGTGAGGGCCTGCGTGTGCGCGATGCGCAAGCCGCCAATGGTGACGTGGTCGCCGGGCGCAAAGGCGTGCACATCGACGCCTTGGCCGATGCGCACATCGCCGAGCGCCGCGAGCTGGGCCGCTTCCGCACGCGCGAAATCGTCCGGCGTGGTGATCTTGATGTTGCCGGGCTCGCCTTCGAACACGGCGACTTTCATGCCGGCCCATTCGGCGAGCGCGGCATCGTCGGTGAAGTCGTCGCGGCCTTCGTGGGCTGCGCGGCGATGCGCCTCGAGCAGCGGCTTGAAGGCGAAGCCTTGCGGCGTCTGGATGGTGCGCAGCGTCGTGCGGTCGAGCGTCTTGTCGACGAGGCCTTGCGCATCGACCGACTTGACGGTGTCGCTCACCGGCAAGGCCGGGATCGCCGCGCCGGTCTTTTCCGCGGCGGCGATCGCGCGCGCGATCAGCGCCGGGCTCGCGAAAGGCCGCGCCGCGTCATGGATCAGCACGATGTCAGGCGCATGCGACGCGAGCGCTTCCAATCCGGCGCGCACCGACGCTTGCCGTGTGGCGCCGCCGAATACCGGCGGCAGGATCTGCATTGCTGACGTCGCGTCCTCGAACAGGCTGCGATCCTCGGCGCGAATAACCGGCTGCACGAGGGAGAGGTTGGGCGCTTCGACGAGCATGGACAGTGTCCGGCGCAGAACCGTCTCGCCGCCGATCCGCCGGAATTGCTTGGGCACATCACCGCCGGCGCGAAGCCCGCGTCCCGCGGCGACGACGACGGCTGCAACTTCGGTCATGCTGAGTGGCTCCCTGACATGCCGCAAGGCTTTAGCGCATGAGGGCGAAAATGCCAGTCCCCACGGATGGGATAGGGGCGGTTTGCCTTGAGGGCCGTGGTGCCGCCTGTTTAAGCATAAACAGGTTTTTGCACTGCAACACTTGCACTGCCTGTCAAAATGGCTAAACTCTGGGCATCGAAAAGGGTCCGCCTAAATGCTAGGCAAAGAGCTGTTGCGGGACGAAGTGCGCGCATTTTCAAACGAATCTCTGCGGATTGGCTCCGTTACAGCGCCAAATCGCGTGATTTTGGCCCCCATGTCGGGGATCACCGATGCGCCGTTCCGCCGGCTCGCCGAAAGGCTGGGGGCGGGGTTGGTGGTATCGGAGATGACGGCTTGCGCGGGCCTGGTGCGCGGCGAGCGCGAGGCCGCCGCGCGCAGTGAAGGGCGCGGCGTCGGCATCAATGTGGTGCAGCTCGCCGGCTGCGAGCCGCAGTGGATGGCCGAGGGTGCCCGCATCGCGGAGGCGCAGGGTGCGCAGGTCATCGATATCAACATGGGTTGCCCGTCCAAGCAGGTGACCAATGGGGCCGCCGGCTCGGCGCTGATGCGCGATCTCGACCACGCCCTGACGCTGATCGAGGCGACGGTCGAAGCCGTTGACGTCCCCGTGACGCTGAAGATGCGGCTCGGCTGGGATGCCTCCACCATCAACGCGCCGGACCTGGCGCGCCGCGCCGAGGCCGCCGGCGTGACGATGATAACCGTGCACGGCCGCACGCGCTGCCAGTTCTACGACGGCTCCGCCGATTGGTCCGCCGTCCGCGCCGTGAAGCAGGCCGTATCCATTCCCGTCGTCGTCAATGGCGACATCCGCTCGTTCGATGACGCCATCCGCGCGCAGCGTGACTCCGGCGCCGATGCCGTGATGATCGGCCGCGCCGCGCAAGGGCGGCCGTGGCTGCCCGGCCAAGTGGCGCGCTATCTGTCCACCGGCACGAGCCATGACGCGCCATCGCTCGCCGAACAGTTCACACTGATCGACGCGCTCTATCACGAGATGCTCGAGCATCACGGCCTCAAGATCGGACGCAAGCATGCGCGCAAGCATCTCGGCTGGGCGCTCGACAGCGCTGCCGCCAGTGCCGGCGCATCGGCCGAACTGCTGAAAACTCACCGCACGCGTGTGCTCACCGCGGATGAGCCGGCGCAGGCACGCCGTCTGCTCGCCGATGCCTATGACGATTTCGCATGGAGGGCCGCCGCATGAGCCGTGCCCAGGCTATGACCGCCGAGGTCAATACGCTTGCCGACGCGATGCTGCACGCCTTGCCGCATCCGGTGATCATGGTCTCGCCCGACGGCAAGATCGCCGACGCCAATGTGGCGGCGGAGCAATTTTTCGAAGCGTCGATTCCCGTCTTGCGGCGGCACATGCTGCGCGACCTGGTGCCGTTCGGTTCGCCGTTGCTGACGCTGATCGAACAGGTGCGCCAGCGCGGCTCGGCCGTGAACGAATACAAGGTCGATCTCGCGACGCCGCGCAATCCGGGCGAGCGGCTGGTCGATCTGCATGTGGCGCCGCTGCCGGAATACAGAGACCACGTGGTGGTGATGCTCCAGGAGCGCACCATCGCCGACAAAATGGACCGCCAGCTCACCCATCGCGGCGCCGCGCGCTCTGTGATCGCGCTCGCCGCCATGCTGGCGCATGAGATCAAGAATCCCCTCTCGGGGATTCGCGGCGCGGCGCAGCTCCTCGAGCAATCGGCGGGGGACGACGACCGCTTGCTCACCAAGCTGATTTGCGACGAGACCGACCGCATCGTGAAGCTTGTGGACCGCATGGAGGTTTTCGCCGACGAGCGCCCGATCGAGCGCGAGCCGGTCAACATTCATGTGGTGCTCGATCACGTGAAGCGGCTGGCGCAGACGGGCTTCGCCCGTCACATCAAGTTCATCGAAGACTACGATCCTTCGCTGCCGCCAGTCCTCGCGAACCGCGATCAGCTCGTGCAAGTCTTCCTCAATTTGGTGAAGAACGCGACCGAAGCGATCGGCGAGAACGCGATCGACGGCGAAATCCAGCTCACCACCGCGTTCCGTCCCGGCGTGCGGCTGGCGATGCCGGGCAGCAAGGCGCGCGTGTCGCTGCCGCTCGAATTCTGCGTCAAGGACAACGGGCCGGGCGTGCCCGAAGACCTGATGCCACATCTGTTCGATCCCTTCGTCACGACCAAGCGCACCGGCAACGGGCTCGGTCTGGCGCTGGTAGCCAAGATCGTGGGCGACCACGGCGGCATCATCGAATGTGAATCGCAGCCGCGGCGAACCACCTTCCGCGTGCTGATGCCCATTTATAGCGGCGACGGTGAGGTCACCGACGATGCGCCACCCGTCCAGAGCTTGTGAGACAAGACATGCCGACCGGAAGCATATTGGTTGCCGATGACGACGCTGCGATCCGCACCGTCCTCAATCAGGCCCTCTCGCGCGCCGGCTACGAAGTGCGCTCGACCGGCAACGCGGCCACGCTGTGGCGCTGGGTCACGCAAGGCGACGGCGATCTGGTTATCACCGACGTGGTGATGCCGGACGAGAACGCCTTCGATCTGATCCCGCGCATCCGCAAGACGCGGCCCGATCTGCCGATCATCGTGATGAGCGCGCAGAACACCTTCATGACCGCGATCCGCGCCTCGGAGCGCGGCGCCTACGAATATCTGCCGAAGCCCTTCGATCTGAAGGAGCTCATCAGCATTGTCGGTCGCGCGCTGTCGGAGCCGAAGGAACGGCGGCCGGCCGCCCCCAAAAGCGAGGACTTCGATTCCATCCCACTGGTCGGCCGCTCGCCGGCCATGCAGGAAATCTACCGTGTGCTCGCGCGGCTGATGCAGACCGATTTGACGGTGATGATCTCGGGCGAGTCCGGCACCGGCAAGGAATTGGTGGCGCGCGCGCTGCACGATTACGGCAAGCGGCGGGCGGGCACCTTCGTCGCCATCAACATGGCGGCGATCCCGCGCGACCTCATCGAATCGGAATTGTTCGGCCATGAGAAGGGCGCCTTCACCGGCGCCAACTCGCGCAGCGCCGGCCGCTTCGAGCAGGCCGAGGGCGGCACGCTGTTCCTGGACGAGATCGGCGACATGCCGATGGAGGCGCAGACGCGGTTGCTGCGCGTGTTGCAGCAGGGCGAATACACGACGGTCGGCGGCCGCACGCCGATCAAGAGCGACGTGCGCATCATCGCGGCGACGAACAAAGACTTGCGGCAGCTCATCCAGCAGGGCTTGTTCCGCGAAGATCTGTTCTTCCGCCTCAACGTGGTGCCGCTGCGGCTTCCTCCCTTGCGGGAGCGCACCGAGGACATTCCCGACCTGATCCGCCACTTCTTCACCCAGGCCGAGCGCGAAGGCCTGCCGCCTAAGCAGATCGACCAGGCGGCGGTCGAGCGTATGAAACGGCACCGCTGGCCCGGCAACGTCCGCGAGCTCGAGAACCTGGCCCGGCGGCTTGCGGCGCTCTATCCGCAGGAGACCATCACCGCGGCGGTGATGGATTCCGAGCTGGCGCAGCCGGCGATGCCGGTGGGCGGCGAGGAGTCGCGCGCGGAGGAGAGCTTGGGGGCCGCGGTGGAGCGCCACCTGACGAGCTATTTCTCGGGTTTTGATGATGGTCTGCCGCCGGCCGGTCTCTATCACCGCATCCTGCGGGAGATCGAGTATCCGCTGCTGACGGCGGCGCTCGCCGCGACCCGGGGCAATCAGATCCGCGCCGCCGACCTCCTGGGGGTCAACCGTAACACGCTGCGCAAGAAGATCCGCGACCTCGACATCCAGGTCTTCCGCGGCGGCTGACCTCAATCATTTGTGATTCCGGGGCGGCGGGACGGGCACAGTGCCGACCTCGCCTTCGAGGCCTATCGCGGCGGAAGCTGATATAAGGCCGCGCATGAATCAGACGCCCATTGAGTTCGGTCTCGACACGTTCGGCGATGTCACCGACGGTCCCGACGGCAAGCCGCTGCACGCGGCGCAAGTGATCCGCAACCTGATCGACCAGGGCGTCCTCGCCGATGAGGTCGGCGTCGATGTCATCGGGGTGGGCGAGCACCACCGCGCCGATTTCGCGGTGTCCTCGCCGGAAATGGTGCTTGCGACGATCGCCGGCCGCACCAAGCGTATCCGCCTGGGCTCGGCGGTGACGGTGCTTTCGTCGGACGATCCGATCCGCGTCTATCAGCGTTTTTCGACGCTGGACGCCGCGTCGAACGGACGCGCCGAGGTCATACTCGGCCGTGGTTCCTTCATCGAATCGTTTCCGCTGTTCGGCTTGGACCTCAACCAATACGAAGAGCTGTTCAACGAGAAGCTCGAACTCTATGCGGCGGTGCTGAGCGAAAAGCCGGTCACCTGGCAGGGTAAGACGCGGCCGCCGCTGAGAAATCAGAATGTCTACCCGAAGACCGAATCCGGCCGGCTGACGACCTGGATCGGCGTTGGCGGCACGCCGCAGTCGGTCATGCGCGCGGCGCATTACGGCATGCCGATGATGCTCGCCATCATCGGCGGCGATCCCAAGCGGTTCGTGCCCTTCGCCGATCTGTTTCGCAATGCGTTCAAGGAGATGGGCAAGCCGCCGTTGCCGGTCGGCGTGCACTCGCATGGGTTTGTCGGCGAGACCGACGCGCAGGCGAAGGACGACCTGTGGCCGGACTACAAGCGCATGCGCGACAAGATCGGCGGCGAGCGCGGCTGGCCGCCGATGAGCCGCGCGGAGTTCGAGCGCGAGATCGCGCACGGCTCGCTCTACGTCGGTGCGCCGGAGACGGTCGCCCGCAAGATCGCGGCGACGGTCAAGGCGCTTGGCGCCGCCCGTTTCGACATGAAATACAGTGCCGGGCCGCTGTCGCATGAAAAGATGATGCGCAGCATCGAGCTCTATGGCCGCAAGGTCATGCCGCTGGTGCGGGACATGGTCGGCTAGAGCGGGCTGCGTTTGCGCCGCCCCTTTCTCCGCTCATTCCCGCGCAAGCGGGAATCCAGATCTAACGGAAGTAAGCCATTTTGCGCTGGGTCCCCGCTTTCGCGGGGACGAGCGAGTGCTTCCAACGACGCAAGACGCTTAAGCAGCGGCCTCCTTGCGCGATTTGGTCTGGCGGACCTCGAAGCACTCGAGCTTCGGATGCTCCAGATAGAGCGGGCCGGTCGATTCGTTCCCGGCGCGCGCATGGGCGGCCCGGAATGCGTCCGACTTTGTCCAGGCCTCGAAGGCGGCTTTGCTCTGCCACACCGAATGCGAGGCATAGAGCGTGTGGTCCTCGGCCGCGGGTCCTTCGAGCAAATGGAATTCGACGAAGCCGGGCACTTGCTCAAGATAGGACTCGCGCGAAAACCAGACCTTCTCGAAGGCTTCTTCCGATCCCTTCTTCACTTTGAAGCGATTCATGGCGATGAACATCGATCGGCTCCCTTGGCTGGCAGTGCTGGCCTCGCTCTCTTCGGTCATTCGTACGATCTTTATGGGGCGCGATCATAGAGCGCGGATCACGTCTGGTTGTGCGCTGCGGCTGGATGCCCGTCGGCCCGGTCAAGGCGCGAGCGCCAAACGCGAACGCAACCAAGCGCAGGCAGTAGCCCCGGAAAATCAGTGACTTGTTGTGTAACCCATTGAGACCACAATGCTGTCGCATTCCGGCAACATTGTTGTATAAAGGCATCAGTGTCAGGGAGGGCGACGCCTTCCGTGGCGCTTCAATCATTAACGCCTGCAATGCACACGTCCGCCATCGGGAAACAATGAGCGTCGAACAGGCTTCCGCTGCCGATCCTGCGCTCGCCAATCCGCCGGCACGGCGGGGGGAAACGCGTGTCCTTGGACCGATCGCGGTCGGGCTGGCGCTGCTCTCAGCGTTCATTACCTTCATCGTCCTGGCCGACCTCACGCCGATCTCGCCGACCCACTACGTGGTGGTGACGCTGCTGCTGGCGAATGCCGTGACCGTGATGCTGCTGCTCGGCGTCATCGTCCGCGAGGTCTGGCAGGTCGTGCAGGCGCGGCGCAGCGGGCGGGCGGCGGCGCGGCTGCATGTGCGCATCGTCGGGCTGTTTTCGATCATCGCGGCGGCGCCCGCGATCCTGGTAGCGATCGTTGCGAGCGTGACGCTCGACCGCGGGCTCGACCGGCTGTTCTCCACGCGCACGCGCTCGGCGATCGAGAACTCGCTGATCGTGGCGGAAGCCTACTTGCGCGATCACGCGCAGATCGTGCGCTCCGACATCATGGTGATGGGCTTCGACATCGCGCGCACCAAGCCGCTGTTCGATAGCGAGCCCGACAAGCTGCCGCAGTTCCTGACCTTCCAGGCCTCGGTGCGCGGCCTCGCCGCGGCGATCATATTGGACAAGAACCTCAACGTGCTCGCGCGCGCTGACGTCAAGGTCAACGAGACCTTCGCGCTGCCGCCGCGCGAGGCGCTCCAGTACATCAAGACATCGGAACCGCAGATCGTCCTGTTGCCGGACACCAATTACGTCGCGGCTATCGTCAAGCTCGACAAATTTGACGACGCTTATCTTTACGTGACCCGGCTGCTCGATCCGCGCGTGGTACCGCAGTTGCAGGCAACGCGCGCGAGCGTCACCGAATACGCCGCGCTCGAGTCGCGCCGCATCGGCGTGCAGGTGGCCTTCGCGCTGATGTATACGGTGATCGCGCTGATCGTGCTTCTGTCGGCGGTGTGGATCGGCTTGAACTTCGCCAACCGGCTGGTCGCACCGATCAGGCGATTGATCGGCGCCGCCAACGCGGTCTCGACCGGCAACCTCTATGTGCGCGTGCCGGTCCGGCCCTCGGAAGGCGACCTCGGTCAGCTCGGCGAGACCTTCAACCGCATGACGCAGGAGCTGCGCACGCAGCGCGACGACATCATGCGTGCGCGCGATCTCATCGACAGCCGCCGCCGCTTCACCGAAGCGGTGCTGGCCGGCGCCAGCGCCGGCGTCATCGGCGTGGACGGCGAGGGGAATGTCAGCATTCTCAACCGCTCGGCCGAGAAGCTCATCGCCCGGACCGAGGCCAATGCGCTGGGCAAGCCCTTAACCGAAGTGCTGCCCGAACTCGCCGACATCATGGCGGCGGCGCAATCGGGCGCCCGCACGCAGGACCAGGTGACGATCAGCCGCAACGGCCGCGAGCGGAACCTGTCGGTGCGGGTGACCAGCGAGCAGTCGTCCGAATCCGACCACGGCTATGTGGTGACGCTCGACGACATCACGGCTTTGGTCGCCGCGCAGCGCACCTCCGCCTGGGCGGACGTGGCGCGGCGCATCGCGCACGAGATCAAAAATCCGCTCACGCCCATCCAGCTGTCCGCCGAGCGGCTGCGCCGCAAATACGGAAAGATGATCGTCGAAGACCGCGGCGTGTTCGAACAGTGTACCGACACGATCGTGCGCCAGGTCGACGACATCCGCCGCATGGTCGACGAGTTCTCGCGGTTCGCCCGCATGCCCAAGCCGGTGATCGCGCCCGAGGACGCCGCCGACGCGGTGCGCCAGGTGGTGTTCCTGATGCGGGTCGGCAATGCCGACATCGACATCGATGAGGAGTTTGCCGAGGACCCGATGCCGGCGCGGTTCGACCGCCGCCTGATCTCGCAGGCGCTCACCAACATCATCAAGAACGCGACGGAAGCGATCTCGGCGGTGCCGCCGGCGGAACTCGGCCGCGGCCGTATCCAGGTCACGGCGGCGCGCGAAGGCGGCAATATCGTGATCGACGTGGTCGACAACGGCATCGGCCTGCCGAAGGAGAACCGCTCGCGCCTGCTCGAGCCCTATGTCACCACGCGCGAGAAGGGCACCGGGCTCGGCCTCGCCATCGTCGGCAAGATCCTGGAAGATCATGGCGGGCGCATCGAGCTGCGCGACGCGTCCGAGAAGACCCCCGGTACGCGCGGCGCCTGGATGCGGCTGCGCTTCGCCGCCGCACCGGTCGTCCCGGCCGAGAACGAGT
>DATDMA010000025.1:0-5713 GCA_036519015.1 Pseudolabrys sp. | reverse complement strand
CTGGCGGTCGCCGATGATCAGCTCGCGCTGGCCGCGGCCGATCGGGATAAGCGCGTCGATCGCCTTGAGCCCGGTCGCCATCGGCTCATGCACCGATTTGCGCGGGATGATGCCGGGCGCCTTCACGTCCACGCGCTTGCGCTCGGTGGACTGGATCGGGCCTTTGCCGTCGATCGGATTGCCGAGCGCGTCGACCACGCGGCCGAGCAGACCCTTGCCGACCGGCACGTCCACGATGGCGCGGGTGCGCTTGACGGTCTGGCCTTCCATGATCTCGCGGTCGTTGCCGAAGATCACGATGCCGACGTTGTCGCTTTCGAGGTTCAGCGCCATGCCGCGGACGCCGTTCTCGAACTCGACCATCTCACCGGCCTGGACATTGTCGAGGCCGTAGACGCGGGCAATGCCGTCGCCGACGGAGAGCACCTGGCCGACCTCGGAAACTTCGGCTTCCTGGCCGAAATTCTTGATCTGCTCTTTAAGGATGGCGGAAATTTCTGCGGCGCGGATGTCCATCAGCGTGCCTCTTTCATCGCGAACTTGATCGCATTGAGCTTAGTGCGGAGCGAACTATCGACCATGCGGCTGCCGACCTTGACGATCAGGCCGCCGATGATGGCCGGATCGACCTTCACATCGAGGTCGATGTCCTTGCCGCCGGTGACGTTTTTGAGCGCATCCTTGAGAGCGCCGAGATTTTGGTCGTTGAGCGTCTCGGCGACGGTGATCTGCGCGAGGACCTCGCCTTTGTGGCGGGCGACCAGCGCACGGTAGCCGCGGATCATGTCGCGGACGGCAAACAGCCGGCGGTTGGTCGTAATGACGCGCAGGAAATTGGCCGCCACGCCCGTGATGCCGGCTTTGTCCAGGATCGCGGACAGCGCCTTGAGCTGCTCGTCGACGCCGAACACCGGGCTGCGCACCAGACGGGTGAGGTCGGGGCTCCCGGCGATCATCGCATCGAATTTTTCGAGATCGGCCTTTACGGCTTCGGTCGCCTTCTCCTCGAGCGCGAGCTCGAACAGGGCGCCGGCGTAACGGCCAGCCATGCCGGAGATGAGAGGATCTTCGCCTGCCACGTTCTCGCTCGTTTTCGTTACTTCATTCATAGGCCGGGCACCGTCGCGGATTGGCGGCGCAACCAGTTGGAATTCAAGAGGGAATTCCGATCTCCGAAGGCAGCGCGGGAGCCCGTGTAAAACCTTCGTGAAATCGAGCGGCTAGCTAACACAGCGGAAACGGCGGTGCAACACGGCGCGGCAAAATGCGGCCACACAAGCGCCGATATAGCCTGCCCCCGCCTGCCCACCACAATCCGGCAAAATTGCATCCCCGGGATACCTCGCCACAGGCGCGCGGGCGCTATAGCTTGCGGCCGTCCGAGCGCCGCGGCTTAAGCCGCGACGTTAAGACCCATGCCGCCGGGACCTAACAATTCGATGTCGTTTTCGCGCGCCTCTGCCGCAACCGGCACGGCCAAACTTTTGGTCGTGCTCTTGGCCTTTGCCTGGGGCTTCAATTGGCTCGCAACGCCATTTGCCTTGCCCGAGATACCGCCGTGGAGCTTGCGCTTTGCCGGGTCGGGACTTGGCGCCATCACGCTGATCACCGCCGCCCTCGTAACCGGGCGTAGCCTGAAGGTGCCGCGCGGCGAATACGTGCACGTGATGGTCGCCGGGCTCTTGAATGTCGCCGGCTTTCAGATCCTGTCCGCACTCGCTCAAATGCACGGCGCGACTTCGCGCGCCATCATCATCGCCTATTCGATGCCGATCTGGGCGGCGCTGCTGAGCTGGGTCATGCTCGGCGAGCGTCTGAACAGGACGCGGCTTATCGCTTTGGCTTTGTGCGTCGCCGGCATCACGATCCTGGTCTGGCCGCTGCTCGCCGCCGGCGCCCCCGCCTTTGTCCTCTACTCGCTGGCCTGTGCGTGGGCCTGGGCGCTGGCCACCGTTTACCAGAAGTGGATGAAGGTGACCTGCCCGCCGCTCGCCAATGCGGCCTGGCAGCTCGTGTTCGGTTTCGCATTCATTGCGGCTGGTACGTTCGCGTTCGAGGGCTATCCTCATCTGTGGCCGCTGCACGCGCAGGCGCTGATGGCGGTCGTCTACATCGGGATATTCGGCGTCGGGCTGGCCCACTTCCTGTGGTGGTCGATTGTGGGACGGCTGCCGGCCACGACAGCCTCGATCGGTGCGCTGCTGGTGCCCGTGGTCGGCGTCGTCGGCTCGACCATCTTTCTGGGCGAGCGGCCAACACCGTCCGATATCATCGGCTTCGTCCTGATCTTCGTCGCCGCGGCCTGCGTGCTGCTGCAGCCAAGCGCGAAGCCGGCCGAGATGTCGGGATAGACCGTTACCCTCCGCTTTCGATCAGCGCTTCTGTTCCGAGCCGGGATGGGCTTGCGTGCCCTCCAGAAAGACATCGGTCGCGGTCTCGATCAGGACGGCCCGCTGCGCGTCGTCGATCGTCGACATTCCCGTCAGAGCCCGCAGTTGCGCATCGCCGGTCAGCGAATCGAGGAAGATCGCCGCGAGCCGCCGCGGATCGCCCGCGCGCAGGCCGCCTTCGGCTTGCTGTGCGGCGATAAGTCTGGCGATGGCCGCATAGGTCGCCTCCGGCGCCGCGTTGAAGAAGGAGCGCGCCGCCTCCGGGTGCCGATGCGCCTCGGCGACCGCCAGGCGGTGAACCTCAAGCGCGCGGCGCGCGAGCAGAATATCGAGAAATGTCGTGCCGATGCGGATCAGCGCCGCACGCAGCGAAAGGCCGCTGACATCGATGGCCTCGAGTGGGCCGACAATCTCCTCGCAGAAGCGCTGCATGACGGCGGCGAACAGGCCATCCTTGCCGCCGAAGTAGGTGTAGACGTTGGTCTTGGAACCGCCCGCAACCGCCACGACGTCATCGATGCTCACGCCGGCATAGCCGCGCTCGAGCAGCAGGTCGGCCGCCGCCCGTAAAATTTGTTCCCGTTTCTGCTCGGCTCTCGATTCACCCACTTCACTTTTCCTTGGTCCCGCTTATCCCCTTGAAGAGCGGAATTCGTACCATACAGTATGGTACGAATTTGTCGTACGCGCCAGTACGGCGAACTTAAAAGGCATTGTCGATGAATCCAAAGCTTTCCGCGGCCCTTGCCGCACTCATCTGGGGCACGACGTATATTTTCGCGACCTCCATGCTGCCGGCCCACCCGGTGTTCACCGGGGCCGTGCGCGCCTTGGGCGGCGGCCTACCGCTGCTCCTTCTCTATCGCCAGCTCCCGCACCGGTCCTGGTGGCTCAAGGTGTTCCTGCTCGGAACCCTGAATTGCGGCTTATTTTTCGGCTTCGTGTTCGTCGCCGCCGAGCGCCTGCCCGGCGGCGTCGCCGGAACGCTGCAATCGCTCGGACCGATCTTCACCGTCCTCATCGCCTGGCCGCTGCTCGGGCAAAGCCCGAGCTTCGTGCGCCTCGGCAGCGTGGTGGTCGGCGCGATCGGCGTGATGCTGCTGCTGACCAGCGGCAAGCTCGCCCTCGATCCGGTCGGCGCCTTCGCAGGCGTCGGGGCCGCGCTGTCGCTCGCGCTCGGCGGCGTGCTGCTCAATCGCTGGGGCCGCCCGGCGCCGCTCATGGTGTTCACCGCGTGGCAGCTCGTGGTCGGCGGCATCGAACTCGCGCTGTTCGCGACGCTCGCCGGCGATGTCCCCACGCTCCTGACCGCGCAGAACGTGCTCGGCTTCACTTACGTGGCTCTGATCGGCACCACCCTCGCCTATGGGCTTTGGTTTTACGGAATCGAAGGCATCGGCGTCTCCGCTGCGGCGCCCTTCTTCCTGCTGATCCCGATCGTGGCCTTCGTCCTCGACGCCGTGATCAGGGGCTTCGTTCCGACCATGGTGCAGGGCATCGGCGCAGCGATCGTGCTCGGAAGCCTGCTCATCGGACAACTATCCGCCAGACGCAAACCCGCTCCCCAGCGGGTGAGCTGATCACTTGTACCTGAGACTGGAGTAAGCAATGGCCTCACACACTCAAATCGAAACAACGCAAATTCCCGGCACCGACCTTAAGCCGTCGCGCATCGGGCTCGGCACCTGGGCCATCGGCGGCTGGATGTGGGGCGGCAGCGATGACGCGGAATCGATCCGCACGATCCACGCGGCGATCGATCGCGGCATCACGCTGATCGACACCGCACCGGTCTATGGCTTCGGCCATTCCGAGGAAGTCGTCGGCCGCGCGCTGGCGCAGGGCGGACGCCGCGCCAAGGCCGTCATTGCTACCAAGGTCGCACTCGAGTGGAAGGACGGCAAGCCGTTCCGCAACGCCAGCCGCGGGCGCATCCTGAAAGAAGTCGACGATTCGCTGCGCCGTCTGCAGACCGACGTTATCGACATCTACCAGGTGCACTGGCCCGATCCGAATGTTCCGATCGAGGAGACCGCCGGTGCACTGAAGGACGTTATGGAGGCCGGGAAAATCCGCGCCATCGGCGTCAGCAATTTCTCGCCCGCGCAGATGGACAAGTTCCGCGCCGTGGCGCCACTGCACACCAATCAGCCGCCCTACAATCTGTTCGAGCGCGAGATCGAGAAGGACGTGCTGGCCTATTGCCAGAAGAACAACATCATGACGCTCGCCTATGGCGCGCTGTGCCGCGGCTTGCTCGCCGGCAAGATGAGCACGTCGACCACGTTCTCCGGCGACGACTTACGGCGCAACGATCCGAAATTCCAGCAGCCACGTTTCGGCCAGTATCTCGATGCCGTTGCGGCGCTCGACGGCTTTGCCGCGACGCGCTACGGCAAGAGCGTCGTACATCTGGCGGTGCGCTGGATCCTCGATAAGCAGGGCGCGGGCTTTGCGCTCTGGGGCGCGCGCCGTCCAGACCAGCTCGATCCAATCGACGAAGTCTATGACTGGACGCTCGATGCCGCGGGCATGGCGGAGATCGATAAGATCCTCGCCCAGACTGTGAAGGATCCGGTCGGGCCGGAATTCATGGCACCGCCGGAGAAGGTGGCGGCGTAATTCCTTCTTTCACCTCTCCCCGCTTGCGGGGAGAGGGAGCGCGCCGTGCCACGCTCTAACATCACTCAAAAAAAGCTCTGCGGATCGATGTCCACCTCGAGTTGGACGTTGCCGCGGGGCTTCGGCACAGCGTTAAGCCAGTCGCGCAGATAGCCCGATAGATCGAAGGCGCGCGGCGCCTTCACCAACAGGCGGAATCGATAGCGGCCGCGCACTACCGCGACCGGCGCCTCGGCGGGTCCGAGCACGCGCACACGCTCATCCTTCGGCGCCAATGACACGAGCGCACGGCCGTAGCTCTCGGCCGCGTGCCGCTCGCCGGCGCTGATGACGAGGCTTGCAAGCCGGCCGAAGGGCGGATAGCCGGTCGATTCCCGCAACGCGATCTCGCTCGAATAAAACGCCTCGCGGTCGCCGAGGATGAGCGCCTTCATCACCGGATGCTCCGGCTGATGCGTCTGCAAGAGACCGACGCCGCGCCCTTCCTCGCGGCCGGCGCGGCCCGTCACCTGATGCAGCAATTGAAACGTGCGCTCGGCCGCGCGCGGATCGCCATTGCCGAGCCCCAGGTCGGCATCGACGATGCCGACCAGATTGAGCTTGGGGAAATGATGGCCCTTGGCGACGAGCTGCGTGCCGACGACGATGTCGAAGCGCCCTTGCGCCACGTCGTCGAGCTCGCTGCGCAGACGCTCGATCGA
>DATDMA010000024.1:0-4310 GCA_036519015.1 Pseudolabrys sp. | reverse complement strand
GCGGATTTGCGGATAGCCGTGATCGTGCTGCGGTCAAAGAGCAATCGTTTAGCTGATCTTAGGCCGCTCGTGCCGGACCTGCTGGCGGCGCTCGGCGACACGAAAGTGGGCCGCGTCATGCTCGTCGGCGACTAATTACGGGCTGCTGTGCTTCCCACCCAAGCGCGCTAGGCCCCACCCTATCCGGGGCGCGGGCAACAAAACTTACGTCCGCGCCTGCTCGCTCGGCTTGGCAGCTTTCGTGTCGGCCACCCCACGCGTCAAAGGCCGCAGCGGAAACCGGCAGCGGAAAACCAATCCCTCGGGACGGAAGTCGAACTCCGCCGTGCCCTTCAATTCGTGGCGGATGCTGTCCTCGATGAAGCGCGTGCCGAAGCTCTTCCGGTCCGGCGGCTCGATGGGAGGACCGCCCTGCTCGGTCCAATCGAACGCGAACAACGGGCCGCCGGGCGCGTGCGGCTGAACCGACCATTCAGCGTCGATATGTCCCTCGGGCTGCGCCAGCGCGCCGTATTTGGCGGCATTGGTGGAGAGCTCGTGCAGGACCATGCCCATGGTCAAAGCCGCGCGCGGATGCAGCGGAACGGGCGGACCATCTGTGCCAATCCGGTCCGGACCGACGACGCTGGTGCAGATTCGCTGCACCAATTCCGCGACATCGGCTTCGATCCATTCGCCTTCGCTGAGCGCGTCATGCGACTGCGACAGAGCCACCAGGCGTCCGGAGAACGCGTCGAAGAACTCCGAAAAATCATCCGCTTTCAGCCCTGTCTGCCGCGCGATCGAGAGCACGGTGGCGAGCGTATTCTTCACCCGATGATTGAGCTCCTTCATCATCTGGCTCTTGGCCATCTCGTCGTTGACGAGCGAGGCCGATGCCTCGGCGAGCGTGTCGCTCACCGCGTTGAGCTCGGTGATGCCGGTGTTGAAGGCGGCCACTTTTTCGCGGCGGCTCAGAGCCAGCGCATCGCGGCGCAGGCGCCAGATCGGCGGGGTAATGTAACGGCTATAGAGGATCGCGAACACGAGCGAGCAGAGAAGACCGAGCGCGCCGGTGGCGGCGACCGCGATGGCGGCTTGCCGGAGCGATTGATTGATCGTGGCGACCGGCACGGCCGTGATGACGGTCCAGCCGGTGACGGGCGAGCGGAAGTATCCGTCGACCACGCGCGCGCCGTCGAGCGTCGTGCTGGTGACGACGCCTTCGCCACCGACGAGCCTCTGAATGAAGCCGTCGCTGGCGCTGCGCCCGACGAAATTGGCGTGGTCGCGCGTGCGCGCAATGACGCGACGATTGCCGTCGATGACGATGACCAGCCAGTCCGGCCGCACGATGCTGCTTTGCTGCACGAGCCGCAGGATCGACTCCGGCGGGATCGCCATGTTGAGGAAATGCGGCGCGCCCTCGAACATGATCGGCAAATTGAGCATCACGTAGCGCTGGCCGGTGGAAATCCCGGTGTAGATGTTCGAGACGACCGGCTGCATCGTTGTCAGCGCGGCATTGTCCGACTCGCGCAGGATCGGGTCCTGCGTGATCGGCAGCGGCGTGCCCCAGGGCAGCGCCGTGTTGACGAGTTGCTGACCGTCGGCGCGCCGGAAGCCCACCACGCTGCCGGGGAAAAAACCGGCGACGCTTTGCGCCTGTTGATAGAAGGCCGGAAGATCGCCCTGCGCCAGTGCCGGCGAGAAGGCGAGTGTCTTGAGCGTGCTGACACCGCCGGTAACCTGGCGGTCGATGGCGTTGGAGAGGTCCTTGGCAGCGGTGACGAGATCCTGCTCGGTGCGCTGCCGCTCCGAATTCACGTACAGGATCGCCAGCACCGCGCCCGCGAGAATGAAGGGCACGGCCGTCAATGCACCGAGGATTCCGAGGTGGAATCGAAAATTGTACTTGCGCCGGCGCATTAGAGGTTGATGCGGTCCCGCCCTTCACGTGTTGCCGGGATGAAATCTAGGCCAGCGAGGATTGATTCCAAAGCACGAATGTCGCCGCGGGCGCGATGGAACCCGGCCCCTAACCTGCCCTATCCAGGACGGGCGGCGCGCGTAGCGCGGTCTGCTCGCTGTCGCGCTCGGCGAGCTTGCGCTCGAGGGAGGCGATGTTCTCGAACAGGCGCGCCGTCGACAGGTTCAGGAAATAAAAGCCGAAGCGGGGGTTCTGGAAATAGAGCTGCTCGATCCGGCTGTAGGACATTTCGAGGATCGCGGCGTCCTGCGTGCACGGGACCGTTTGCGTGCGCGTGCGTCCAGGGGCCAGCATGCCAAGCTCGCCGACGACGGCGCCCGGTCCGAGGTCGACGTTGATTCCGTCGACGCGCAGTTGACCCGACAGGAGGAAATACATGGCCCCGGCTTCATCGCCCTTATGGAAGAGCGTCTCGCCGGCTGTGACCGATCGTTTGGTCATGAACGGCTTGAGCCAATCGAGGGAATGGTCGCCGGTGTTGGCGGCTTTGACCTGCTTGATGAGCCGTAGCATCTCGTACAGGCGGTAGCTGTTGAGTGGGAGCAGGATGGTGTGCTGGATGACGGTCGGGTAGACGCCGGCGAGCAGGCCGAAGGCGATCTGCCCGACGTTGTGTGCGAGGCCGGTGATCCGGAGCGGAATCATCGTCTGCATTGCGAACATGAGGACGCCGAGGCCGGCTGCAGTGTAGCCGATCACTTGCACGTACGTCATTGAAACGAATGCTTTCGAATGAACTGCGCCCCGCCGGGCGATAATACAGTTTTGTGAATGGCCGATGACGCGCCGGGCGGTTCGCGGGCCTACCGCCCCCGCGGATGCCAAAAAATGACAAAGCCCCCACCCTTCGAGGGCCCGCCATCGCTTCACGCGGCGGCGGGCTCCTCAAGGATGAGGGCCGTTGTGGGTCCTGCCGCGTCGGCCGTTAGCCGGCCAGCGCGGGGTAGTCGATGTAGCCCTTCGGGCCCGGCGTATAGAACGTCGCCATGTCGAACGGGTTCACCGGGGCGCCGACTTTCCAGCGCTCGACCAGATCCGGGTTGGAGATGAACGGCTTGCCGACGCCGATGAGATCGCCCTTGCCGGCGGCAAGATCGCTCTCCGCGCGCGCGGCATCATAGCCGCCTGACAGGATCAGCGTACGCTTGAAGGTCTTGCGGAACGTGGCCTTGATCGAGTCCGGCACGGCCGGCGCGCCGCCCGCCGAGTGATCGACGAGATGCACATAGACCAGGCCGCTCGCGTTGAGCTTTTCCGCCAGGTAGGCGTAGTCGCTCTCCATCTCCGGATAGAGCGGCATGTCGTTGAACACGCCGTAGGGCGACAGGCGGATGCCGACCTTGTCCTTACCGATGGCGGCGACCGTCGCCGCGACCACTTCGAGCACGAAGCGGGCCCGGTTCTCGATTGAGCCGCCGTAGCTGTCGGTGCGCTGGTTCGAGGTGGGGCGGATGAACTGCTCGAGCAGATAGCCGTTGGCGCCGTGCAATTCGATGCCGTCGAGGCCGGCAGCAACCGTGTTCTTAGCGGCCTGGACGTACTCGCCAAGGGCGGTCTTGAGGTCGGCCTCGGTCATCGCCTTGGGCGTGGCGTTCGCCTTCAGGCCCTCGGCGTCGGTGTAGATCTGCCCGGCGGCGGCAATGGCCGAAGGCGCGAGCACCGCAGCGCCGGCCGGCAGATTGAGCGGATGGCCGATGCGGCCGGTGTGCATCAACTGGACGAAGACCTTGGCGCCCTTCGGATGCACGGCGTCGGCGACCTTCTTCCAGCCGGCGGTCTGCTCGGCAGAGAAGATGCCGGGGATGCGCGGATAACCCACGCCGTTCGGCGATGGCGACGTGCCCTCGGTGACGATCAGCCCGGCAGAGCCACGCTGCGCGTAATATTGCGCCATCAGGTCGTTCGGCACGTTGCCGGGCGCCCGGTTGCGGGTCATGGGCGACATGACGAGGCGGTTTTGCAGCGTCAGCGATCCAAGCGTCGTCGATGAGTACAGCAGCGACATGATTTTCCATTCCCCCCGAGGGATTTAAGACAGCGCCTCGACCGAGGCCGAACGCGCGATGCGCCTTTAGTTGGGGGAAGTGTCGCAGAGGAGCAACGGTCTAAGTCCTTATACCAAAGCCGGTATCAGCGCTGTGCCTGGGGCGGCCTGCGGTGCCCCGCGCCGATTAGTGATCGGCACCATTGGCGCCCGCGCCGAGGGCATGGTCGCGCTCGAGGGCCGCCGACAGGTCGTCCGGGCTGATCGTCACCATCTCGGCCGGGGCGCGCCCCTGCCTGGGCAGCATCATGAAGGTCGACACGCGCCGGTAGACCGGGAACGACAGACCTTCGATCA
>DATDMA010000023.1:0-4516 GCA_036519015.1 Pseudolabrys sp. | reverse complement strand
CTGCGGCTGACTGCTGATGCCGATCACCGGCAGCATGATCTTTGTGTAGTCGTAGCTCAACTTCAGGATATGCGGCGCGCTGGCGGCGTTGTCGTTGGTGACGAGGATCGTATAGCCGTCGGGCGTCGCCTTCATCGCCGTGTCCATGCCGATGGTGCCGCCGGCGCCGGTGCGGTTCTCGACAAAGAACTGCTGCCCCAGATTGCGCGAGAGCACCTCGCCGCATTGGCGCGCGGCGAAGTCGATGGCGCCGCCCGGCGCGAGTGGCACGATCATTCGCACCGGCCGGTTCGGCCAGGCCGCCTCTGCGATTGCAGGCCCCGCCAGCTTCGGCAGGGCGTTGCCCGCCAAAGCCAAGCCTGCCGCTCCGGTGATGAAACTCCGGCGTCCGATAGTCCTCATGTTAGCCTCCCTAGTATTGAACTGTTTTTATGTCGGCATCCTGGCATGGCCGTTCGGCGAGGTCATGTGGACTCGTGACAGTGCCGGTTGCAGTTCACACCCGGAAGCCACACACTCCCGCTGTGGATTGGGCACCTCCCGCCTAGGCTTGCACTGCATGAAGAACGTCGGCGGCCAGGTGCAGATCGCGGCCCTGCTCTCCTTCAACGGCGGCTTCATCGACACGATCGGATTCCTAGGGCTACACGGCCTGTTCGCCGCGCATATCACCGGCAACTTCGTCACGCTCGGCGCAGCGTTGGTGCTCGGGACCCACGGCATCATTGGCAAGCTGCTGGCCGTACCGGAATTCATTCTGGTGATTGGGCTGGCGCGCCTTGCCGGTACGGCGCTACGGGCGCGTCAAGTGCCTGTGCTGCGCGTGATGCTCGTGGTCACGGCCTTGCTGGTGCTGGCGTTCTTCCTGCTTGCGGTGTGCTACGGCCCCTTTCAGAATCCTGACGGCCCCATAGCCTTGCTCACCGGCTTTACCGCCGTCGCCGCCATGGCTGTACAAAATGGAATGCAGCGCGTGCATCTCGGCCACTTGCCGACCACAACGATCATGACGGGTAATAGCACCCAGTTCGCGCTCGATGCCGTTGACCTGCTATTCGGCCAGCGTGCGGCCCGTACGCCGGAGATGCGCCAGCGTTTCCATCGTCTGTCGGTTGCCATGATCACGTTCATCGCCGGTTGCGCGGCGGCGGCTTGGCTTTACTGGCTCTTTGGATTTTGGTCGCTGGCGCTGCCGGCGCTGGTCGCGGCAGTGGCTGCGGTCATGCGGACCGAAGGGGTTCCCCCACGTGAATAAAGGAATAAGGAACCATAGACACTACGCCGGTGGCATGGTCATCCGCGATCACACTGCTATACTCACCAGCATGAACGACACGCTGCCGGGAACCCGTCGGCTCGATTTTCGCGCCGCCGCAGTCGCTCTTTTGTTTGTGCTCGCAGCGCCCGCCGCTGCCCAATCCTATAATGCGATCCCAGCACCGACGATGCCGGACGTCGATCCCGGCATCGATCACACCGCGCGCGATGCCGATCTGCCGAACGAGTTGCGCCGACAATCCGTGTTCTATCGCACCGAATATCCGCCGGGCACGATCATCGTGAACACGGCTGACCGCTTCCTCTATCTCATCCTCGGCAATAACGTCGCGCTGCGCTACGGCGTCGGCGTCGGCCGCGATGGGTTCCAGTGGGGCGGCATCCACAAGATCAGCCGCAAGGCGGAATGGCCGGACTGGACGCCGCCGCCGGAAATGATCGAGCGCCAGCCGTATCTGCCGCGCTGGATGGCCGGCGGACCGGGCAATCCGATGGGCGCCCGCGCGCTCTATATCGGCACCACCGTCTACCGCATCCACGGCACCAACGCGCCGGAGACGATCGGCCAAGCCGTGTCGTCCGGCTGCTTCCGTCTGGTCAACGAAGACGTCACCGATCTGTACGGGCGCGTACCGGTCGGCACCAAGGTCGTCGTCCAGCATCAATAGCGGACGCCGCTTCGCACTTTCTCCTCAAAGGCATCCCCCACATGGACTGTCGCGCTCTCTTCCTCTTGGCGGCGTTGGCCGTCGCCTCCGGTCCGTTACGCGCGAAGGACACGGGCTATCCGATGGTGCCATTGCTGTCGGCAACCACGAGCATTGTCGGTGAGCCGATCCATTATCCGACGACCGGCGCGGCGCATGTTACCGCGGTCATCGTCACCGTGGCGCCCGGCGGCAAAACCATCGTGCACGAGCACGGCGTGCCGATGTTCGGCTATATCCTCGACGGCGAACTCACCGTCGATTACGGCCCGCACGGCAAGCGCACCTACCGCAAAGGCGACGCGCTGATGGAGGCCATGGCGGTTCCACATTTCGGCAGCAACACCGGCACGGAGCCGGTGCGCATCCTCGCCGTCTACATGGGCGCGCAAGGCGCGCAGGATACGATTCCGGTAAAGTAGGCGCGTGCCTATTGGAACAGGCCGAAGGCGGCCCACTGCGTGGCCGGGATCTCCGCGCCGAGCTTGTACTGGAACGACAGGATCTTCATGTGGTCCGGCGTGCCCGTGCACGTATACGACACCGCATACCACTTGCCGCGGCTTCGGAAGGCGGCGCCCTTCGCCGTGACAGTGTCGTTCTGCAGCTGCGGCTCCGACATGGCACCGGCGACGGTACGGTCGGGGCGGAAATGGCGCGCGTCCTTGTCCTTGCGGATATCGTTCATCGCCGTGTAGTCGCAGAGCTGGAGCAGCCGTTCGCTCGGTGTCAGCAGTTGCAGGCTGCGCTCCAACCCGGCATCGGCAGCCAAGGCCTGCGGTCCAATGATCATGGCCGCGCCGATCGCCAAAGCGAGCACACGCATGCAATCGTCCTCCCGAATCCGAAAGAGGTCCCCGCTCCATTTACGCGGGGCCTGCCGCCCGGCGCAACCGAGGGCAGGTGCTTGTCCCAAGCAAAAATGGCGAGAACACGGACGAATGCCATGCCCCCGGCGCGTGGCGCCGTGCGATCAGACATATTTGGGATCGCGCTCGAGCAGCTCGATGGAAATACCCTGCGGCCCGCGCAGGAAGCAGACCTTGATACCCGGCCGCTGCACATGCGGCTCCTGCGTGAACTCGCAGCCTTTCGCCTTCAACTCGGCCGCGACCGCGTCGATGCCGGTGACAAAGAGGCCGAAATGATCGAGGCCCTGATAGGGCGTCGTGGGGGGCGCGTTGACGCCGTCGCCGGGCTTCACCTCGGCGATGAAGATCTTGGCGCCGCCGAGCTTCAGGTCGATGCGCGGCTTACCCTGCTGGGTCGAGCGGATGATCTCGGCGCCGAGCATACGCTCGAACCATTGCGCCATGCCCTCCGGATCGGGGGTACGCAGATGGATGTGATCCCAGGTCAAGGTGGCCATGGCTTCAAGTCTCCTGATGTCGCCGCGGGCGGAATATGGCGGGCCCGGTCACGCGCGGCAATGATCAAGATGCGCGGCCGGCGCGGGAACCAGGCCGGCGCGCACCGTCAACACGAAAGCCGGCAGGATGAACAACGGCCCCAGCACGAGGCCGCTCAGATGCAACAGCGGCGATGCGATCAGCGGCAGCATCAGAAGCAGCCCGCAGGCCACAAGCAACGCGCGTTCGGACCCGTAGAGGGCAACCGGCTGCGCCATGAGCCATGCCACCACGATCGCGCCGAATACCAAGTCATAGTCCTGCAAATACGGCGTCGCCAGACAGGTGCCGAGCACGAGCACCGCGGACTTGATCGCGTCAGGCGCAGCGCGCCGCCACACCACCGCCACCGCGACACAGGCGATGAGGCCCGCAACCGCCTGCGCGACATAAGATAGCTCGACGGAAACACCCGCGCTTCGCGCCGCCACGAAAACCGAGACGAAGCGATTCCAGACGCCGGTTCCGTCTTCCAGAATGGCTTGCCGCAGGAAGGCGAGATTGCGTACATAGACCATCCACACGTCGAGCCCGAACAACAGTACACTCAGGGCCAGTAGCGCCGCTGCGGTCAGCGCGGCGCTCGCGAAAGCGCTCCAGTGCCGTCCGGCAATCAGCGCGACCGGCAGCAGCAGCCCGATCTGCGGCTTGTAGATCATCAACCCGAACAGAACGCCCGCCGCCACCGGCCGGCGCGCGAGCAGACCGAGGCCGCCGCAAAACAACGCGGCGATCCAGGCGCCATTCTGACCGCTGATCGCATTGACCAGCACCGCCGGCGCGGCCAGCGCCAGCAGCAGCGCGCCGCCCGGCATCGCCAGCGCGAGCGCGCGATAAAAGGCGTACCAGCTCGTCGCCAGCCAGATGAACAGCGCCGGCACGTAAGGCACGAGCGCGAGTGGCGCGGTGAGCGCCAGCAGCACCGGCGGATAGCTGTAGTGATAGAAGCCGGTGCCCGGCCCGGTCACGCTCTGCTCGAATGCGTGGAAGGCGCCGAAGTCGTAGACCTCCGCCGCGCGGCCGTGTAGCGCGAGGAAGGCGCCCGACCAGTAATTGATGAAGTCGTCGCCGAACGTGCGGCCGCCGCCGTCGGTCAGATGATCGTGCGTCTGCCGGAGAAGG
>DATDMA010000022.1:0-11234 GCA_036519015.1 Pseudolabrys sp. | reverse complement strand
AGCGCCAGCCGCCGCGGCGTCGCGAAGGCCTTGGCGCCTTCATAGACGAGCCCGGCCGCGACGAGACGATCCGTGATCAGCTTGCGCAGATCATCGGCCGCCCGCGCCTGCATGCGCGCGGGGATTTCTTCGGAGAACAGTTCGAGCAGAAGATCGGGCATTTGTGTCTTGCGTTGTCGGAGCCACAGGGTTCCCCTCCCCACCGCTGCGCGGGGGGAGGGGAGCAGGTAGTCACACAGCCCCGCCCGCCTCCGTGGCGAGCCAGGCGGCGCCGCAGGCTTTCGCCAGTTCGCGCACGCGCAGGATATAGCTCTGCCGCTCGGTGACCGAGATCACGCCGCGCGCGTCGAGCAGATTGAACACGTGCGACGCCTTGATGCACTGGTCGTAGGCCGGCAGCGCCATCAGATGGCGCGTCTTCGCGTCATCGGCCCAGCCGGCCGCGAGATATTTCTGACAGGCGGCCTCGGCCATCTTGAATTGCTCGAACAGCATCGCAGTGTCGGCGAATTCGAAATTGTGCCGCGAGTATTCTTTCTCAGCCTGCAGGAACACATCGCCATAGGTGACGCGCTTGTCGTCGTCGCGGCCGTTGAAGTTGAGATCGTAGACGCGGTCGACGCCTTGCACGTACATCGCGAGGCGCTCGAGCCCGTAAGTGAGCTCACCGGCCACCGGCGAACACTCGAAGCCGGCGACCTGCTGGAAGTACGTGAACTGCGAGACTTCCATGCCGTCGCACCAGCATTCCCAGCCGAGACCCCAGGCGCCCAGCGTCGGGCTCTCCCAGTCGTCCTCGACGAAGCGGATGTCGTGCACGGCGGAATCGATACCGATGGCTTTGAGTGAATTCAGATAGAGCTGCTGGATGTCCGGCGGCGACGGCTTCAGGATCACCTGGAACTGATAGTAGTGCTGCAGCCGGTTCGGATTCTCGCCGTAGCGGCCATCCTTCGGACGGCGCGAGGGCTGCACGTAAGCCGCGTTCCACGGCTTCGGCCCGAGCGCACGCAGCGTTGTCGCCGGATGGAAGGTGCCGGCGCCGACCTCCATGTCGTAAGGCTGCAGCACGACGCAGCCCCAGTCCGCCCAATACCGTTGCAACGCCAGGATCAGGCCCTGGAACGAGCGCGAAGGGTCGAGATTGTCGCGACGCGAACTGTCTCTGGCGAGAAGGTCGGCTTCAGCCATCGTGTGCACTGATTTTCAAGCAGTGGAATGGGCGCGGACCCTATCCATGGCCCCAAAGGGGGTCAAGCCGCCGCCAAGCCTGAGCGGCGTTGAACCCAGTAAGGCTTCCACTCGCTGAAAGATCAGTACGGGCGGTATTCGCCGCTCGTCGGATCGCGCCGCAGCGTGGGGCGGCGTTCCTGGTCGCGGATGCGCACCCGGACGCGGCGCGCGTCGAGTTCTTCGTTGACCCGCCGCACTTCCTTGACCACCCAATGGACGACCATGGCGCCGCCGGCGGCGGCAAGCGTCCATTTGATCAGCGGCGAGAGAAACAGTGGCGGCATGACGATCCCCGAAGGATTGTGACCCGGCGCGAAGCATAAACTGGAACAAGGCGTTTTCGGGGCGGTACCCGGCGGCCTTACAGCCCGTAGCGGCCCCACAGTGCGCGCGCTTCGAGCGAGGAGAGCACATCGTCCATCAACGGCGCTTGCGCGCCGAAGAGGCGGCCGGCCGTCACGCCCGACAAGCGGCGGCCGAGCAGACTGCGCTCGCCTTCGATGAGCGGCGTGCGCACCTTCTCGCCGTAGCGGTCGCGCAAGAGCGAGCGCAGATCGCCGAGCCGATCGGCGAGGCCGAGGTCGATCGCCTTCTGCGCGGTCCAGAACTCGCCCGAGAACAGCGTCTCGTCGGCGCCATTGAGGTTGCCGCCGCGGCGGTCCTTCACCAACGCGATGAAGTGCGCGTGGATGTCCTTCTGGATCGCCTGGATGCGCTCGATGTCTTCCGGCTTCTCCGGCTGGAACGGATCGAGCATCACCTTGCGCTCGCCCGACGTATAGACGCGGCGCTCGACGCCGAGCTTCTCCATCAGCTTCGGGAAACCGAACGAGCCGCCGACCACGCCGATCGAGCCGACGATCGAATACGTGTCGCAAACGATCTCGTCGGCGGCGCAGGCAAGCATGTAACCGCCGGACGCGCCGACATCCTCGATGAAGGCGAGCACCGGCAGCTTCTTCTCCTCCGCCAATTGGCGGATGCGGCGGAAGATCAGATGCGATTGCGACGGCGAGCCGCCCGGCGAATTGATGACCAGCGCCACGGCGCGCGCGCCACGCACCGAGAAGGCGCGCTCGAGCGCGCGGGCGACGGTGGACAGCATCAGCCCCGGGCGCAACGGCGTCACCGCGCCGATGGTGCCGGACAGCCGCACCACCGGCACGACCGGCACGTCGGAGCGGAAGCGCGCCGGCAACAATGAGCGCAGGGCGTCGAGCGCGCTGGTGAGGACATTCGGCATAGGGGAACTCGCGGCGGTGGCCATTCAAATAGTTACACAGGCATCGGACGCTCAAGTCAAAGCGCGCCAACGCTTCGGGTCGGCGCGGGACATAGGCCCGAACCATGCGACGGTAACGGGCTGCCGCAGCGCACCATTCTCACGACCGGTTGAAGTGGAAAGCCCATGGATTCGCCATTTTCTGGGTATGGAATGTATTTTGCAATGCAGTACCCGCTGCCGGGGCGCGGCGGTTGTAGAAGGGCGAGCGATGGACCCCAAGATCACGATCCTTTTGCTGCTGATTGCAGCCATTATCGCGCTTTCGCACCTCAATGACGAGAATCTGGGACGGTGGTGGCGCCAGCTGGCCGACCGCCGGTGGCGCGAATTTGTGCCGACGCGGCGCAGAACCTAGGCAATTTTTGTCCTTCTCTGCTTCTCTTACAACACTGCAAGGGCCAAAGGCGCCGCGTGGCGCAGCACCGCTTCAGCCGCGTCGGTCGGCCTTCCGTCGTCGCCGTTAAGCATCAGGCCTGGCAGATACTTGAGCGCGGCCGCTTCGCCCCCCTTGATCGCCCGCACCAGCACACGAACCGCCGGGGCTCCGTCACGCGGATAGACCGGTAGCACGGCGATAGCGCCGAATGCGGCCGACAGCGCGGCGAGCACTTCATCAAGGCCATCGGCGCGCCAGATCAGCGTCAACGCCCCGCGCGGCTTGAGCAGCGTATTGGCCGTGGCAACCCAGCGCGCCAGCAACCCGGCGTCGGCGACGTGGGCCAGACGGCGGCGTGCGTCGGGCGACGCATTCTGCCGCCGCGCATCGTTGAAGGGCGGGTTCATCAACACACGGTCGATGCTGCCGGGCTTAAGATCGGCCGTCGCAAGCGCGTCGACGTCCTCCGCGTCGCGGGCGAGCGCCCTCACCCGCTCGCCGAGTCCATTGCGCGCCGCATTCTCGTCGGCGAGCGCGCAAAGCGCGGCATCAATTTCGACCAGCGTGACATTCAGCCCAGGCACCCGAACGGCGAGCGCGAGCCCGGCGCCGCCGACGCCGGCGCCGAGATCGACCGCATATTCGCCGGCGCGCGCGCCCGTCGCCGCGGCGAGCAGGATCGCATCATGGCCCACCCGGTGACCGCGCAACGGCTGGCGCAGCCGCAGGCGGCCGCCAAGCACGGCGTCGTCGCTCGTGTCTAACGGCTGGTCAGCGCCCATCAGGGCGCAACTCGTGCCCAAGCCCGGCGTCTTGCAGAAGCCGCCGCGCCTGCAGCTCCTCACCGTCCGCCACCAAAATGCGCCGCGGGAGAACGCCGAGCGAGCCTTCCAGCACGCTCATGTTCTGGTCCAGCACCATGTAATGGATCTGCGCGCCATCGAGCAGCGCGCCGATGGCCGACACCAGGACGGCATCATTGGTGCGCACGATCTCGCGCATGGGCTTCAGCCTTGCCGGCGTTCGTTGCCGGGCGCGCGTTGCGCCAGGTAGGCGAACAGCTTCATCTCACGGCGCCCGCGCGTCACCGTATCGAGCACCAGGCCGACGGCGAAGGACAGGAAGGCGAGCACCATCAGTCCGGTCGAGAGCACCGCGGTCGGCAGACGCGGCACGGTACGCGTCTCCAGGAAGGTGACGACGATCGGCACCGCGAGGCCGACCGATATGATGCCCAGCATGGCGCCAATGCCGCTGAAGAACGGCAGCGGCCGCTCGGCGCGATAGAGCTGGATGATGGTCCACAGGATGCGGAATCCGTCGCGCCAGGTGTTGAGCTTGGAGGTCGAGCCCTCCAGCCGGGCGTAATAAGGCGTATCGATTTCCGTCACCGCGAGTCCCAGTTCGAGGGCATGGACGGTGAGCTCGGTCTCGATCTCGAAGCCGCCGGACAGGACCGGAAAGGACTTCACAAAGCGCCGCGAAAAGACCCGGTACCCGGACAACATGTCCGTGAAGCTCGCGCCGAACACCGAGGCGACGAAGCTCGTGAGTAACCAGTTACCCGTCCGGTGGCCGGCCCGATAGGCGGCCTCCTGCTGGTCGATTCGGTTGCCCACGACCATGTCGAGGCGGTCGTCGAGCAGCCGCGCGATCATCTTGCGGACGCTCGGCGCGTCATAGGTCGCGTCACCGTCCACAAGCACGTAGATGTCGGCTTCCACGTCGGTGAACATGCGCCGGACCACGAAGCCCTTGCCCTGGCGGGTCTCGCGGTAGACTTCCGCGCCGGCGGCGCGCGCCACGGCCGCCGTGTCATCGCTCGAATTGTTGTCGAACACGAAGATTGTGGCTTCGGGCAGCGCCGCGCGGAAGTCCTTTACAACCTGGCCGACTGCCGCCTGCTCGTTGTAGCAAGGCACGAGCACAGCAATACGGTAGGCGTCGAGCCCACTCATATCGCACGTGGCGGCAGTGGAATTTCGTGTCGCCACGCGGGTCCCCTCGCCCATCCAGGCACCTCAACTGACTGTGATCCATCAATGTAACGCACTTGCGGGCTTAACACAGCGTTTCTATGGTCTGGGCCGTTACCGCAAGTGCTCTTGGAGAGTTCGTTTTGGCCGTCGTCGTTCCCTTTGAAAGTCCGCGTCCCGCGGCGCTTGACCGCCTCGTGGCCCTGGTGACACCGGACATGGAGCGGGTCAACACGGCGATCATCGCCCGCACGGGCTCCGAAGTGGCCATGATCCCCGAGGTCGCCAACCACCTGATCTCCTCGGGCGGCAAGCGCCTGCGGCCGATGCTGACCTTGGCCATGGCCAAGCTCGCCGGCTATGGGGGAGACGGCCATATCAAGCTCGCCGCCGCGGTCGAGTTCATGCATACGGCCACGTTGCTGCACGACGACGTCGTCGACGAAAGCGACATGCGCCGCGGCAAGGCCGCCGCCCGCATGCTGTGGGGCAACGAGGCAAGCGTGCTGGTCGGCGATTTCCTGCTCGGCCAGGCGTTCAAGATGATGGTCGAGGTCGGCAATCTGCACGCGCTCGATATCCTCTCGTCGGCCGCCGCTGTGATCGCCGAAGGCGAGGTGATGCAGCTCGGCACCGCCAAGAACACAGCCACCAATGAAGACGAATATCTGGCGGTGATCCGCGCCAAGACCGCCGAACTGTTCGCCGCCGCCTGCGAGGTGGGCCCTGCGCTCGCCGGCAAGGAGAAGGCCGAACAGGCCGCCTGCCGCTCGTACGGCATGAATCTCGGGATAGCCTTCCAGCTCATCGACGACGCGCTCGACTACGGCGGCAAGTCGGCCAAGCTCGGCAAGAATGTCGGCGACGATTTCCGCGAGGGCAAGATCACGCTGCCGGTGGTGCTGTCGTTCCGCCGCGGTACGGAGACTGAGCGGGCGTTCTGGAATCGCACGCTCGGCCAAGGCGAGGTGCGCGACGACGATCTCGAGACCGCGATGGCGCTGATGGCCAAGCATCACGCCATCGAGGATACCGTCGGCCGCGCGCGACACTATGGCGCGATTGCCAAGGACGCGCTCGCGCTGGCGCCGGATTCGCCGATCAAGCAGGCGCTGGAAGAAGCGGTCGACTTCTGCATCGCGCGCGCATACTGACACCGCTTCAGAACTATTATCTGCCGCTAAAACAAAAATGCCCGCACTCGGCGGGCATTGACTGTTGCTTGCGTCGTTCACGTCCCATCAGGGCGCTGCACGATCACGGCGGTGCGTAGCCCGTCCAGACATCCTTCTTCATGTAGGCGCGGATGTTCGCATCCGGGTCCTGGCCGATGTATTGACCGTATTGATAGACCGCCGGCGCGCAGCCGTTGGGCCGCGGCTTCGGGTTCAGAAAGACTCCACCCACCGAAAACGTCTCCGGGCCGTCGACGCATTGCGGCGGCGGCGGCACGCGCACTTTATGCTTCTTGGCCAATGCAGGATCGGAGGCGATCATGCCGAGCCCTGCGAGTGCAATGACAAGCCAGCCGATCTTCATGGTTCTCTCCATCACCGCGTCCGCTGCGTATCGGCAAATCGCCAGCTTGGCAACAGTTCCGCGGATAGCGGTCATTTTCAAGATGGTTGGCCGATCGTGGTAGCCTGCACCCACCAATCCTCGCGCTCGGCCTGCAGGCAGCGCGCGGCGGTGGCGGCTTCGCCCGCCGTGCCGAACAGCGCAAAACAGGTCGAGCCAGATCCCGACATGCGGGTGAACCGCACGCCGGGCCAGGAGCGCAGTGCGGTCAACACATCGGCGATCACCGGCGCGCAAACGATCGCGGGCTGGGTGAGATCGTTGCCGTGCTCGTCGAGGAACGCGATGACCGCGTCATAGCCGCTCGGCACGCCGTCGAGGCCATTCTTGCCGCCGCGCGTGGGAACGAGTTTAGAAAAAACGTCGCGCGTGGCGACCGGCACGCCGGGATTGACCAGCACCGCGGGCATGGCCGGGAGGCTGATCGGCGGCGACAGCAGTTCACCAATGCCGCGCATGATGCGCGGGCGCGCCTCGACGCAGACCGGCACGTCGGCACCCACCACGCGCGCTGCCGCGGCGAGCCGCTTGTCGTCCAGAGCGATGCCGTTCAAGCGCGCAAGCAGGCGCAGCGCCGCCGCAGCATCGGATGAGCCGCCGCCGATGCCTGAGGCGACGGGCAATTGCTTGTCCAGCGTAAAGCGGCCGGCCTTAAGGCCATCAACGCGCTCGCTGAGAGCAGCGAGCGCCTTGAGCACGAGATTGTCGTCCGTCGCGCCGCAGACCGCGGCATAGGGACCGCTCACGTCGAGCGCCGCTTGGGCGCCAGGCTGCAGCGTCAGCGTGTCGCCGATGCCGGCAAACGCGACCAGGCTTTCCAACTCATGATAGCCGTCCGCGCGGCGGCCGATGATCCGCAACGTGAGATTGATCTTGGCGGGTGCCTTTTCGACCAAAGCGGCAGTCACGCTCATGCCTGTCTCACTCGCGACGGTCTGACCAACGCGTCATAGACGGGCATAAAAGACGTGGACGCCGTGCACAAGAGCCTGTGCGGGGTCCGGCGAAGCCGGACCTGCATGCCAGATATGACGGGGTAGCGCGGCGATCAGCCGCCGTCGCCGCCCTTCTTGGCGGCCTTGGCCTGCGACGAGGTCTCGTCGGGCAGGCCGTTCTTCAGCTTCTCTTCGATCTTCGGCAGTTCTTCCGGCTCGGGCTTGAGGTCGCGCGCATGCGCCCACTGGAATTTCGCCTCGAGCACGCGGCCGACGCGCCAATAGGCATCGCCGAGATGATCGTTGATGGTCGGGTCTTCCGGCTTAAGCTCGATCGCGCGCTCGAGCTGCTTCACCGACTCCTCGTAGTTGCCGGTGCGGAAATAGGCCCAGCCGAGCGAGTCGACGATGTAGCCGTCATCCGGCCGCTGCTGCACGGACTTTTTGATCATGTCCATGCCCTGGTCCAGGTTCACACCCTGGTCGATCCAGGAGTAGCCCAGGTAGTTGAGCACGTGCGGCTGGTCGGGGAAAAGCTGGAGCGCCTTCTTGAGGTCGGCCTCTGACTTTGGCCACTGCTTCGAGCGCTCGTAGCAGATGCCGCGGAAATAGAAGAGCACCCAGTTGCCCTTCTCCGGATTGGCGATGGTCGAGACACCCTTGGAATAAGTGTCGGCGCACTCCGCGAACTTCTTGTGCCCGCGCTGCACGTTGCCGAGCGCCATGATCGCTTCGAGATCTTTCGGATTCTGCTTGATCAGCCCATCCAGCTGCTTCTCCGCTTCGTCCGCGCGATCGAGCGCGTCGAGATCGGAGGCCATCTGGATGGCGGCATTGCGATGGAGCGGCGAATTCGCCGGAACGCGCTGATACATATCGATCGCCAGATCGGGCTTCTTCAGCGACTCATAGAGATCGGCGAGCGAGAGCAGCGCCAGCGGGTGGCCGGGCGCGAGATAAAGTCCAAGCTGCAGATACACGAGGCCGAGGTCCTCGCCGCCGCGGCGGCCGAGCGAGGCGCCCAGGCCGTACAGCGCTTCGCCGCCGCCGGCCTGTGCCGAGGACACCAGGACCGGCAGCTTCTCGCCGGCCTTGAGCCTGTTCATCTCGTCAACCACCAGCGGGTGGTTCGGCAGAGTCTTGTCGAAGGTCTGGAAGATCGCCAGCGCTTCCTGCGGCGAACGGTTGCGCGAGACCCAGCTCCCGTAAGCCTCGACCACGCGCAGCGCAGACGGGTCGAGCTTGTAGGCGTTCTCGAAGCGCTTGCCGGCTTCCTTCTGGTTGCCGGCGAGGTCGTAGATCATGCCGGCATGGAGATCCTTGAAGATCCCATACCAGTCCGGCCCGGCGAGCCGGTCGATGGACGCGACGGCGCCCTTCGAATCGCCGGCGCCAAACTGGCTCCAGGCGGCGAGCAGCGTCGCGGTGAGATCCGTGATCGGTCCGCGCACCGATTGTGTCAGGTCCTTGCGCGCGGCGGGATACTGCTTGCGCTTGAGCTCGCTCACGCCGATCACCAGGCGGGCGACGCGGTCATTCTTGTCAGCCTGCGCGACGCGATCGGCGAATTTCACCGCCTCGTCGATATTGCCGTCGACCAAAAGCGAGAGGAAGGCGCGGTCGAGCAGTTCGCCGTTCTTCGGGTCGCGCCGGAGCGCCGAGCGGTAATAAGCGGCGGCGGCGGCGGCATCACGCTGCTGACCGGCATAGCGGGCGGCGAGATAGCTGCCCGAGGCGGTGAGACCGACAAGGTCCTGCGCACTCGGCGCCTGCGCGGCGGCTAGTGACATCGGCACGGTTATGATCATCACGGCGGCAAGCGCGGTGCCGGTCACGCACCGGGCAAAGCTCGAAGAGGTCACTGGCGACGCTCCAATGGGGCGGGTGGCTGCGAAAGGCGCGCACACCGCACAGGTTGAGCCGAGAATGGCCTTTTTGCGCCGCCCCCGCAAGAACAGCCGCAGCGGTGTTTGAAGTCACACCTTGAAAACCTCGATGTGGCAGCATCGTGGCCGGAGCCGCCGCGTGCATATCACATGTTGGGATAATTCGGTCCGCCGGCGCCCTCGGGGGGAACCCAGGTGATGTTCTGATTCGGGTCCTTGATGTCGCAGGTTTTGCAGTGGACGCAATTCTGCGCGTTGATGACAAATCTAGGCGCGCCGCCCTCCTCCACCCACTCGTAGACCCCGGCCGGGCAATAGCGCGCCGAGGGACCGGCGAAGACGTCGTGCTCGGAGCGCTTCTGCAGGTCCATATCCTTGACCTTCAGGTGCGGCGGCTGGTCTTCCTCGTGATTGGTGTTGGAGAGGAATACCGAAGAGAGCCGGTCGAAAGTGAGCTTGCCGTCCGGCTTCGGGTAGACGATCGGCTTGCATTCGGATGCAGGCTTGAGCGTGGCATAGTCGGGCTTGCCGTGCTTCTGGGTGCCGAACAGCGAGAAGCCGAGCGTATTGGCCCACATATCGAGGCCGCCGAGCGCGACGCCGAGGAATGTGCCGAACTTCGACCACAACGGCTTGGCGTTGCGCACCCTCCACAGGTCCTTGCCGATGGGCGAGGCGCGCCACGCGCTGTCGTAGTCGGAAAGCTCGTCTTGAGCACGACCGCCGGCAAGCGCGGCGGCCGCGGCTTCCGCGGCCATGATGCCGGACAGCATGGCGTTATGGCTGCCCTTGATGCGCGGCACGTTCATGAAGCCGGCATCGCAGCCGATCAGCGCGCCGCCGGCGAATGTCAGCTTCGGCACCGACTGATAGCCGCCTTCGGTGATCGCGCGTGCGCCATAGGCGAGCCGTTTGCCCCCGACGAAAGTATCGCGCACCAGCGGATGCATCTTGAAGCGCTGGAATTCTTCGAACGGCGAGAGATAGGGATTCGTGTAATTGAGGTGCACCACGAAGCCGACCGACACCAGGTTGTCGTCGAGGTGGTAGAGGAACGAGCCGCCGCCGGTCGAGCCATCGAGCGGCCAGCCGAACGAGTGTTGGACGAGGCCCTTGCGGTGCTTGTCGGGCGCGACCTGCCAGAGCTCCTTCAGGCCGATGCCGAACTTCTGCGGCTCGCGCCCCTCGCCGAGGCCGAATTTGGCGATGAGGTCTTTGCCGAGATTGCCGCGCGCGCCTTCCGCGAACAGCGTGTACTTGGCCTTGAGCTCCATGCCGCGGGTGAAGCTGTCTTTGGCTTCCCCCGACTTGCCGATACCCATGTCACCGGTGGCGACGCCCGTGACAGCGCCGTTGCCGTCATAGAGCACTTCCGCCGCGGCAAAGCCGGGATAGATCTCGACCCCGAGCCCTTCCGCCTTAGTCGCCAGCCAACGGCAGACACTGCCGAGCGAGACGATGAAGTTGCCGTGGTTGTTCATCAGCGGCGGCATCATCATCGTCGGCAGCCGCAACGCGCCGGTTTGCGTCATCCAATAGAAGCGGTCGTCGGTGACCGCCGTCTTGATCGGCGTGTCTTCCGAGCGCCATTCGGGCAGCAAGCGGTCGAGCCCGGCCGGATCGATCACCGCACCCGAGAGGATGTGGGCGCCGACCTCCGAGCCCTTCTCCACCACCACCACGGAAATGTCCGGGCTGATCTGCTTGAGGCGGATGGCGGCGGCGAGCCCGGCGGGTCCCGCGCCGACTATCACCACGTCGAATTCCATCGCCTCGCGAGCCGGTAGATCGGTCATAAGTGTCTCCTTCGCCGCCATTGTCCACTTTTGCACCGCGGCGGCAACATCATGCTAAAGTGCGGCAATGATCCCTGCCGGCGATAAAGCGGTTCACGACTTGCTCGACTTCTATCTGGAAGCCGGGGTCGATGCGCTGTTGGGCGAAGAGCCTGTGGATCGTTTCGCG
>DATDMA010000021.1:0-2790 GCA_036519015.1 Pseudolabrys sp. | reverse complement strand
GACGAGATGGCCGCGCGCGCCGAAGCCGACAACCGAGGCGTGGCGGTCTTGCCGCTATCGGAAACCGCGCGCGATGTCTCGCTGCAAGTGGCCGGCGCTGCGCGCGTGCAGCTAAGGCAGCTCAAGCCGAAGCCGCAGACGGTCGAGCGCGCCGACGCGCTGCCGGTGATCGAGCGTTTCCTCAAGGCGACGCCCAATGTCGAGGTGGTGTGGCTGTCGGACGGCGTCGATGTCGGCAAGGGTTCGGACTTTGTCAGCGGCCTGAAGCGCGTCATCGGCAATCATCCGCTCACCATCGTCGCGGGCGGTGTTCCCATCGCGCATGCGCTGGCCGGCGCCGACAACGCCGCCGGTGCGCTGACGGTGAACGTGCTGCGCGCGCAAAGCGGCATCCCTGAGAATGGCGTGGTCAACGCCGTCGATCTCAAGGGCCTGCCGCTCGGCCAGGCGCCGTTCTCGTTCAAGTCGGGCGATCGCGAGACCGAGGCCTCGATCAATCTGCCGGTCGAGATCCGCAACGACGTGGCACGGCTGGAGATCGTCGGCGAACGCTCGGCCGGCGCCGTGCAACTGCTCGACAAGCGCTGGCGCCGCCGCACCGTCGGCATCATCTCGGGAGGGGTTGCCGACCGCTCGCAGCCGCTGCTCGGGGCGAACTATTATCTCTCGCGCGCGCTCAATCCCTTCGCCGACGTGCGCGTCGCCGAAGGCGTGGCGCCGGCGGAAGCGGTGAACCGCTTCCTCAACCAGCATCTGCCGATGATCATCCTCGCCGACGTCGGCAATGTCGCCGAGGCGCTCGATCCGCTGACCAAGTGGGTGGACAACGGCGGGGTGCTGGTGCGTTTCGCCGGTCCGCGTCTCGCCGCCACCGATGACAACCTGGTGCCGGTGCGGCTGCGCCGCGGCGGCCGTATCCTCGGCGGCAGTTTGAGCTGGGACAAGCCGCAGGCGCTCGCCGGCTTCTCGCGCGAAAGCCCGTTCAACGGCATGCCCGTGCCAAACGACGTCACCGTCAATCGTCAGGTTCTCGCAGAGCCGGACGCGCAACTGTCAGAGCGCACTTGGGCGACGCTCGCTGACGGCACGCCGCTGGTGACCGCGCAACGCCGCGGCAAGGGGTTGATCGTGCTGTTCCATGTCACTGCCGATCCGCGCTGGTCGAACCTGCCGATCTCCGGCACCTTCGTCGACATGCTGCGCCGTATCGTCACGGTCGCCGGCGCGACGGCAAGCAGCGCCGACGCGGAAGGCACGGCTGTGACAAACACGTCCGCCAATAGCCGCACGGTGCCAGTGGTGCCGCCGACGCGCATCCTCGACGGCTTCGGCGCGTTCTCCGCGCCGCCCCCGACCGCGCGGCCGATCCCCACCAATTACAGCGGGCGCGGCAGCGCCGATCATCCGCCCGGCTTCTACGGGCCGCCGGAAGGCCTGGTCGCGGTCAACACGCTCGCGCCCGCCGACCGGCCATTGCCGCTCGACGTCGCGCCACTCAACGCGCGCATCGATGTCTACCGTCACGGCGAGCCGCTTGATCTGCGCGGGCCGATCTTCCTGGGCGCGCTCGCGCTGCTGCTGCTCGATGCGATTGTAGTGATCATGCTCTCGGGCGGGCTCTTCGGACTGCGGCAGCGCCGCCGCGTCGCCGCATCCCTGTTGATCGCCGGCCTGCTCGGCGGCTTCGCGTGGCACGACATGGCGCAGGCGCAGCCAGCCACAGCGCCGCCGCAGCCGCCACAACTCACGCAGGCGCAGCAGGACTTCGCCATGAAGGCGACGCAGCAGACGCATCTCGCTTATATCGTCACGGGCGATCCGGCCGTCGACGACGTAAGCAAGGCCGGGCTGCAAGGGCTCACGCTGTTCCTGGCGCAGCGCACCGCGCTCGAAGCCGGCGATCCGATCGGTCTCGATCCGGCGAAAGACGAACTCGCCTTCTTCCCGCTGATCTATTGGCCGGTGTCGCCGAACGCGCCGAAACCCTCGCAAGCCGCGCTCGACAAGATCGACACCTACATGAAGCGCGGCGGCACCGTGCTGTTCGACACCCGCGACGCCATCGATTCACCGCCCGAACCCGGTGGCGCGATGCAAGGCCCCGGAATGGTGGCGCTGCGCTCGATCCTGTCCTCGCTCGACATCCCCGAGCTCGAGCCGGTGCCGCGCGACCACGTACTGACGAAGACGTTCTTCCTGCTGCACGACTTCCCCGGCCGCTTCACCGACGGCCAGCTCTGGGTCGAGGCACTGCCGGCGGAGCCCGACGAAGACGACAGTAACCGTCCGGCGCGCGCGGGCGACGGCGTCTCGTCGATCCTGATCACCTCGAACGATTTCGCCGGCGCCTGGGCCGTTCGTCCGGATGGACAGCCGATGCTGCCGATGGTGCCAGGCGAGCCGCGCCAGCGCGAACTCGCCTTCCGCGCCGGCGTCAACATCGTGATGTACGCCCTGACGGGCAACTACAAGGCCGACCAGGTGCATATCCCGGCGCTGCTCGAGCGGCTGGGACAGTAGGAGCTTTGATGACTGAACGTTGCAGTTCGTTTCCCGGGCGCAGCGCAGCACGTCTTCGTGGTGCGCTGCAGACCCGGGATCGCAACGACCGAATGTTTAACGGTCCCGGATCTGCGGTGCACCGCTTACGCGCTGCACCGCGTCCGGGACACGAGGCTGAATGATGAACCTCGGCGTCTCATTCGCTCCGCTGGTGCCCGCATACGTGGTGTGGGCGGCGTTCGGCGTGGCCGTGCTGATGTCGATCCTGCTGCTGGTCGCGCGCAGCCG
>DATDMA010000020.1:0-5999 GCA_036519015.1 Pseudolabrys sp. | reverse complement strand
TTGCCCGCGGCTGCGCGAGCGCGCTCGAGCCTGTGGCAAAGCCTTGCCCTCTGGCGCGGGCTGACCTTCGCCACCGGAGCCCTCGCCGTCGCCTGCATCGCCGCGCTCATCTATGTCGGCAGCGCGGTGCGCCAGCAGCCGCTCGTCGCCTCCATCGACGGCGGCGGTCATCGTCATTTCGTTGCGACGGTCGATCCCGGGCGGGACACGATCGCCGTCATGCCCGCTGCCTTTTCCGCCGATCCCACGCGTGTGCCCGAACTGTGGCTGATCCCGCCCGACGGCCGGCCGCGCCCCGTCGGTCTGCTGCGCGCCGATCAGACCGTTACGCTGACGCTGCCGCCCGACCTCGCTGCGCTTGCAAGAGACAATGCAGTGCTGGCGGTCTCGCTCGAGCCGCCGGGCGGCTCTCCCACCGGCGCGCCGACCGGCCCGGTCATCGCCAGCGGCAAACTCACGAACCTGTGACACCCACGCGCGCGGCCGCGGCGCGCGAGGCTCCGTAGCTCCCGACGTCTCCGCCTCGGGGACATGCCAATAGAGCAAGGGAGCGATCATCATGAAACGCATCACCACCGTCGCCTTGGCCGGAGTAGCCGTCGCGGCGCTCGCCGTCAGCTTGGGCGCGCCCACCTTCGCGCAGATGAAGGACAAGGAGCAGACCATCACCGTCGGTGGCGCGCCGATGTATCCGTCCAAGAACATCGTGCAGAACGCCGTCAACTCGAAGGACCACACGACGCTGGTCGCCGCCGTGAAGGCCGCCGGCCTCGTCGACACGCTGCAATCGGCCGGGCCGTTCACCGTGTTCGCGCCGACCAACGAAGCCTTCGCCAAGCTGCCGGCCGGCACGGTCGATACCCTGCTCAAGCCGGAGAACAAGAAGACGCTCACCAACGTGCTGACCTATCACGTCGTGCCCGGCCGTCTCACCGCGAAGGATCTCATGGAGAAGGTGAAGGCGGGCGGCGGCAAGGCCATGATCAAGACCGTCGAAGGCGCCGACCTCACCTTGCAGGAAAAGGACGGCAAGCTCTGGATCTGGGATGCCAAGGGCAGCTCCGCGCAGATCACCATCCGCAACGTGATGCAGTCGAACGGTGTCATCCACGTCATCGACACCGTGATGCTGCCGGGCTGATCGTCTTCGCATCATCCCGCGCAGTGAGGCCCTCTCGTTGGGGGGAGAGGGCCTTTCGCTTTTGCTTCACAAGTGGAACAGGAACATCCGCGGACCCGGCTCGTTCTCGACATGGCGGCGCTCAACATGCGGAGCAGTTACATGAGCCGGACGGCAGCGGACATCCTCGTAGAAGGTCTCATCCAATGGGGTGTCGACACAATCTTCGGCCTGCCTGGCGACGGTATCAATGGCATCATGGAATCGTTGCGCAAGAAGCAGGATCAAATCCGTTTTATACAAGTGCGCCACGAAGAGTCTGCTGCTCTCATGGCCTGCGGCTACGCGAAATGGACCGGCAAGCTTGGCGTCTGCCTCGCGACCTCAGGTCCCGGCGGCATCCACTTACTCAATGGCCTCTATGATGCCAAGCTCGATGGCCAGCCGGTGCTGGCGATCACTGGGCTGCAGTTTCACGATCTCGTTCACACGTTCACGCAGCAGGACGTGGAGCTCGACAAGCTGTTCATGGACGTCTGCGTCTACAATGCGCGCGTGATGGGCGCGGCTCATGTCGAGAACGTCACGGAGCTCGCCTGCCGCACCGCGCTGACAGCGCGTGGTGTCGCCCACATCACGATTCCCACCGACATGCAGTCCTTCCCCGTGAGCGACGACACACGCTCGCAACGCAACGTCGCGCATCACGTGTCGCAGATCATGGCGCAATCGGCTCCGCGGCCGAGCGATAGCCAATTGCAGGAAGCCGCAACGATCCTCAATTCCGGCAAGAAGGTCTGCATCCTCGCCGGGCGCGGCGCCATCGGCGCAAGCGCGGAGTTGGAGGCGATCGCCGAGCGGCTCAATGCGCCGATCGCCAAGGCCTTGCTCGGCAAGGGCGCCATCTCCGACCTGAGTCCCTACTCGACCGGCGGCGTCGGCCTGCTCGGCACGGCGCCCTCGCAGAACGCCCTCGAGGCCTGCGACACGCTGCTCATCATCGGCAGCAGCTTCCCCTATGTCGAGTTCTATCCGAAACCCGGCGCGGCCCGCGCGGTCCAGATCGACCTCGATCCGCAGCGCATCGGCCTGCGGTATCCGGTCGAATGCGGCCTGGTCGGAGATACGAAACAAACGCTCAGCGCTTTGCTGCCGATGTTGCAGACGCGCCGTGACCGCGGCTTCCTCGATGGCGCGCAGAAGGACATGCGCGAATGGCGCAAGCTGCTCGCCGAGCTCGGCACGCGCGACGACAAGCCGATGAAGCCGCAGGTGGTCGGACACGAGCTCAACAAGCTCGTCGCCGACGACGCGCTGGTCGCGGCCGATTCCGGCACCAACACCTCCTGGTGCGCGCGCTACATCGACATCAAGGACAACATGAAGTTCGCCGTTTCCGGCAACTTGGCGACCATGGCCTGCGGCCTGCCCTACGCGATCGCCGGCGCCATCGCCAATCCCGGACGCCAGGTCATCGCCTTCGTCGGCGACGGCGGATTAACGATGCTGATGGGCGAATTGGCGACCTGCGTGAAGTACAAGCTCGATGTGAAGGTCGTAGTCATCAAGAACAACAGCCTCGGCCAGATCAAATGGGAGCAGATCTCGTTCCTCGGCAATCCGGAATACGGCTGTGACCTGCAGCCGATCGACTTCGCCGCCTTTGCCCGCGCCTGCGGCGCCGCGGGATTCGCCATCGACGACCGCGCGCAATGCGCCGACGTCATGCGGCAGGCGCTGGCGACGCCGGGTCCGGTGCTGATCGAGGCGACGGTCGATCCCGACGAGCCGCCACTGCCGCCGAAGACCACGTTTGAATTCGGCAAGAACTTCGCCGAGGCGCTTGCGCGCGGCACTCGCGGTGCGGCCAAGATCTTGACCAACGTCGCCAAGGACAAGGCGCGGGAGCGGATCTAGCGTCATCTTTGCCACGTCCCGTCCCCAGAACGGCCATAGGGTACCGGCGTTAACCATCCGGTAACCATAAGGTGGGCAAATATTGCCTGGGGAATGGGGTAAGTGCCTACGCGGCTCTGTACTCCCGCACCGCAAAAGCGGTGCGTGGCTTTGATTTGATCACGACTGTATTTCTTCGAGTCCGAGCCGCCGGGGGCGTGGCGGCTACTGGCAGGCATGAGCGACATTACGGCCGCACCGGCGTCAGCCACCCGCGGCATCAAGGTACCCAGTCTCGGCGAAATCGGCGCGTTCGTGAAACGCGGCGACATCGCGCTCGCCATGGGCGTACTCACCATCCTTGTGGTGTTGATATTGCCGTTGCCGCCGTTGTTGCTCGATTTGGCGCTGGCGATCTCGATCATCTTCTCGGTGCTGATCCTGATGACGGCGCTGTTCATTCACACGCCGCTGGAATTCTCCGCCTTCCCGACCGTGCTGCTGATCTCGACGATGCTGCGGCTGTCGCTGAATTTGGCCTCCACGCGCCTGATCCTGGCCCACGGTCATGAAGGCACCGACGCCGCCGGCCACGTCATCCAGGCCTTCGGCCAGTTCGTGATGAGCGGCAATTTCGTCATCGGCATCATCGTCTTCACGATCCTCGTCATCGTCAACTTCGTCGTCATCACCAAGGGCTCCGGCCGCATCGCCGAAGTCGCCGCCCGCTTCCACCTCGACGCCATGCCGGGCAAGCAGATGGCGATCGACGCCGAACTCAACACCGGCGCCATCGACGACAAGGAGGCGCGCCGCCGCCGTCAGGTGCTGGAGGACGAAGGCGGCTTCTTCGGCGCCATGGACGGCGCCTCGAAATTCGTCCGCGGCGACGCCATCGCCGGCCTGCTGGTCGTGTTCATCAACGTGATCGGCGGCATGATCATCGGCATCGCCCAGCAGGGCCTTTCCTTCGCCGATGCCGCGCATTCCTACACCATCCTCACCGTCGGCGACGGCCTGGTCACCCAGGTGCCGGCGCTGATCGTCTCGACTGCGGCCGGCCTGCTCGTCTCGAAGGCCGGCATCTCGGGCGCCGCCGACAAGGCGCTGCTCAAGCAGCTCTCCGGCTATCCGAACGCGCTCGGCATGTCGGGCGGCGTGATGATGGTGATGGCGCTCCTCCCCGGCATCCCGATGCTGCCGTTCCTGGTGCTCGGCGGCGGCGCCACCGCGCTCGCCTTCATCGTCGCCAAGCGCAGCAAGGCCACCGCCGCGGCCGAGGCCAAGAAGGCCGACACCGCCGCCAAGACCTCCGCGGCCGCCGACGAGCCGATCTCCTCGGCGCTCAAGATGGACGACCTCAAGGTCGAGCTCGGCTACGCGCTGCTGCCCCTGGTCAATTCGCCCGACGGCACCGACCGCCTCACCGAGCAGATCAAGGCGCTGCGCCGCTCGCTCGCCACCGACATGGGCTTCGTCATGCCGGCGGTGCGCATCCTCGACAACGTGCAGCTCGACGCCAACGCCTATGTCATCCGCGTCAAGGAAGTGGAAGCGGGCAGCGGCAAAATCTGGGCCGGCCAATACATGGTCATGAACCCATCCGGCGGGCAGGTGCATCTCCCCGGCACGCACACGACCGAGCCGACCTTCGGCCTGCCGGCGACCTGGGTCGACGCCTCGCTCAAGGAAGAGGCGTCGATGAAGGGCTACACCGTGGTCGACGCCGCCACGGTGCTGTCCACGCATCTCACCGAGCTGCTCAAGACCAACATGTCGGAGCTGCTCTCTTACGGCGAAGTGCAGAAGCTGCTGAAGGAACTGCCGAAGGAACAAGGCGATCTGCTCAAGGACCTCACGCCGTCGCTGATCACCGTCTCCGGCATCCAGCGCGTGCTGCAGATCCTGCTCACCGAGCGCGTCTCGATCCGCGATCTCGCCACCATCCTGGAAGGCATCGCCGACGGCATCGGCTCCTCGCGCAATCCGACGACGCTCGCCGAACACGTGCGCATGCGGCTCGCCCGCCAGCTTTGCGCGCAGCACATGAGCCCCGGCGGCTATCTGCCGCTGATCGCGCTGTCGGCGAAATGGGAGCAGGCCTTCGCCGAATCCATGATCGGCCAGGGCGAGGAGCGCCAGCTGGCGATGCAGCCCTCGCGCCTGTCGGAATTCATCACGCTGGTGCGTGAGAAGTTCGAGGCGGCGGCGCGCGAAGGCGAAGCGCCGGTGCTGGTGACCTCGGGCAGCATCCGCCCCTTCGTGCGCGGTATCGTCGAACGCTTCCGCTCACAGACGCCGGTGATGTCGCAAGGCGAAATCCATCCGCGCGTGAGGCTCAAGACGGTGGGGAGTATTTAAGGCGTTAGCGGCGTCATGCGCCCGGCGCGCATGTTCGGCTTTGCCGGCCCGGGCAAAGGCTCTTGTGTCGCGCATCCATGCCTTCATTTCGGCTGGACGCAATCACCGCTCGAACGCGAAGATGCGCTTCCAGTCGCTTTTCATGCTGATCACCGTCCATTCGTTCCACCCGCGGTGCCGACGACCTGCTCGGGCGGGATGCCGTAGACCTCCTCGGCGTAGACGCGCACGAAGTCCTGGCCGCCGCCGGTCACGATGTAGGTCTTGTAGGCGTTGTCACGCAGGTAGCGCAGCACTTCGAGCATGGGCTGATAGGCGAGCTCACTGTCCGGTTTGAAAGGTTCGCGGACGCCCCGTGGGGCGCCCGTATTCTCAAATCGCGGCCAGACATTCGCAGCTATTCGCTGTGACCGGCCGTTTTGGCCTGCTTGATCTGATTGTAGACCTGACTGAGGTCGTAGCTCGCCGGGTCCTGCAGCGGCGGGTACTTCTCATAGGTCTCGAGTTCCCTCAGCCACAGCGCTTGGCCGATGGGCAGCATGTTCCAGTCGTAGACGTAAGCGGTCACCGGGGCGGAGATCGCGCCGCCCATGCCGAACAGTGTCTTGTATTGTTGGCCGAT
>DATDMA010000019.1:0-2824 GCA_036519015.1 Pseudolabrys sp. | reverse complement strand
GCGTGAGTTCAAGGGCCTGTCGCCGTTCAACAAGGAGAAGACGCCGTCCTTCTTCGTGAACGACCAGAAGCAGGCCTGGTTCGACTTCTCCTCCGGCAAGAACGGCAGCATTTTCGACTTCGTCATGCAGACGGAGGGCGTTGGTTTTCCGGAAGCCGTCGAGCGTCTGGCGCAGCTTGCCGGCGTGCCGCTGCCGAAGGTCTCGCGCGAGGACGAGGTGCGTGACGCCCAGCGCAAGACGTTGCACGAGGTGATGGAGCTGGCCGCCAGGTTCTTCGAGGCGACGCTGTCCGCGCGGGCCGGCGCCAAAGCGCGCGGCTATCTCGCCGACCGCGGGCTCGATCCGGCGATGCAGCTCAAGTTCCGCATCGGCTATGCGCCGGGCGAGCGCTTCGCGCTCAAGGAGCATCTCGGGGGGCAGGGCGTCTCGGTCGCCGACATGGTCGAGACCGGGCTCCTGATCGCCGGCGACGATATCCCCGTGCCCTATGACCGCTTCCGCGACCGGGTGATGTTCCCCATCACCGATCTGCGCGGGCGCATCATCGCTTTCGGCGGGCGCGCGCTCGAGAAGGACGTCCCGGCGAAATATCTCAATTCGCCGGAGACGCCGCTCTTCCACAAAGGCTCGAACCTCTACAACGGCGCCACCGCGCGCCAAGCCGCGCACGAGGGCGCCACGGTGGTCACGGTCGAAGGCTATGTCGACGTCATCGCCATGGTCAGCGCCGGCTTTCCGGCCACCGTCGCTCCGCTCGGCACAGCGTTGACCGAAGAGCAGCTCGGCCTGCTCTGGAAAATGGCGGACGAGCCGGTGCTCTGCTTCGACGGTGACAAGGCCGGCGTGCGCGCGGCCTATCGCGCCGTCGAGCTGGCGCTGCCACGGCTCAAGCCGGGCAAGAGCCTGAAATTCGCGCTGCTGCCCGAGGGGCAGGACCCCGACGATCTGATGCGCTCCGCCGGCCGCGAGGCGGTGGCCGATGTGATCGCCGCGGCGCGCCCACTCGCCGCCATGCTGTGGGCGCGCGAAACCCAGGGGCATTCCTACGACACCCCGGAGCGGCGCGCGGCGCTGGAAGCGCGCATCAACGAGGTGACGACCGGCATCGCCGACGAGTCCGTCCGCAAATACTACCGGCAGGATTTCGCCGACCGGTTGTCGCAGTTCTTCGGACCCACGCAGCCGCAGCGCGGAAATTTCCGCGGCCAGGGCCAGTCCTGGCGCGAGCGCGGCCCGGGCCAGGGGCAGGGGCAAAACCGGTTCGGCGGGCAGGGCGGCGGCAATCGCCGGGGTGGTCAATGGCCGCCTCAAGGAGGCGCCTTCGGGCGTCCGGGTCCCGGCGGCCGCGCTGCGCCCTACGTGGTCGCCAGCCAGCAGCTCGCGGCAAGCTCGGTGCATCGCGGCCACCGCATCGCCGTGCCGACGCGCGAAGCCCTGATTTTACAGGCTGCCCTCAACCACCCCTGGCTGCTGCACGACCACCTCGAGGAGCTCAGCCACCTCGAATTTCGCCACGTCGATGCCGAGCGCCTGAAGGCCGCGCTGATCGACATCGCCGCCCACGGTGCGGCCCTGGACCCCGCCGGATTGCGCGAGGAGCTTGGCCGCCGCAGCCTCCTCGAGGTGACCGACCGCATCGCCGCCTCGATCACCTCGGCCTCGGTCTGGGGCGCCCGGGCGGAGGCCGCGCCCGACGATGTTTTGGTGACTTGGCAGCAGCTTGTTGCCTTGCATCGGCAATGGCATTCCCTAACTAAGGAGCTCAAGGACGCCGAGCAGGCGCTGGGCCAGGACGCGAGCGAGGCAAACTATTTACGGCTACGAGACGTCAAGGACCGCCTGTCGCACATGGACGGGACCGAAGCGCTTATCGAAGGCTTCGGAGCCTCTTCCGGCCGGGGCGTTCGTAGCTTATGAGCATGTCGCCGCCAGCGCATGGGATTTGGGGCGGTTCGGCAGTACCGGGCCGGCGTGGAATGAAGGTCGATTTCCGCCGTATTTAGCAGGGTTAATCGGAGCTTAAAGGGCTTCCGAGGACACTAGCGACCTGATTCGGGGCGGCGCCCTTATGGGTGCGGCCCTTTTTGGCCGTCCGCGGCATTTGGGGGGCAAATGCCGGTGGACGCGTACGAGGCCAGGAAGGTCCAGGAGAAAGCAGACATGGCGAGCAAAGTGAAGGCGACGCAGGCAAAAGAAGAAACTCCGGAGAAGGATGCCGAAGGCGCGCCCGATCAGCCGCTTCCGTTGCTTGACCTCTCGGATGCCGCCGTCAAAAAGATGATCAAGGCCGCGAAAAAACGCGGCTACGTCACCTTCGACGCGCTCAATGCCGTGCTGCCCTCCGAGTCGACCTCGCCCGAGCAGATCGAAGACATCATGGCGATGCTCAGCGAGATGGGCATCAACGTCGTCGAGAACGAGGACGCCGACACCGAGGACGGCGAGGAGAAGGCGACCGACGAGGCCGCCGACGACGATGACGACGACACCGGCTCGGAGATGGTCGAATCCAAGACCAAGTCTCTTGCCGTCGCCGAAAAGAAAGAGCCGTCCGAGCGCACCGACGATCCGGTCCGCATGTATCTGCGCGAGATGGGCTCGGTCGAGCTTCTGTCGCGCGAGGGCGAAATCGCGATTGCGAAGCGCATCGAGGCCGGCCGCGAGGCGATGATCGCGGGCCTCTGCGAGAGCCCGCTGACCTTCCAGGCCATCATCATCTGGCGCGACGAGCTCAACGAGGGGAAAGTCTTCCTCCGCGACATCATCGATCTCGAAGCCACCTACGCCGGCCCCGACGCCAAGCAGATGCAGACGCCGCAAATC
>DATDMA010000018.1:0-4273 GCA_036519015.1 Pseudolabrys sp. | reverse complement strand
GTCATTCCGGGCTGGCGCGCAAGCGCCAGACCCGGAATCCAGACGCAAGCACGGCGTTCGGTACCGGATTCCGGGTTCGCGGGCTAAAGCCCGCGCCCCGGAATGACGGCCGGCGAGATATGAGACAATCACCCCTGCAGCTTCCTCGCCGCGTCCTGATGGCGGCGCACGAGCGCCGCGAGATCGAGGCCGGGAATGGCGCCGTCCTCGACCGTCCAGCGGCCATTGACCATCACACGGTCGGCGCGATGGGCGCCGCACAGCACCAATGCAGCCAAAGGATCGCCATGGCCGGAAAAGCGCAATTCGTCGAGCTTGAACAGCGCGACGTCGGCACGTTTGCCGACGGCGATCTCGCCGAGTTCCGGCCGGCCGACGCAGGCGGCCGAGCCTTGCGTCGCCCAGCGCAGCGCGTCCTTGTGGCTGACCTTCGTGACGCCGTAACGCGCGCGCTGCACCAGGAAGGCCGCGCGCACCTCCTGCATCAGGTTGGAGCCATCATTGGAGGCCGAGCCATCAACGCCGAGGCCGATGCGCACGCCGGCCGCCTCCAGGTCGCAAACCGGACAGGTACCCGAGCCGAGCACCTGGTTGCTGCACGGACAGTGGCTGATGCTCACGCCACCTTTGGCGAGCCGCGGCATCTCCTCCGCCTTGAAGTGAACGCCATGCGCGAGCCAGACGCGGTTGCTGAGCCAGCCGCAGTCCTCCAGATAATCGAGCGGGCGGCAGCCGAAGAGCTGTACGCAGAACTTGTTCTCGTCTTCGGTCTCGGCGAGATGCGTGTGCATGCGCACATCCAGCTTGGCCGCGAGGTCCGCGGTCGACCGCATCAGCGACGTGGTCGCCGAGAACGGCGAGCATGGCGCCAGCGCCACCTGCACCATCGCCGCCTCCCCGCGCTCGTGATAGCGATCGACGAGCCGCTTGCTGTCGGCGAGAATCGTATCCTCGTCCTGCACCACGCTGTCGGGCGGCAACCCGCCATCGCGCTCCGACAGGTTCATCGAGCCGCGCGTCACCAGCACGCGCAGGCCGAGGCGCTTGGCCGCCGCGATCTCGATGTCGATGCCGTCCTCGAGCCCGGCCGGAAACACATAATGATGATCGGTCGTCGTGGTGCAGCCGGAGAGCATCAACTCGGCCATCGCCACCGTGGCGCCGAGATCGAGCGCCTCCGGCGTCAGCTTTGCCCAGAACGGATAGAGCGCCTTCAGCCATGGGAACAATTCGCGGTCGAGCGCCGCCGGCACAGCCCGCGTGAGCGTCTGGTAGAAATGATGATGCGTATTGATCAGCCCCGGCACCACTACATGCGCGCCGGCTTCGTATGGCCTGGCGTCAGCGGTCTTCGGTTCGCGGCCCGCGCCGACCAGTTCGACAATGCGGCCATCCGCGACGACCACGCCGCGCTCCGCACCGTCCGCCAGGATCGCCAGCGGGTCCTTGATCCAAAGCGCGCCGTTGTCATTCATGCTCATGTCTCCTTGCCTTCCATTCAATCCTATAGAGATGTGCCGGAATGGCACCAGCCCTCTCCTCCGCTCGTCCTTGCGAACGCAGGGACCCAGCGCTGGATTCCCGCTTGCGCGGGAATGAGCGGAGGGAGTGGCTACGCCGGCAACCAATTCTCCTTTAGAAGAACCGCATGGACCTGAACACGATCAGCGACGTCGCGCGCCCGAAGGCGCGCACCGACATGCCGGCCTGGCGCGCGGGTGACGCCTTCCTCGGCGGCGGCACTTTTCTATTTTCCGAGCCGCAGCCGCAACTGACCCGCCTGATCGATCTCGCCGGACTCGGCTGGCAGCCGCTGCGCCCAAGCAACGAGGGGCTGGAGATCGCCGCCACCTGCACCATCGCGCAGCTCGATGCGTTCGCCGCGCCGGTCGAGTGGATCGCGAGCCCACTCATCGACCAGTGCTGCCGCGCGTTCCTCGCCTCGTTCAAGATCTGGAACATGGCGACGGTCGGCGGCAATCTCTGCATGGCGTTGCCGGCGGGACCGATGATCGCGCTCACCGCCGCGCTCGACGGCGTCTGCACTATCTGGGCCGCCGACGGCAGCGAGCGCCGCGTGCCGGTCACGGACTTCGTCACCGGCCCGCAGCGCAACGTGCTCGCGCCGGGCGAGCTTCTGCGCTCGATCGATCTGCCCGCCGCGGCGCTCGCCCGCCGCACCGCCTTTCGGCAAATCTCGCTGTCGCCGCTCGGCCGTTCGGCGGCGCTGCTCATCGGTACGCGCGCACCACGCGGCGGCGGCTTCGCGCTCACTATCACCGCCTCCACGCCACGCCCGATCAGGCTCATCTTCGACACCATGCCCTCCTCCGACGCACTGCGCGCCCGCATCGAGCAGACGATCCCGCATGACGCCTATTACGACGATGTCCATGGCCTCCCAGCATGGCGGCGCCACATGACGCTGCTATTCGCGGAAGAGATCCGCGCCGAACTCGCCGCGGAGGTCTCGGCATGAGCTTCCTGGTCAACGGACAGACATTCTCCGCACAGCCGGATGCAGGCCAATGCCTGCGCACCCTCCTGCGCTCACTCGGCTGGTTCGGCGTCAAGAAGGGCTGCGACGCCGGCGACTGCGGCGCCTGCACGGTGCTCGTCGACGGCGAGCCGGTACATAGCTGCATCACGCCCGCCTTCCGCGCCGAGAACCGCGAGATCACCACGCTCGAAGGTCTCGCAAACGGCAACGAACTGCATCCCATGCAGCGCGCCTTTCTCGACGCGCAAGGATTCCAGTGCGGCTTCTGCACCGCCGGCATGATCATGACTGCGGTCTCGCTCAACCAGGCGCAACGGCAGGACCTACCGCAGGCGCTGAAGGGGAACATCTGCCGCTGCACCGGCTATCGCAGCATCGACGACGCGCTCGCCGGCCGCCGCAATGTTGGCGACGCTGATAGCGCGGGCTGCGGCCACAACGTGCCGGCGCCGGCCGGTCCCGACGTCGTCACAGGCAAGGCGCGCTTCACGCTCGACGTGGCGATCGACGGCCTCTTGCACATGAAGCTGTTGCGCTCGCCGCATCCGCACGCGCGCATCCGCGCCATCGACAAGACCGCGGCCCTCGCCGTTCCCGGCGTTCAGGCGATCTTCACTTACGAGGACGCGCCGGCGACGCACTACTCGTCGGCGCGGCACGAGAACCGGACGAGCGACCCGGACGACACGCTGGTGCTCGACAATGTCGTGCGTTTCATCGGCCAGCGCGTCGCCGCAGTGGTCGCCGACAGCGAGGCGGCGGCGGAAGAAGGCTGCCGCAGGCTCGTCGTCGACTACGAGCTTCTGCCCGCCGTGTTCGATCCCGAGGCTGCCATGCGCGAGGGCGCGCCGGTCATTCACGACAAAGGGCCGGAGTCGCGCATCGGCAATCCGCAACGCAACATCGTCGCCGAGGTGCATGGCGGCATCGGTGACGTCGCGGCCGGCTTCGTCGAGGCCGACGAAATCCGCGAGGGCACGTATTTTGTGCCGCGCGTACAGCACGCGCATCTGGAGACGCTCTGCGCCATCGGCTGGGTCGATGATCAGGGCCGCCTCAATGTACGCTCCAGTACGCAGGTGCCGTTCCTCACCCGCCGTGAGCTTGCGCGCATCTTCGCGCTCGATCCCGCCAAGGTGCGCGTCTTCTGCGAACGCGTCGGCGGAGGCTTCGGCGCCAAGCAGGAACTGCTGGTCGAGGATGTGGTCGCGCTCGCGGCGCTGCGCACCGGCCGCCCGGTGAAGCTCGAATTCACCCGCGAGGAGCAGTTCGTCGCCGCCACGACGCGGCATCCCATGCGCATGCGCGTCAAGGTCGGCGCCAAGCGCGACGGCACCCTCACGGCAATCGAATTGCACGTCGTCTCCAACACCGGCGCTTACGGCAACCACGGCGGCCCGGTGCTGCGGCACGCCTGCTCCGAAAGCATCTCGGTCTATCGTTGTGCCAACAAAAAGGTCGACGGCTACGCCGCCTACACCAACACGGTGCCGGCCGGCGCCTTTCGTGGCTACGGTTTGCCGCAGGCGAACTTCGCGGTCGAACAGACGATGGACGAGGTCGCGCGCGCCATCGGCATGGGCGCGCTCGAATTCCGCCGCCGCAACGCGGTGAAGCCCGGCGATCCTTTGCTCTCGACCGGCGAAGTCCATAGCGACGTGGTCTACGGCAGCTACGGGCTCGACCAGTGTCTCGATCTTGTTGACGCCGCGATGAAGAGCGGCAGAGGCGAAGCGCCGCCCTCGTCCGACTGGCTCGTCGGCGAAGGCGTGG
>DATDMA010000017.1:0-4286 GCA_036519015.1 Pseudolabrys sp. | reverse complement strand
TCAACCGCCGAAATCTCGAAGGCCCGCACGTCGGTTATCAGCACGAAATCGCCGGCAATCTTGTCGCCGGGCTTGCCCACCGCGCGCAGGCGGTTGGCATTCTCGAAGGATTCCACCAGGCGCGCCTGCAGCAGCCTGGGCAGGCGGTCTTCCCACTGGGCGTCGGCCAGTTGCGCGGCCTGGCCCGGGCCTGGCCGCACCAGGATGCGCTCGCCGTCAAGCGGCGCCAGCATCGTCGGCTCGACGATCACAAGCTGGCCGCGCGGGCGGGCGGTGCGATGCGGGAAATCCTTGGCCGCGGCGAGGTCATAGGCGGTCGCCGACCCCTGGCCGAGGCCGATGCTCGCGCAGCCGCCAAGCGACACCGCCAGCACGGCCGCCACAATGGACAACCTCGCTCGGGAACGACTCCCAAAAGACCGCACTCGCAAAAGCCCCTTCTTCACGATCGACGCGATCGGACAGCCCCTGACGGAACACTCTAGTCCGGCATAACGCTTAAGCCACCTGCCAGTATCCCGATTCCTGAGGAGTTTCGTTCGAATTATTGGGGAAACGCTATGGAACCGATCCGGCGTTGCCGATGTGCATCACGTTGGTGGCCGAAACGGCATGGAAACGCGGCTCCGCGCCGCCCGCGTGCGGTGGTCGCAAATCGCCGCCTCAACGCTTGCCTTTGTAGTCCGGCAGGCTGGAGCCGCTGCCGCCCCAGAGCAGGCGGCTCGGATTGCGGTCGAGGTTTTCCACCGCCCGGTTGATGGTGTCGAGCGTCCGCTGCGCATTGCCGGAGAGCGTATCGAGTTGGCGTGTGCCGGCCGATGTCAGCCGGGTGACGCTGGTGCTGATCTCCGCCGTGCGCTGGTCGAGATGGTCGGCGAGCGTCTTGATGGAGCGCGCCGCCTCGTTGATTTGGCCGCCCTTGCCGTCGGCGCCGCCGGTCAGGCTCTGCAGGCCGCTGGTGATCTGGTCGATTTTGTCGGAATTGCGCGATAGCGAGCCGGCGAACTTGTCGATGCCGGCAAGTGTCGAATTGATGTGCTCGGAGTTGTTCGCCAGCGTCGCGGTGAACTTGTTCAGGTTCGCCATCGTGTCGCGGAAGGCGTCCTGGTTCTGCGTGATGAAGTCGTTGAGCTTGGCCAGCACGTCGCGTGCGGCCTGCGTGACATCCGCCGTGGCGCCGGGCGGCGCCGTCAGCACCGGCGGATTGTCCTTCGATCCGACCAGCGCCGGGGAGGACGAGCTCCCGCCCTTCAGCGACAGCGAGGCGATACCGGTCAGTCCCTGGAATTCCATGCCGATCTGCGTATCGGGGCGGATTGCCACCGCCTTGTCGATGGCGATGGTGGCGACGACCTGCTGCGGCTTCGCCGGATTGAGCGCAAGGCCGGTCACCTCGCCGATGCGGATGCCGTTGAACAGCACGGTGCCGCCTGTGCGCAGACCCGATACCGAGCCGTCGAACAGGACGCGATAATAAGCGCGCTCACTCGTGCCGTTGACGTTCTGGAACCAATAGATGAAGCCGAACACGCCGACCACGACGGCGAGCGTGAACAGCCCGATCACCACATAGTTCGCTCTGGTTTCCATCGTTCCCTGCTCAGCTTGCTGGCGCAGCCTGCGACGCCGCCGCCTTCTCGACGTACCCTGCCCGCGACCGTTTGCCGTGGAAATACTCGCGCAGCCACGGATGCGTCGAGGCCAGCATGGTCTCCATGGTCCCCGCCGCGATCACCTTGCCGTCGGCGAGCACCGCAATGCGGTCGCACACCGTGTGCAGGCTGTCGAGGTCGTGCGTTACCATGAAAACGGTCAGGCCCAAAGTGCGCTGCAATGTCGCGATCAGTTCGTCGAAATCGCCGGCGCCGATCGGATCGAGGCCTGATGTCGGCTCGTCGAGGAAGACGATGTCCGGATCGAGCGCCAGCGCCCGCGCCAAAGCGACACGTTTGGTCATGCCGCCGGAGAGTTCCGAGGGGTATTTGTCCATCGCGCTGCCGTCGAGGCCGACCATTTCCAGCTTCGCCACCGCCAACTCGTCGAGGAGCTTCTGCGACAGGTTGAGATATTCGCGCACCGGGAATTGCAGGTTCTCGCGCACGGTCAGCGAGGAGAACAACGCGCCCTGCTGGAACAGCACGCCCCAGCGGCGCTCGACCGATTGCCGCGCGGCATCGTTCGCCGACCCCATGTCGATGCCGAGCACCTTGATGGTGCCCGCGCGTTTCGGCAGCAGGCCGATAATGGTGCGCATCAGCACCGACTTGCCGGCGCCTGAGCCGCCAACGAAGCCTAAGATCTCGCCGCGATAGACGTCGAGATTGACGTGGTTGAGCACGAGGCGTGAGTCGAAGCCGACGACCACGTCGCGCACTTCGATGATGGTTTCCCGCTGTCCGTTGCCGCTCGCCATCGCCTACATCCCCACCGACGCAAAGAAGATGGCGAAGAAGCCGTCGAGCACGATGACGAGGAAGATCGATTCCACCACCGAGGCGGTCGTCTGCAAGCCCAGCGATTCAGAGGAGCCCTTCACCGCCATGCCTTCGACGCAGGCCACCACGCCGATCACCAGCGCCATGAACGGCGCCTTGATCATGCCCACCACGAAGGTGTTGAGCGAGATCGCTTCCTTGAGCCGCGAGAGGAAGATGTCGGGATCGACGCCGCCATAAGCCCAAGCGACCAGGCCGCCGCCATAAAGCGCCGCCATCGAGCCCAGAAACGTGAGTATCGGCACGCCGATGATCAGCGCGAGGACGCGCGGCAGTATCAGAACCTCGATCGGATCGAAGCCCATCGTGCGCAGCGCATCGACCTCCTCGCGCATCTTCATGGAGCCGAGCTCGGCCGTATAGGCGCTGCCCGAGCGGCCCGCCACCATGATGCAGACGATCAGCACGCCGAGCTCGCGTAAGGTCAGGATGCCGATCATGTCCACGACATAGATGTCGGCGCCGAACCTGCGGAAATGGAAGATGCCCTGCTGCGCGATGATACAGCCGACCAGGAACGTGATGAGGACGATGATCGGCACGCCACGCCAGGCGACATTGTCGAGCTGATGCACCAGCGAGGTGAAGCGCAAACGGCGCGGATTGACCACCACGCGCATCAGCGCGACGGTGAGCGCGCCGAACATGTTGACGATCGACATGAAGGAGGCGCCGACCGAGGCGATGCCCATGCCGATCGAGGCGAGCGCATAAAGGACCTGATTGGGCTTCGGCTTCTGGATTTCGTCGAGCTTGACGCCGTGCACCTCGTCGACCAGCTTGCGATAATTCTCCTTCAGGCCGATGACCTGGGTGTCGTAGCCGCGCGTCGAGAAGGCGCGCACCAGCCGCTCCAGGAGCCAGGCGCCGAAGGTGTCGAGGCGGTCGACCTTGCTCATATCGATGGCGACGCGCTTGATCGGCTCGCGCCCGCGGGTCGCGCGGTCGATCAGCGCCTCCAGCCGCCGCGCGTTCTGCGCGGTCCACGCGCCGGTCCCGGCCAGCGTGAGCTGGTCGCCGTCGATCCTGCCTTCGAGCAGTGTCTCGTTATCGAGCAGTGTATCGACGCTCACCCTGCCGCTCCGACCGGATACCCCATGCGAATCTGGGCGACTTCCGGCATGTTACGCCTCTTGCGTGGCGTGCCGTCGCTTTCGCACGTCATCCTTGAACTAGGCACACGACCCTGTCGAGGCTTCGCTCTCAAGCTGCACGCCATGGATATCCCCAAATCTTCTCGCTCAAAGTCTTCTTGTCACAAGTCTTCCCGCTCAAAGTCTTCGCGAGGCCTTCGACCGTGCCTTTGACCCTCAGCATCGCCGTCGAGCGCTGGCCGATCGCGGGTTCCTTCACGATCAGCCGCGGCGCCAAGACCGAGGCCGTGGTTGTGGTGGCCGAACTAGGCGACGGCAAGGCACGCGGGCGCGGCGAATGCGTGCCCTATGCTCGCTACGGCGAGACGGTCGAGACCGTGACCGCTTCAATTGAGGCCATGCGGCCGCAATTGGCTGCGGGATTGACCCGCATCGGCCTGCAATCGGCCATGCCGCCGGGGGCGGCGCGCAACGCGCTGGACTGCGCGTTCTGGGACCTCGAGGCCAAGCGAGCCGGCCGCCCTGTGTACGAACTTGCCGGCCTCCCCGCCCCTCGGCCCCTCACCACGGCTTTCACGATTTCGCTCGGCACGCCGGCCGCGATGGCGCAGGCCGCTGCGGCGGCGGCAGATCGCCCTCTGCTCAAGATCAAGCTTGGCGGCGACGGCGATTCCGAGCGCATCGCCGCCGTCCGCAA
>DATDMA010000016.1:0-6920 GCA_036519015.1 Pseudolabrys sp. | reverse complement strand
CTCGCGCTATGGCGGCGACTGCTACGCCTATTGCATGCTGGCGGCCGGGCAGATCGATCTCATCATCGAGACCGAGCTCAAGCCGCACGACATCGTGCCGCTCATCCCCATCATCACCGGCGCCGGCGGCATCGTCACCACGTGGGAGAACGGCCCGGCGCAGGCCGGCGGCCGCGTCGTCGTCGCCGGCGACAAGCGCGTGCACGCCGCGGCGCTGGAAATGCTGAGGGGCTGAGGGAATTGGCAATGCTAAAACGCGTCGCAATCGCCCTCGCGCTCGCCATGGTTCAGCCAGCCTGGGCAGAAACCGTGCACTCGCTCGACCAGGTCAAACCGCATCTCAAAACGCCGGAAGCGCGCAAAACGTTCTCTGAGCAGATGGAGGGCAAGCCGGCGCCGGACCTGCTCGGCATTCATCTATCCGCCCCGCTGACGTCTAGCGCCCTCACGACACTGCTGATCCCGGCCGGCGACACCGCAAAGGTGAATCTGGTCGGCGCCAAGCCATGGCCGGTCCGGCCAGACCAGAGTCTCGCCATTGTCTGCACCGGCGGGACAGCGCCCTATAGCGCGAGCGAACCGAGCTGCCAGCGATCGCTCGTCCAGGACGACGACAACAAAGAGCCGCCGCTGCATGTCTATCTCGGCTTGGTCGAGGCCCGGCAGGGCGCACCTGCGTCGCTGGTCGCCGCGAGCGGCCCAATCGACTGCGCGATGGACTGGAGCAAGTCGAGCCTGCCACGGCAGCCTATGGCCGCCGATGATGCGAAGGACGGCATCATTGCCTTCGCCAATGTTTCGCAATTCGATCTCGCTCCGTACAAGATCGCACCCGATCAGCCGGCCTTTGGCCTGCGCGTCAGCTGGATGGAGGGCTATTCCGGCGGCGGTGCAAACTTCGGCGGTCTATGCCTGTTCACGGTCGAAGGGGATCGGTTGAAACAGGTGCTCGCGGTGCCAATGTCCGCGGATGCCGACATCGCCGGCGACTGGCACAAAGACGGGACCCGCGATCATGACATCACCGACGCCGCGAACCTGCTCATTGTCTCGTCGCACGTGACCAACGGGCATTTTGATCTGATCGTCAAAAGCCGCGCCGGAGGCGCTCAGCACGTGTTTCACTGGGCCAAGGAAGCGGGCGCTTATAAATCTGAGAGCAAGTGAGATGCTGGCGAAGGGCTAGGGCGCGCGCTGGGCCCGAAAGATGGACATTAGGGAACTACGAAACTTCGTTTATATCGCCCGGCTGCAAAGTCTATCGCGCGCCGCCGAAGAACTGCGCATCGCGCAGCCAGCGCTCAGCCGGCAGATCCGGAAACTTGAAGGCGAACTGGGTGTCAAACTGCTGCGGCGGCATGCGCGTGGCGTCGAAGTCACCCCCGCGGGTTCTATCGTTCTCAAGCGCGCCGAATTCCTGATCCAGACGTTGCGGCAGATCAAGGAAGAAGTCAGCGCCGAAACTGCGCTCGTGACCGGCCATGTTGCCATCGCCGTGCCGCCAGCGGCCGGCGGCATCATCATGCCCCATCTCATCAAGGCGCTGGCGCAATCCCATCCGGAAATCTCCGTTCACGTCGTCGAGGCGATCGGCGGCGCATTGCAGGAGCTGGCCGTCTCCGGCAAGGCCGATTTGGTCGTCGTGCATAATCCGTTGCCGAGCCCGGCACTGCGCATTATTCCGCTGGTGCAGGAGGCGATGTTCGTCGTCTCGCCACCTGGATCGCAGAGCGGACGGCGCAGTTTCGCCATCAAGGAACTGATGCGCCTGCCGCTGATCCTTCCTTCCTACCCGCATTACAGCCGGCTGATCTTGGAACAGATGGCGGCGCGTCACGGCATCCAATTGAATGTGGTTATGGAGGCTGACGGCGCGGCGCTAACTCGCAACTTGATTGCGGCGGGTCTCGGCCACGGTGTGATGACGCTGCCGCCGGTCCATAAGCAGTCCGAACGCGGCGAACTGGTCGCTGTGCCAATTAGCGACCGCAATCTTCATTCAACACTTGCCCTGACCTTTCGCCGCGACGCGGGGCTGTCCGCCGCAGGCAATGTCGCCGTCGACGCTATCAAGAAGACGGTCGCAGAGTTGGTCGCGCGGCGCGAATGGCCTGGCGCACTGCATCTCGCGGTGAGCGCCGACTAGTGTCTCCATCCAGCGGTCGGCGCGGGCCAGGCATGCTCAATATGTATCGCTAGGAATGCCGAAAAGGTCTTTGCCCGGCCCCCACGGGCAGGTGACAAAACCGCCCTCCATTGGCGGCCTGGCCGCCGGAAACTTTCTCGCTTGGGGCGACGCCTGAACGACAGGGACGGAATCATGCAGCAGACCAATGGCACCATCGGCATCGTCGGAGCCGGCATCGGCGGATTGGCCGTCGCAGCCGTGCTCTCGCAACGCGGATTCAGGGTCCGCGTTTTCGAACAAGCAACGAAATTTGCTCGCGTCGGCGCCGGCATCCAGATGGCACCGAATCCTGTGCGCGTGCTGTGCGGCCTCGGACTCGAGGAGAAGCTTCGCAAGGTGGCTTTCCAGCCCCAGACGCTGCTCAATCGAGACTACGACACGGGTGAGGTCACCAACGAAGTGCCAGCCGGCAAGATGTTCGAAGAACGCTATGGCGTCCCTTATCTGGCCATGCACCGCGCCGACTTACACGGCCTGCTCGCTGACGCGGTTCCGCCCGGAGGCGTCGAATTCAATCGCAAGCTCATCGGCGTCGATCAAAGTTCGTCCTCGGTGACGCTCTCTTTTGCCGACGGGACGACAGCGACCGTGGATGCACTGGTCGCGGCGGATGGCGTTCACTCCGTGGTGCGCGATGCCATTCTGGGCGAAGAGGCTCCCCGCTTTAGCGGGCGCATCGCCTATCGCGCCGTGTTTCCGGCATCGTTGCTGGGCGAGGATCAGATCAATCTGTCCCGAACCAAATGGTGGGGACCCGACCGTCACATCGTCATCTATTACATCACGGCCGCGCGCGACGAGATCTACTTCGTCACCAGCCAGCCAGAGGATGCGAAATGGATGACGACCGAATCCTGGTCGACCAAAGGTGACATGGACGCGCTGCGCGCCGAATTTGCAGCGTTCAATCCGGAAGTGCGCAAGGTGCTGAACGCATGCCCGGAAGCGTACAAGTGGGCGCTGATGGAACGCGACCCTTTCACCCATTGGGTCGAGGGACGCATCGCACTGCTCGGCGATGCCTGCCATCCGATGCCGCCTTACATGGCGCAAGGTGCGGCCATGGCGCTGGAGGATGCGGCCGTGCTGGCGCGCTGCCTCGAGGGCGTCGGTGCGGACGGCTTCAACGCGGCGTTCAAGCGCTATGAGGCAAACCGCAAACCACGGGCGACCCAGATCCAGCAGCGCTCGCGCGTCAATACTTGGCTTCAGCACCAGACCAGCACGGAATGGGTCTACGGCTACGACGCCTGGAACGTGCCGCTGATCGAGGCCGGCGAGACCGGCCAGCCTGCGAAGATTGCATCGTAGGCGTCGCAACTCTAGGAACGCTGTCTGACGAAACCACCCGCTTCGTACTTATCGCTGCAAAAATCAATAATAGAGTTAGGAGGGCATAATGTCCGAGGCACAAGCTGTCACCGCACCGGCTTTGAGACGGAAACCAATTTACAAAGACCTGTCGTTTCAGGTTGCCGCGGGCATGGTCCTCGGCGTCCTGGTCGGAATATTCTTCCCGCAGATCGGCGAGCACCTGCATCCGCTCGGCGACGGCTTCATCAAGCTCATCCGGATGCTGATTGCGCCAATCATCTTCTGCACGGTGGTGCACGGCATCGCCAGCATCGGCGAGATGAAGAAGGTCGGCCGTGTTGCCTTGAAGGCGCTGATCTACTTCGAGGTCATGACCACGATCGCCCTGCTCGTCGGTCTGCTCGTTGTCAATATCTGGCGCCCCGGCGACGGCATGAATGTCGACGTGCATACGCTCAACCCGGCGACGGTCAAGGTTTACACGACCGCGGCGCAGCACGCCGATGCGACCGACTTTCTGATGAACATCATTCCAAAGACGTTCATCGGGGCGTTCTCCGAAGGCAACCTCCTGGGCGTTCTGTTGCTGGCGATCCTCTTCGGCTCGGTGCTGCCGGCGATGGGCAAGCACGGCGAGCCAATCGTCGCATTGATCGACAGCCTGAACCGAGCGCTGTTCCGCGTGGTCGGCGTCATCATGATGGTGGCACCGATCGGCGCCTTCGGCGCCATCGCATTTACGATCAGCAAGTTCGGAGCCGGCTCGCTGCTCGGCCTCTCGAAGCTCGTCCTGTGCTTCTACATCACCACGGCGATCTTCGTCGCCGTGTTCATGGGACTGGCCGCGCGTTTGGCCGGGTTCAGCCTGTGGAAATTCCTGCGCTACATTCGCGAGGAAGTCCTGATCGTCTTCGCTACCACCACGACGGAGTCGGTGCTCCCGCAGCTGGTGCGGAAGCTGGAACTTCTCGGCTGCGACGAGTCCGTGGTCGGCTTGGTCATTCCGACCGGCTACTCCTTTAATCTCGAAGGAACCTGTCTCTACATCACCACGGCGGCCGTCTTCCTCGCGCAGGCGACCAATACGCCGTTCGGACTGTCCGAACAGATCGGCCTTGTTCTGATCTCACTGCTGACCGCGAAGGGATCGGCCGGCGTCGCCGGCGCCGCCTTCGTCACGATGGCGGCGACGCTTTCCGCGCAGGGCATTATTCCGGTCGAAAGCATCGCTTTGGTCATCGGCGTTCACCGCCTGATGTCGGAAGCGCTGACCTTCACGAGCCTGGTCGGCAACGGCGTCGCCACCATGGTCGTCGCCAAGTGGGACGGCGCGCTCGATGAGAAGAAAATGCATCGCGAGCTGAATGCCCGATGAGGCCAGGCTAGTTGGAAGAGGATAAAAAATATTCCTATAGGACTATTGACCTCTTTGTGTTCCTGACTATAATCCTCCCGTCCTGTTCAACGAGGGCGCTGTCATGAGGCGTCTTGATGGTGGAGCAGGACGCGGTGCCCGCGGGCGGGGGATGAACGCACCCCCCAACCCCCGGGCGGTGACGGGGCTCCGCTCGGAGGCACTATGACCTCCTGCCAGGAGCTGGCTGATGGCGGGCCGCACGGCTCGTTCGAGGCTTGACGGCACGGCCGCCCGAAAGGGGTCGTGTTCTGAGAGTGGTCGAACGCCCCGCAGGCGGTTGCCGAAAGCGCGGCCCGTCGCCGTAATGACGCCGCGATGGCGCGCCGAAAGGCGCCGCGTGTTGGCAACAACACGCGCTACTACCCACTGACGCGCCTTCTCGGCGCGCCATCCCCTCGTATTGCGAGGGCGAGGAAAGACAGGCCTTCCCCGGGCCGCGACAAAGAACAGGGGCGGCGAAGCGTTGGCTACGCTCTCTCGGTCATTCCGGGACGCGAGCGGAGCGAGCGGGCCCGGAATCTATACGCCGCAGCGTTAAGGATTATGGATTCCGGGCTCGCGGCCAAACGGTCGCGCCCCGGAATGACGACTGAAAGATTGGCTGCATGACAACTGAATCAGTGAGACGCAAACGCGCCCTAATATCTCGGCGTGCCCGGCACGAACGCATCGAACGCCGCCCAGAACTGGCCGCGATAGTGATCCTGCTCCTGCAGGATCTCGTGCTTGGCCCCGGCAAGGATGAGATGCCGCCCGGCCAGCAGATTGAGCCCGAAGGTTTCGATCGCCGGCGTCGACACCACCTCATCGCGGCCGGCCGCCACCATCAGGATCGCCTGACGGATATGTCCGGCGAAGGTCGGGTCGGCGAAGCGCTTCATCAGCCGCAGCGCGCCGTCGGCCCAGGCGATGGTCGGCGGCCCGAGGCCGAGCTCCGGCCCTTCCTCAAGCACGGCGGCGTTGCGGGCATAGCGCACGGGGTCGGAGGTCAGCACATTGCCGATGAAATTTTGCGCGCCGACGGCCGCGCCGTCGCCCAGCGGCACATAGGCGCCGCCGCGGCCCATCAGCCGCATGGCGCGCGCGATCGGGCCGGCCACGCGCGTCAGCGCCCCCGGCCGCAGCGCGATCATCGGCGCCGACAGCACCACGCGCTCGAACCAGCGGCTGCCGTCGTAGCAGGCCTTGATGGCGATGGCGCCACCCATGGAATGGCCGAGCGCGAAGATCGGCGGCGGGCAATCGGGCAGCACGACCTGGGACATGACCGCGTCCAGGTCCCGCCCGTAATCGGCGAAATTGCGCACATAGCCTTTGTTGCGGTCGGCGAGCTTGCGCTCCGAGAGGCCCTGCCCGCGCCAGTCGAAGGTCGCCACCGCGAAGCCGCGCGCCCGCAGGTCGCGCACCGTCTCGTAGTATTTCTCGATGTATTCGGCCCGGCCTTGCAGCAGCACCACCGTGCCCTTGCGTCCGGGCGGCGGCGCCCAGCGCGCAAAGCGCAGCGTGACCCCGTCAGAGGTCTTGATGGCGCCGGACACGACATTGTCGGGCACCGGATTGGCGGGGATGTCGATGAGCTTCATAAGAGCCGAGAATCGGCAGGTCCGAGGAGCCTTTCGGCCTTATAGCAGGGTGGCGCGCCACCTCAATCGCCCGCGCGCGGAGGACGAAAAATATTTGAAATTCAGTCGTTTACGGCGCGGCCTCCTTCCTCTTGCGGGGCCAAATCGAGCTTCCCATATCTGGGTATGCGCAGGCCATGACGGCTGCGCAACGGTCTGGTCAGGCCATTTGGCGGACCTACCGCATGTCGCTCAACCCAAGAGGATATGCCATGCGTACATTCGATCTTGCTCCCCTTTATCGCTCCACCGTCGGCTTCGACCGGCTGTTTTCGATGCTGGACGGCTTTGAGTCCGCCCCGGGCTACCCGCCCTATAACATCGAGCGCACCGGCGAGACCGCTTATCGCATCACGGTCGCGGTCGCCGGCTTCGGCGA
>DATDMA010000015.1:0-8049 GCA_036519015.1 Pseudolabrys sp. | reverse complement strand
TGCCGGACGACGTCGTCTTCGTCGACGAAATCCCGCATACGGCCACGGGCAAGATCCAGAAGCTCGCGCTGCGGCAGCGCTTCAAGGACTACGTGCTGCCAAGTGTGCAGGCGGCGGAGTGAGGGCGAGCAGGCTGCGCGGTCAGTCGCGCCCCGGTACCCTATTGAAAAACAATGGGAGCGAGAAATGATTTAAGCTAGAGCTCCCGCTCGCTTCGAGGCGGCTTTATCAAGGAGATCGGTATGCGAGGTTTTCCCCGTGCAGGCGCTATTACGGCATTTGCACTTGTTGCCGGATTGAGCGGCGTCTACACAGCCGGTTCATCCAACCCAGCAGCAGCTCAGACCATCGGCAAAACCATGACCACGTCGTCAGGACTGCAAATCAAGGACACCGTCGTCGGCACCGGCGCCACGCCCAAGCCCGGACAGATCTGCGTCATGCATTATACAGGCTGGCTCTATGTGAATGGCGTCAAAGGCAAGAAGTTCGACAGTTCAGTCGACCGCAACGAGCCGTTTGAATTTCCCATCGGCGCCGGCCGGGTCATTCGCGGTTGGGATGAAGGTGTTGCAACGATGAAGGTCGGCGGCAAACGCACGCTCATCATTCCGCCCGCGCTCGGCTACGGTGCCAGCGGCGCCGGCGGCGTCATTCCGCCGAACGCCACGCTCATCTTCGATGTCGAACTGCTGGCGGTGAAATAGATCGCCAGCGCTACATAATCGCACGACTTGGCCACCCTTCCCCGCAGACGGGGAAGGGATAAGGCCGCCGCTACGGGACCGCCGTTGGCGTTGCAAAGCCACGCTGCGCCAGCGCTTCGAGGATTGCGTACGCCCGACGGTTGCAGGCGGCTTGCCCATCTTTCGCCGCCATCAGGCTGGATAGAGGACTCCGCCTGTGACCGACAAGGGGGGTCAATCATGCTTGCAATCAAGCTTGGCGTGCAATCAGAAGGCGCAATGAGCTCCGCGCCAACCATCAGCTCCAACCCCAAGATCGATGACCCACCGACACAAGAAACGAGATTTCAGTTCACGCGACCGCTTGTTTAGAATCGCTTAACCGTAATGCCTGCATCGTTGCCCACCTCACAGATGCCGTAACGCGGCGGACCAGGACGACAAACCCAAGTTCCGTATCCTTCAAGCGATCAAGACCGGCCGAAGCGCTGCAAACAGTGCGATCGACCTTGGCCTCGATCCCAGCAGTCTAGTTCGAGTAGCGAGGATCATGACGTATACGGCCGGCGTGTTAGACGACGTCAGTCCTTTCGGGGGTCGTAGTCTCTCTTTCGGTAATTATCGCCGTGTTCTTTTCGGCGGCGGCGTCGTCGTGCTCGGAACTGTGGCTGCCGGCTGGGTGATCGTCACCTCGCTCACGGTCGCGACCAGTTGGATGGCCGCCTCCTTTCACGGCGCCAATCCCGCCATCCAAACGAGGCCGCCGATCATGGCGCCGGAGGCGATGGCGCTCGCCAACCCTTACGGGACACTGGCCAGAGAATTCTTCGGTTCGGTTCGTGTTGTCGACGTGCCCGAGTCCGCGTCAGCGGTTGTGGCAGCTTCTGCTCCGGATCCGCTTTTTGATCCCGAGTGGGCACACGCGTTGGCGCAAACATTTGCGCCGACCGGCAGCGCGTCGGTACTATCGGATCGCTCTTTCCAATCCGCAGCCGCGGTGCTGTCGTCGCCGCTCTTGTCACCTCCGGCTGTGCAGGCGAAAAATCCTCCAGACAGCCAGGCGACACGTGATGTTGCCCGCGCTCCCGACGCGACTCGGGAGGCCGAACTGACTCCGCCTGCGGACCCGGCTCCCGAACTTCCGTCCAAGCGCACCGTCGAGAAGCAGGACGCTGCAAGTCCCCCGGCCGGCCCGGCCGCGCCGCCGGTTGCGGCGGCTCCTCCTTCGCCGCCTGCGTCCGGCCCGTTCAGTTTCTTGGCGAAGCTCTTCGCTGGGCCGCAAGCTGACACCAATTCAAACCTGCTGCCCGATCGCGCCAGCCGCACCGCAATTTATGATATCGCAGCGCATACCGTCTATTTGCCCAACGGCAATAAGCTGGAAGCGCATTCGGGGATGGGCCAAATGCTGGACGATCCTCGTTACGTCAATGCAAAAGATCGCGGGGCAACGCCGCCTCATGTCTACGATCTCGTGTTGCGAGAGTCGCTCTTCCACGGCGTTCAGGCCATTCGCCTCAATCCTGTCGGCGACGGCAATATGTTCGGTCGTGACGGCATCCTCGCACATCCTTACATGCTGGGTCCCAACGGCCAGTCGAATGGATGCGTGTCCTTCAGGGATTATCACGAGTTCTTACGGGCGTTTCAGAATGGCGAGGTCGACCGCCTTGTCGTCGTACCGCGTCTTGGGGACAAGCCTTCACAGTCTGTTCGCACGCGTCATAAGCGTCCCGATCGGTATGCCCTCAATAATCGAACACTTTAGGGCAGGAACCACACTGCCTCCCCTCGCGTTTCCCTTCGCACGCGCCGGGTGGCAACCGGCCACAATGGGGAAGACGGACGCAGTTGATTTTGCCGGTTTCTGACTGCGACATCAACGCATTGGTACGCGTGGACGTCTAACCTGTTCCCGGCGCGTGCACTTGGCGTTTCCTCCTCACCGCTTCTTTTGAACGCCGATCTGACGCGCACGCTTGCGCGTGGGTTCGCTCAGTTCAACCCACGCCGGAGCGTGGTCGCTGGCATTCGCCCGTCCGCGAACTGCGCGATCGACACCGGCAGCCGCGAGCCGTTTGGAGAGAGACGGGCTCAACAGCAGATGGTCGAGACGCAGGCCGGCGTCGCGCGGCCATCGATTCCGCATGTAGTGCCAGAACGTATACATCGGCTCGTCTGGGTGGAGCGCGCGGATGGCGTCAGTCCACCCCTGCTGCACCAGTTTCCTGTAGGCGGCTCGGCTCTCCGGCTGAACCAGCGCATCGTTGTCCCAGGATCGCGTCGCGTAAATGTCCTGTTGTGCCGGCGCGACGTTGAAGTCGCCGGCGAGGATGACCGGGATGCGCTCGGCCAGAAGCCGCTTGGCGTGCGCGGTGAGCCGCTTGAACCAGGCCAGCTTGTAATCGAACTTCGGTCCCGGCTGCGGATTGCCATTCGGCAGATAAAGACAGCCGATCAGCAATCCATCGACCGCGGCTTCGAGATAGCGGCTCTGCGTGTCGTCGCGGTCGCCGGGCAGCGTGGTCCGCGTCACGATCGGTTCGGCGCCGCGCGACAGGATGGCAACCCCGTTCCAGGTCTTCTGGCCGCGCCAGACCGCGTGATATCCGGCTCTCTCGATTTTCTGTATCGGGAATTCAGCGTCGGTTGCCTTGAGCTCTTGCAGGCAAACAATGTCGGGCCGCGCCCTTTTCAACCACTGAACCAGATTCGGCAGCCGGTGATTGACGTTGTTGATATTGAACGTGGCGATCTTCATGCGGCCCGCGCTGTCTTCATGCGCTCAACGAAAATTCTCAGGCAGGCTGCCATGGATGGCGGTCGCGGCGATGCCGGCGTGTCCGGCGGCGACCGACAACTGATGCAGGTCGGATACGACATCGCCGGCCGCATAGATGCCTTCGATCGAGGTCTGTTGCTTGGCATCGACCTCCAGACAGCCGACATCGTTGCAGCGCGCCCCGAGCGCGGTCGCGAGATCGGAGCGGACCTCGCAGCCGAGCACCGGATAGAGCACGTCGAACCGCATGTGATCGCCGTTGCACAGTTTGACCTCGATGCCGCTTTGCGTCGGCCGGAAGTCAGCCGGCGGCGACGGCGCAAGCGCGATGCCGGCTTGCGCCAGACGTGCCACGGCCGCCGCATCGGGCTCGACGTCGAGCGGCAGCAACGTGACGGCGCGACTGTAACTGCGCAGGAAGCGCGCCTTGCCTTCGGCGTTCGCGATCAAGCCGTAGACGGCGATGGCATCGTCTGTCGCCTCGTAGGCGTCGCACACGGGACAATAACGCACCGACGCATGCGCAACGGCATCGCGCAGACCCGGCATGTCGGGCGTTATGTCTTTCAGTCCGGTGGCGAGCAGAATACGGGACGCGGCAATGCGGCGGCCGTCGACGACGACGATGAAATGCTCGCCGTCACGCGCCAGCGCCGACACCGTGGCCGAGGCAATCTGGGCACCGTACTTCAGCGCCTGGGCGCGCAGAACGCCGAGCAGATCGTCGCCGGAGATGCCGTCGGCAAAGCCGGGGTAGTTACGCGTCTTCGGGATGATGCGCGCGCGGCTATGGCCGGCGTCGACGACCAGAGCCCCCCGCTGGAAACGGCCAAGATAGGTCGCGGCCGTCAGGCCCGCGGGTCCACCGCCGATGATCACGCAATCGAAGTGCATCGCCCTCTCGCACCGACGCAAGGCTTTGGCCTTTGGGTCGTGAGTGAACCCCGCGCGTGAGCCGCCGGTTCCGCCAATTCTTGGCGCCCAAGGTGACAGGCGCGGCCACCTCCTTAGCGCGAGTTTCCCGCTGGTACGCGGAGAAGCAGGTGTCCTGCGTCATGTCGGCGCAGGGAACTTTGGTGCGAAGCAACCGAAATTCAGGCGTAATTTCAATACTGTAGCTACAGTCTATTCGCTTCCCCTTGCCGGCCGCGTGTCTCCCGAGCGGTTTGTGGCTCTCATCGTGAAAACGCTGTGCTATTCTTGTGTTTGCAAGTCTTTCCCGCCGTGGGGCACTGGCGCGGTATTCCTGTCCTTTTCCAAGCGAACCGCGCTGTCGTGGCGTCCGGCATCATGCGAAAGGCTCAACAGAGCAAAGATATTTCTTCGGATTGCGCCGGGACATGCTGACACCAACGTCGAAACCTATGGCCACAGTCGATGCCGGCGACCTGTTCGCCGCGCACGAGGCCGAACGCTATGACATGCACAGCCGCCATCTCAACGCGCAGATGGTGCGGGTACTCAAAACCATCGGCTACGACGTCGGCTTCTGCCGCGGTGCGGGCGCCTATCTCTACGACCGCGAGGATGTGCGCTATCTCGACCTCCTGAGCGGCTTCGGAGTCTTCGCCGTCGGCCGCAATCATCCGGCGGTGCGCGAGACGCTCAAGAGTGTGCTCGACGCCGAGCTGCCAAACCTCGTGCAGATGGACGTCTCGGCGCTGGCCGGTGTGCTCGCCGAGCGGCTGCTCGCCAAGGTGCCGTATCTCCAGCGCGCGTTCTTTGCCAACTCCGGCGCAGAGGCGGTGGAGGCGGCGATCAAGTTCTCGCGCGCCGCCACCAAGCGGCCGGGCATCGTCTTCTGCGACCATGCCTTCCACGGCCTCTCCTATGGCGCGCTGTCGCTCACCGGTGACGAGATCTTTCGCAAAGCCTTCGAGCCGCTGCTGCCGGGCTGCGTACGCATTCCGTTCAACGACCTCGCGGCCTTGGACGAAGCGCTGCGCGGCCGCGACATCGCCGCCTTCATCGTCGAGCCGATCCAGGGCAAGGGCGTGAATGTGCCCGACGACAATTACCTGAAGGACGCCGCGGCGCTGTGCCGCCGCTACGGCACGCTGTTCGTCGCCGACGAGGTCCAGACCGGGCTCGGACGCACCGGCCGCTTCCTGGCGGTCGAGCATTGGGGCGTCGAGCCGGACATGGTGCTGCTCGCCAAGGCGTTGTCGGGCGGGCATGTGCCGATTGGCGCCGTGCTCACCCGCGACGAGGTTTTCGCCAAGGTGTTTGACCGCATGGACCGTGCGGTGGTGCACGGCTCGACCTTCGGCAAGAACGATCTCGCCATGGCCGCCGGTATCGCGACGCTCGAGGTAATGGAGGCCGAGAAGCTGGTCGAGAATGCCGACCGTCTTGGAAAGCGGCTGATCGCTTCGCTCTCGGCCATGATCCCGCGCTACGAGATGCTGCACGAGGTGCGCGGCAAGGGGCTGATGATCGGCGTCGAGTTCGCCGCGCCGCAATCGCTGAAGCTCAAGGCGGCGTGGCATCTGCTGGAGGCCGCCAACAAAGGCCTGTTCTGCCAGCTCATCACCATTCCGCTGTTCAAGCAGCACAAGATCATGGCGCAGGTGGCCGGCCACGGCAGCCATACGATCAAGCTGCTGCCGTCTCTGGTTCTCTCGGACAGCGATTGCGAATGGATGGAGACGGCGTTCGATGCGGTGATCGCCGACAGCCATCGCGTGCCCGGCGCAGTGTGGTCGCTCGGCAAGACGCTGCTCGAACACGCAAGGCGTTAGGCGCCATGGCGACGGGGCAGGACTTGCGCCGTCTGGCGCTGGCGCTCGAAGGCACGACGGAAGCGCCGCATTTCGACCGCACCGCGTTCCGCGTCGAACGCATCTACGTGACGCTCGCCGGAGATGCCCGCAGCGCCAACTTCAAATTCAGGCCGGACGAGCAGGCGCTCAAATGCACCGTCGCGCCCGAGGCTTTCGCTCCGGTGCCGAATGCGTGGGGGCAGCAGGGCTGGACGACCGCCACGCTGTCCAAGCTCAGCACGACGGAGCTCAAGGCCGCGCTGGAGATGGCTCATGCCCATGCGGTTGCGAAACCGAAGCGGCGCAGCGTCAGGGCTCGGCGCGATTGATCGCGCGCGGAGCCCCGCGTTATTACGCCCGCTGCAACAACAATTCCGTCAGTTCGTCGGGTTCGTCGAGCATTGGGATATGTCCGCACTGAAGCTCACTCCGCCACCAGCCACGGTCGCCCGCAACCTCATAAAACGAAGCGACGTGACTTTGCCATCCGCGCGCAGCGACGTACCCGATACTCCTCACCCGATCGCAGGCGCCGGTGATCTTCGCCGGGGTGGTCAGCGTGGAGAGCGGATGCATCGTGTATTGACGCTCCATCCAGGCGCCATCTGCCGCATTGACGCCCAGGATCGACGGCGGCATCGGCGGAACCTTCCACCCTTCGCCTTGTGAGGCGGCTGCGACACGGATCCTGTCTCCGCCATCGGGCTGATAGTCCATGAGGCATTTCCCGTCCTCGGGAACGAAAGCATCGAGATAGATCAGTGTGCGAATGCGGTCCGGCATTCTGTCCGCGACGTGACGGACAACGACTCCGGAATAGGAGTGCCCGACGAGAACGACGTCGTTGAGCTCCTCCCAGATCAGCAGATTGGCGATATCATCGATGTGGGTGGCGAGGCCGACATCGCGGCTCAAAAGATGCGAGCGCTCTGCGAGACCGGTCAATGTCGGCGTGAAGACCTGATGCCCTTTGGCCGTCAGCCGATCACGCACACGTTTCCAGAGCCAGCCGCCGCACCAAGCGCCAGAGGCCAAAACGAAAACACTCATTGTCACCACTCCTGTTGCAATCTGAGAATCACAGCACCAAATGCACGCGACGGACGGAACTCTGCCGAGATCGAGGCATCGCCACAGAAGTGTAGGGAAGCGTTCCGTCCAACAAGTCTGTTTTTCGAACCGGTCGTCCCGGCCACAAAGTTGGTTTAGCCCGCATGCGAAACGGCTACGGTCAATTCTGCCCCGTCGCGAAAGCGTCCGAGATTTTCGCGACGCGGTGGACGCCTCTCGTCCTGCGCGAATTGATGAGCGGCCTGCACGGCTTTAACGACCTTCTGCGCGCCTTGCCGCTGATCTCGCGCGCCGTTCTCGTCACGCGCTTGCGCGAGCTCGAGGACAACGGTGTCATCGAACGCCGCCCGCGCGCGGACGGAAGCGGCCATGACTATTGGCTTACATCGGCCGGCGAAGCCCTGGGCGAGGTCGTGAGCGCTCTCGGTCGTTGGGGGTTGGCACATGGGCGCGAGCGCATCACACGGGCCGACCTCGACCCCGCACTGCTGGTGTCGGGGCTGCAAAGGCGCGTCGATGTCAACGGCCTCCCGAATCGCCGCATCGTCCTGCGCTTCGAGTTCTCAGGTGTGCCGGCGGGCCGAACGAAATTCAGAATCATGTGGTTGCTGCTCGACCGCTCCGGCGTCGACATCTGTGTAAAGAATCCTGGATTTCCCGTGGACCTTACGCTTCGCGGCGATATCCGTGACTTCGTGATGGTCTATCTCGGGCACGCTGCCTGGCGTGATTTGGCCGGGAAGGCGTT
>DATDMA010000014.1:0-2261 GCA_036519015.1 Pseudolabrys sp. | reverse complement strand
GCCGACATCTACGCCTTCCTGCAGTCGCTTCCCGGCCGCAAGCCGGCAAAGGATTTTCCGCTGCTGAACCAGTGAGGTTGGATACTGTTTTGTCGTCCCGGCCAAGCGAGCGACCGCGAGCGCGAGCCGGGACCCATACTCCGCAGTCGATCGATAGGGCACGGCGTATGGGTCCCCGCCGTCGCGGGGACGACAGAAAGCAAATCGTCCGCTCAATGCACTGTGCGGCTGTCTTCTCCCACCACGCGTAGCTCCATACGCCCGATGATGGCTGCGCGTGCGCCTTCGGCCTGGCGCAGCGCGGCTTCGGTTTCGTCCCACGTCGTCTTGTTCGAGCCGAGCAGAACGGTGCCGCCGATCATCGCCGCCACCGAGCCGAAGAACGTGCTCGGGAAAAACGGCAGCAGCGTTACCAGCGTGAGCAGCGCCCACGCCGCACCAATGGAAATGGCGATCTTGGCGGCGAGCGAGATCTTGCGGCAGCGTTCGCGCGCCTCGGCGAGTTGTTCGATGCGCACTTCGAGCAGCGTGATGTCGTCGGGGAATGTCTCGTCGTCCATGCGATCTCGCTTCACGCCGCGTCCTCGCCCGGCGCCGCGGCGACCCTAGCGCGGTTGCGCCTGATGCGAAACGCCGCGGCCGGCCGGTTCGCATGGCCGGAACGAATCGCACGCATGGATCGTTGGACGCCTAAGCGGCAGGCATCCCGCGCGTTCGCGGCGCCGCTGCAATAAAACCAGTGGAGGAACGGCATGCTGAAATACCTCATCGGCGCGGCCGCGCTCGCGATCGTGGCGCTGCCGGCCGGCGCGCAAACGCAGTCGCCGCAAACCGGAGCGCCGGGCGGCACGCCGCAGACGACCGGGCCGAGTTCGGGCACCGGTGTTCCCGCTCAGCCCGGCCCGCAGGGCGGACCTTCGGTGAAGGGGCCGGCGGAAACCAGCGGCGCCGGTGCGGACCAAAGCTCGGACCACTCGCGCCAGCAGGACTCCTCCAAGATTCCGGGAGCGCCGGGTGGCAAGAGCGGCGCGCCGGCCAAACGGCCGGGACAGATGGAAAAGTAGCCTTCCGTCGCACGGCGCAGGCGAAGTGCTTGTAATCGCGCGGGTTGGTGCGCGCATGGCCTTCGCGTTTGCCATTATGTAGGCAGCGCGGAGGCGGTTGCGCGCATCGATGCTGCTTGCAATTGAAAGGAAAGGTCGGATACCCCTCACGCAAAAGAACCGATGCAAATGAAGTGAGGACGCCGATGCCTGACGTTGCGATACCCTCCGCTGGTCCCGTCGATCCCGCCCTGATCGAGGACCTCGTCGCCGCCAACCGCATTCTGGCGCAGAACGGCGTGCTCGATGCCTGGGGCCATGTCAGCATCCGCCATCCCAACAATCCAGAGCGCTATCTTCTCTCGCGCGCCCGCGCGCCCGCACTGGTCTCGGCCGAGGACATCATGGAGTTCGATATCGACTCCAATCCGGTCGATCAGCAGGGCCGCCGCATATTCCTGGAGCGTTTCATCCACGGCGAGGCCTATCGTGCCCGGCCCGACGTTAACGCGGTGGTGCACAGCCATTCGCCGACCGTGATTCCGTTCACCGTGACGGAAGAGCCGCTGAAGGCGATCTCCCACATCGCCTCGTTTCTGGCCTGCGGCTGCCCGGTATTCGAAATCCGCGACGTCGGCATCACCCAGGGGCTCTTGGTGACCAACAGCAAGCAAGGCGCGGGGCTCGCGAAAACGCTCGGCGATAAGCCTGTCGCGCTGTTGCGCGGTCACGGCAATCTTGTGGTCGCGCCCGACATCCAGCGCGTGGTGCACCGCGCGCTCTATACCGAGATCAACGCCCAGCAGCTCGCCACCGCGCTGTCGTTCAGGCGGCCGATCAAATACGTCGAGCCGGACGAGGCGCAGGATCCCAAGCGCCTGGGCGATTCCTGGGAGCTGTGGAAGACGCAGGCGATGAAGGAAGCCTGAGCGGGTTGGTCTTTTGAAGACTCAGTGGCGTCATGGCCGGGCTTGTCCCGGCCATCCACGTCTTCCTTTTTCTTGGAAGAAAGGCGTGGATGCCCGGCACAAGGCCGGGCATGACGACCGAGAGGCCGGCGCAAGCGGCGCGGACGATGCTCTTCGCCTCAGCCCTTCGGCTTGTCCCGGAAATAAGGCTCGACCGTTCCGGTGAGCTTGATCGTCAGCGGGTTACCGTTGCGGTCCTTGGCGTTGCCGGCGGCAACGCGGACCCAGCCCTCGCTCACGCAATACTCTT
>DATDMA010000013.1:0-5359 GCA_036519015.1 Pseudolabrys sp. | reverse complement strand
TGGCGCGAGCGGCCGGAATGGTTCGCGACGCGCCGGCGGCTGGAATGGAAGAATGGCGCGGTGGCGCAAGTGTTTTCGGCGGAGGAGCCCGACAGTCTGCGCGGGCCGCAATTCTCCGCAGCGTGGTGCGATGAGCTGGCCCAGTGGCGTCATGCCGAAGCAACCTTTGACATGCTGCAGTTCGGACTGCGCCTTTGCGAGCGGCCGCGGCAAGTGGTGACGACCACGCCGCGGCCGACCGCGCTCATCAGACGGCTCGTCACTGACACGCGCACGGCAGTGACGCACGCCACCACCAGGGCGAATGCCTACAATCTGGCGCCGACGTTTCTGGAGGCGGTGGTCGCGCGCTATCACGGCACGCGGCTCGGGCGGCAGGAGATGGACGGCGAGATCATCGAGGACCGCGCCGACGCGCTGTGGACGCGCGCGCAGCTCGAGGCGGCGCGCGTGCCGGAGGCGCCGGAGCTGGTTCGCATCGTGGTCGCGGTGGATCCGCCCGGCTCCGCGCACAAGAAATCGGACGCCTGCGGCCTGGTCGCAGCGGGCGCGCCGCCGACGGCACCATGTATGTGCTCGCCGATGAGAGTGCGGGCGGCCTGTCGCCGCAAAGCTGGGCGATGAAAGCGATTGCCTTATGGCGCCGGGTCAAGGCCGACGTGCTGGTGGCGGAGATCGCGCGCCGGCGCACGGTCGGAAAGGTCGAATAATGCTTGCGACGCCGCTCGGCTGGCTCGGCAATGTGTTGGGCGGTCCCTTTGCCAAGGCGGCCGTCGATGCCTATCGCGCCAAACTGACAGCGGAGAACACGAGCGAGACGATCGCGGCCGATCTCGCCGCGCGCGAACTGTCGGTCGAGCAGCGCGAGCGCGAACTGGCGACGCAAGCCGTACTCGCGGAGCAGGGGCGTTGGTACACGGCGCTGCCACGGCCGTTGTTCGCCTTCGCTTTCGTGATCTACGCGTGGAAGGTCGTGGTCTTTGACAAAGTTTTCGGCTGGGGCTCGACCGATCCTCTCGCGGGCGACGTCGCGCAATGGGCCATGATCGTGCTGACCGCTTATTTCGGCGGGCGTAGTCTGGAAAAGGTGGCGCGGATCTTGGGCAAGAAGTGATCATCGCCGCTGCTTGGCTTCGCGCGGGTATGCCGCCACACTCTCCACGATTCTCGTGGAGTGTCTCATGGATGTATTTGAAGCCGTCGCCTCGCGTTATTCCTGCCGCGCTTTCCTGCCGACACCGATCCCCGAAGAGACCGTGCGCGACATCATCGCACGTGCGGCGCGGGCGCCGTCGGCCGGCAACATGCAGGCGTGGCGCATCTATGCGATTGCCGGCAAGCGCATCGACGACTTGAAGGCGCTGCTGGCGCCGCGCATGAACGAGCTGCCGAAGGCCGAGGGCGGCGACTACCGGATCTATCCCGATCCGATGGAGGAGCCGTATCGCGCACGCAGCTTCGATGTCGGTGAACGGCTTTATCGGTCGATCGATGTGCCGCGCGCCGACAAGCCCACGCGCTATCGGCAATATGCGCGCAATTTCCAGTTCTTCGGCGCGCCGGTCGGCTTGTTCTTCGCGCTCGAGCGCGGCCATGGCGTCGCGCAGTGGGCCGACATCGGCGGGCTGTTGCAGACGGTGGCGCTCGTCGCCCGTGGCCACGGTCTGCATACATGTCCGCAGCAGGCCTGGGTGTCGTGGCACCGGACCGTGCGCGCCTTCCTTGAGCTTCCAGAGAATGTGATGATCTATTCGGGCATGGCGCTTGGGCTTGCTGATGAGGCCGCGCCGATCAATTCCTGGCGATCCCCGCGGGTACCGCTCGAAGATTACGCGACGTTTACGGGATTCGAGAGCTAGTTGTCGGCTTCGCGTCCCGCCGTTCAGGCGATGTTCACCGCGGGGCGCTTAGACACCCAGTCATGTTGGTGTCCCGTCTTATCCCTGTTGCCCTGGTGTTCGGCCTCTTGGCCGGGCCGGCCACAGCCGCCGATTCGCCGCCACACCGCGGCACCTGCCTCAGCAAGACGGAACAACGCGCGGCGGTCGCCACCCACAAGGCAATTTCGCTCGCCCAGGCCCTCAAAAACCTTCAGTTGCACGGCCATCGCGCGGACGTGGTGGGCGCCAGGCTCTGCCGGAAAGGCGAAAATCTCGTCTATGTGCTGACTCTGCTCGCGCGGAATGGCAAAGTGACCCGCACGAGCGTTGACGCCGCCAACGGCGAGCTTATTACGGGCCGTTGAGCGGGGTATTCGCCGCCCCAAGCGGAGACTAACTCATTGCGCCTCCTCGTCGTCGAGGACGACCCCGACCTCAATCGCCAGCTCGCCACCGCGCTGACCGATGCCGGCTATGTCGTCGACAGAGCATTTGACGGCGAAGAGGGCCATTTTCTCGGCGAATCCGAGCCCTACGACGCGATCATCCTCGACATCGGCCTGCCGAAGATGGACGGCATCTCGGTGCTCGAGGCTTGGCGCCGCGCCGGGCGCGGCACGCCGGTGCTGATGCTGACCGCGCGCGACCGCTGGAGCGACAAGGTGCAGGGCTTCGATGCCGGCGCCGACGATTATGTCGCCAAGCCCTTCCATCTGGAGGAGGTGCTCGCGCGCGTGCGGGCGCTGCTGCGCCGCTCGGCCGGGCACGCCAACAGCGAGTTCAATTGCGGCCCGGTGCGGCTCGATACGCGCACCGGCCGCGTGTCGGTGGACGGCAATCCCGTCAAGCTCACGTCGCACGAATACCGGCTGCTCGCCTACCTGATGCACCACACCGGCCGTGTGGTGTCGCGCACCGAACTGGTCGAGCATCTCTACGATCAGGACTTCGACCGCGACTCCAACACCATCGAAGTGTTCGTCGGCCGCATCCGCAAGAAGCTCGGCGTCGACATCATCCAGACCGTGCGCGGCCTCGGCTATCTGCTCGCCGCGCCCGGCACATGACCTTAGATGCGCGCTAACTCCCTCGCGCTGCGCCTGTTCCTCTCCGCTACCGCGTGGGCGGTGATCATCCTACTCATCACAGGCATCGTGCTGTCCTCGCTCTATCGCCAGGCGGTGGAGCGCGCCTTCGACCGCAGGCTCGGCGTCTATCTGCGGACGCTGGTGGCCGACGTGGCGTCGCCCGACGAGGCGAGCGAGCGCTTCCCGCAATCGCTCGGTGAGCCGTTGTTCGAATTGCCGCTGTCAGGTTGGTATTGGCAGGTGACGCGGCTCGATCCGGGCAAGACCGACGTGCGCTCCTCGCGCTCGCTGTGGGACGGCGGCCTGCCGCATTTACAGGACCTGGGTGTCGCGCCGGGCATCGACGGCTCGCGCGAGGGCTACGTGCCCGGGCCGGAAGATCAGCGTTTGCGGCTGGTCGAGCGCAATATCGATCTCGGCGACGAGGGGCATTATCTCGTCGCGGTGGCAGGAGACGCCGCGGAGATCACGGATGAAACACGCCAGTTCGACCAGGCGCTGGTGGTTACCTTCTCGCTGCTCGCGGTGGTGCTGTTGCTGACCACAATGTTCCAGGTGCGCTTCGGCCTGGCGCCGCTCAAGCGCATCACAGACAGTCTCGCCGCCATCCGCGCCGGCAAGGCCGAGCGGCTGGCCGGCAAATTCCCCGAAGAGATCGCGCCGCTCGCGCGCGAGACCAATGCGCTGATCGAGGCCAACAAGGAAATCGTCGAGCGCGCGCGCACCCATGTCGGCAATCTCGCGCATGCGCTGAAGACGCCGCTTTCGGTGATGGTGAACGAAGCCACCGCGCGCGGGCGAGACGCCTTCGCAATGAAGGTCGTGGAGCAGGCCGAGATCATGCGCGACCAGATCGCGCGTCATCTCGAGCGTGCGCGGCTGGCGGCGCGGCTGACGGTGGTCGGTTCGCTGACGGAGGTCGCGCCGGTGGTGACCGCGCTCGCGCGCACCATGGAGAAGATCCACCGCGACAAGACGATCGCCATCGACGTGCGCCAGGACGACCAGGCGCTATTCCGCGGCGAGCGGCCGGACCTGGAAGAGATGATCGGCAACCTCGTCGACAATGCCTGCAAATGGGCGACGTCGCGGGTGGCGATCGAGGTCGTGCGCGAGCGGCCCGATCCAGCGAGCGAGACGCAGATCGTCCGCATCGTGGTCGACGATGACGGCCGCGGCCTCTCGCCGTCCGAGCGCGAGCAGGTGGCCAAGCGCGGCCGGCGGCTGGACGAGACCAAGCCTGGCTCGGGCCTCGGCCTCTCGATCGTTGTGGAGCTCGCGAGCCTTTATGGCGGCGAACTCAAGCTCGGCACGGCTCCGCTTGGGGGCCTGCGCGCCGAGCTGGTGCTGCCGGCGGGCTAGCGCCGCGCCTACAGTCCGCGGATACGCACAAACAGATACACCGCCGCGGTCGCGACCGCCATCAAGCCGAGTGCGAACGGATATCCGTAGGTCCAATCCAGCTCCGGCATATGGCGGAAATTCATGCCGTAGACGCTCGCGACCAGCACCGGCGGCGTCAAGATGACGCCAACCAAGGTGAGCACGTTCATCACCTTGTTCTGCAGCAGCCCGATGTAGCCGACGACCGCGTCGAGCAGAAACGCTGCCGTCGTCGACAAATCCGTTTCCGCCTCCGCGATCGACCTGAGGTCGCGTTCGAAGGTGTCTAGCTTGTCGATCAGGCCTTTTGTGTCCTGTTCGCGCAGGAAGGCGGTCATGCGCTTGAAGCTGAGCATGCTGCGGCGGAGTTTGACCAGGATTTCGCGGCTCGGGCCGAGATCGCTCAACACACGCTCAAGCTGGCGATTTCGCCGGCGTGGCGAGGCTTGCAACAGGAGCCGGCGCCTGGTGGACGCATGATGCTGGAACACCATGGTGTTGATGCGGTCGAGATCGTGACCGACTTTGTCGAGGATGTTGTCGGTATGATCGACGATCATGTCGAATATGCCGGCCAGGACGTCGTCCGGTCCGGACCCGTGTGAAAAGCTGCTTTCGCATTCCCTGATCAATGCGCTCATCCCGATCGGGTCTCCGTCCGAGATTGTCACGAGGACGCCTCTTGCTCGGATGAATGTCAGCTTGAGCAAATGCGGGTCGTTCTCATCCCGCAACGTCAGCAGCAGTCCCGTCATCGTCATCTGGTGCGGCGAGACGCTGAAGTGGCTCGCGACCTGGAACGGCTCATAGTCGTTGACCGGGCTCACGTCGATCTTGAGTGCGCCCTCGACGAGCGCCTTTTCCTCCGGCGTCGCGTCGCAGAGGTCGATCCATTGGGCCCTGTGCAGGCTCTCGGCATCGATGGGCCCCTCGAATTCGAGCAAATTGCCATTCTCAAGCCGATACGATTTCAGCACCCAAATCTCCCGCAGCGCCCCCAATGTGGCG
>DATDMA010000012.1:0-5804 GCA_036519015.1 Pseudolabrys sp. | reverse complement strand
GGCAATATCGAACAGGCGAAGAAGACGCTCGCCATGGTGCCGGAAGCGAAAATCAACGACGCGTCTGTCGCGGCTGCACGCGCGGCGATCGAACTCGCCGAGAAGGCCAAATCGGTTGGGCCGATCGACGAATTGCAGGCGAAGGTCGCCGCCGATCCGCTCGACCATCAATCGCGCTTCGATCTCGCCACCGCGCTCAACGCCGCCGGCAGGCGCGAGGAAGCGGCCAACAATCTGCTCGAGATCATCAGGCGCGACCGCAAATGGGACGAGGATGGCGCGCGCAAGCAGCTCGTGCAATTCTTCGAAGCCTGGGGCTTCGCCGATCCGGCCGCCGTCGAAGGCCGCAAGCGGCTATCATCGATTCTGTTTGCATGACCTCAATCCGTCATCCTGAGGTGGCTTCGCGAAGCGAAGCCCATCGAAGGATGACGATCGAAGCGGGCGATTGTGGAAGCGTTGCCATGCCGATGAACGCCCAATATCGCGGACCGGTCGACCTGCCCGGCGTGATCCCGGTATTTCCATTGCCGGGCGCGTTGCTGCTGCCGCGTGGTCAGATGCCGCTCAACATTTTCGAGCCGCGCTATCTCGCCATGATCGACGACTCGCTGCGTGACGGTCATCGTCTCATCGGCATGATCCAGCCTGACCCGACGCATAAAGGCCTGCCCGACAAACCGGCGCTCTATAAGGTCGGCTGCGTCGGCCGCATGACCCAGCTCGCCGAGAGCGGAGACGGCCGCTACCTGCTCGAACTCACCGGCGTTTCACGCTTCCTCATCGAGCAAGAGCTCTCCGTCGCCACCGCCTATCGCCAGTGCCGCGTCACCTTCGCGCCTTTCGCCGACGACTTCGTCCCGCGCAAGGGCGAGGACGCGGTCGACCGCGACGCGGTGCTCGTCGCGCTGCGCGATTTTCTCAAGGCCAACGACCTGAAGGCGGATTGGGACGGCATTGAAAAAGCGCCGAACGAGGCGCTGGTCAATGCACTGTCGATGATGTCGCCCTATGGCCCGGCGGAAAAACAGGCGCTGCTGGAAGCGCCCGATCTGAAGACCCGCGCGGAGATCCTGGTCGCCATCACTGAGATCGATCTCGCCAAGAAGAACACCGAAGGCGATCCGCAGCTGCAATAGCGAAAATCTGTTTCGACGATGCGCGTGTGTCCCGGGCGCAATGCAGCGTGAGCGAAGGCGAACGCTGCGTTGCAGACCCGGGACCCCGCTTTGTTCAAATTCAGCCGGAAGCGGGGCCCCGGATCAGCACCGCACCACGGCGCTGTCGCGCCGCGTTGCAGTGCATCCGGGGCACGAAGCTCTGCTTCAAATGCGCGCAACAAATCACCTCACGCCGCCACGGTCTTGCCCGGCCATTTGCAAAGGTCGGCGATGATGCACTTCTCGCACAGCGGCTTGCGCGCGACGCACGTGTAACGTCCGTGCAGGATGAGCCAGTGATGCGCATGGCGCTTGTAATGCGGCGGCACGACTTTCTCGAGCTTCTCTTCGACCTCGAACGGCGTCTTGCCGGTCGCTAAGCCCGTGCGGTTGCCGACGCGGAAGATGTGCGTGTCGACCGCGATTGTAGGCTCGCCGAAGGCAATGTTGAGCACGACGTTCGCCGTCTTGCGCCCGACGCCGGGCAATTCCTCCAGCGCTTCGCGCGAGCGCGGCACCTGCCCGCCATGCTTGGCGATCAGCATCTCCGACAGCGCGACGACGTTCTTCGCCTTGGTGCGGAACAGGCCGATGGTCTTGACCAGCTCACGCACGCGATCCTCGCCGAGCGTGACCATCTTCTCCGGCGTGTCGGCGGCGGCGAACAGCGCCGGCGTCGCTTTGTTCACGCCGGCGTCAGTCGCCTGCGCGGACAGCACCACCGCGACCAGCAACGTAAAAGGATTGATGTGTAGGAGCTCGCCCTTCGGCTCGGGATTGGCGGCCTGGAACCGGCGAAACGCCTCTTCGATCTCCGCGGGTTTCCATTGCGGCATCTCGGCGTGCGCGGCCTTCGCATCGGCCTTCGCGCGCTGCTTGGGCGGCTTCACCTTGGCCTTGCCCTTCGCAGCCTTCGCCCTACGTACTGCGGATGTGAGGGCCGCCGCCTTGCGCGTCGCCTTTTTCGCCATCATCTCGGTATAATGACGCCCATGACTGCCGACAACGCCGACGACCGCGAACCCACGATCTTTTCGGCCGTGATCACGCCGCACCGGTCGCTCGGCCGCGTCGGCTTCCTGGTGCTGATGGGCCTGTTCGGCGGCGTCAGTTTCGTGGCCGGCATCGTGTTCCTGCTGATGGGCGCCTGGCCGGTGTTCGGCTTCTTCGGCCTGGACGTGCTGGTGCTGTACCTCGCGTTCCGCCTCAACTACCGGCATGCCGACGCCTATGAGGAGGTGAAGGTTACCTGCTCCGCGCTCACCGTGCGCAAGGTCAGCCACAAAGGCCGCGTGCGCGAATGGTCGCTCAATCCGCTCTGGGTGCGATTGGAGAAAGTCGTGCAGGAAGAGTTCGGCATCGAGAGGCTCTTTCTCGTATCGCGCGGCAAGCAGCTCATCATCGCGAATTTCCTTGGGCCCGACGAGAAGGCGAACTTCGCCCAGGCGCTCGGCAACGCGATCGACGAGGCCAAGCGGGGTCCGACAAGGACAATCGTCTAGTCATTCCGGGGCGCGGGCTTTAGCCCGCGAGCCCGGAATCCATAACCCCTGGCGCTGCGGAGTATGGATTCCGGGACCGGCGCTGCGCGCCGTCCCGGAATGACGACGGAGAAGCAGAAATCGGGTGGTTGCCCGCCGACCCCCGGCCTAGATACGGTCCATGAACCTGGACCCTAGCCCCATGACCATTGACCAGCCGGCCCTGGCGCTCCGCTTGCCCGAATTCGCTCCGCTCTCTACGGCGGCGGCGGATTACGACATCGTGCGCCGGGCCATCGCCCACATCCGCGGCAACTGGCGCGCCCAGCCGGAGATCGAAACCATCTCCGACGCCGCCGGCGTCACGCCAACCGAGCTGCATCACCTGTTTCGGCGCTGGTGCGGGCTGACCCCAAAAGCCTTCCTGCAGGCACTCACGCTAAACTCGGCGCGCGACCTGCTGCGCTCCTCAGCCAGCGTGCTCGACACGGCCTACGAGGTCGGCCTGTCCGGCCCCAGCCGCCTGCACGACCTGTTCGTCACGCACGAAGCCATGTCGCCCGGCGAATGGAAGACCGGCGGCGAAGGCCTCACGGTCACCTACGGCTTCCACCCCTGCCCGTTCGGCATGGCGCTGGTGATGACGACCCCGCGTGGGCTTGCGGGCCTTGCGCTCGCCGATGCAGGCAAGGAGCGCGCCGCGTTGCGCGACATGCGCGCGCGCTGGCCGAAGGCGCGCTATGTCGAGGACTTCGCGGCGACGGCAGCAACCGGACGGCGCATCTTCGATTCGACGTTATGGCGTCCGGACCAGCCGCTGCGCGTGGTCCTGATCGGCACAGATTTCGAAGTGCGCGTGTGGGAAAAGCTGCTGACGATCCCGATGGGTAAGCTCACCACTTATTCCGATCTCGCGGCCAGCGCCGGCTCGCCGAAAGCCGCGCGCGCGGTCGGCGCCGCGGTCGGCAAGAACCCGATCTGCTTCGTGGTGCCTTGCCATCGCGTCATCGGCAAGAGCGGCGAGCTCACCGGCTATCACTGGGGCCTCACGCGCAAGCGCGCGATGCTCGGCTGGGAAGCCGGACAAGTGAGCGAAGCGGCTTAAACCGGCCACACCGGCGGATGCGTGCCGAGCTGCACCGATGGCCGCGCCCAGCGCGGCGGCGTCTCGGACATCGTCGCCGGATGCCGCACGCCGGAGAGGCGGCCAAAACCGGAGTCGCTCTCTTCGAGACAATCGTGCACGTCGTCGCGCGCGGGGTCCTTGATGCGCATGCCGCCATCGATGCGGCCGAGCGAGCGCAACCAGAAGCTGGTCTGCGCCAGCGCGGCGCGCACATGCCAGCTTCCGCCCTCGCGTGAACGCCGCAGCAGCGCGCTCATCGTGGCGTAGGCGAGCAGATAGCCGGTGGCATGATCAAGCACTTGCGCCGGCAGGGGCTTCGGGCCGCTTTCGCCGGCGGCCTCCGCTTCGGCGGCATTGAAGCCGCTCGCCGTCTGCACCAGCGAGTCGAAGCCGCGCCGGCTCGTCCACGGCCCTTCGTGTCCGTAAGCGGAGAGCGTGACACAGACGATGCCGGGCCGGATGTGCGCGACATCGCGCGGCCGATAGCCGAGCGCGGCAAGCCCGCCCGGCCGATAGCCTTGAACGACAACGTCGGCCTCGCGCAGCAGCGCCTCGAAAGTTTTGCGCCCGGCCGCGTCATGCAGATCGATATGGGTCGACAGCTTGCCGCGGCCGGTGTCAATCACCAGCGGCGCGACGGACGGAAGATTGGGCGACGTCACCAACATCACGTCGGCCCCGTGCGCCGCGAGCGTCTGTGTGCACACCGGGCCGGCGATGATGCGCGTAAGATCGAGCACTTTGATGCCGGCAAGAGGGCGGTCGCTCTGCGGCCATTGCGGCGCGGGCCCGTCGCCGACGCGCTCGACCGACAGCAGCGGTAAACGGCTCATCGCCTGCCCTTGCGGATGCGCGTCCCATTCCGCAAACGAACGCATTGCCGTGACGACGAGACCCGCCTGCGCGGCGGCATCCTCGAAGTCGAATGCTTTCCAGCCGAGCAACGCATTCGCCACTGCGGCCTTGTCATAGGCGCAGTCGAGAATCGTCAGCACGCCATCACGATGATGCGGAAAATTCGTGTGCAGCCGGACGTAGCGGCCATCGCCGCACTGATAGGCGCCGGCGATCTTGTCCCACAACTCAGGCGCAGGACCGCCATCGACGGTGAAATAACGTTCGCTGCGGCTGGCGACGGCGGCCGCGCGCATGTCGACACCGACTCGCTGGGCCTTGCCCGTTCGTGCCCGCCAGATTTCCGCAGCGGCGAGCGCCGACGCTGCGACGCTTGCTTGCATCGCGGTGCCGACGGCGAAAGAAGACGGCAGGACCGGCTCGCTTCCGGTCAGATCGACTTGCGCCAGCGCGACAGGATCATGGCCGAGTCCGGCCCACAACCGCGCCACCGCGTCGCGCGCGTCGGTCACGCCGCCAGATCGAGCTTGGAGTCCACGGTGGCGTCGGCGTTGAGCCGATAGATGATCGGCACGCCGGTGCCGATCTCGCGCTTGAGGATCTGCTCGGGCGAGAGCTTCTCCAGCACCATCACCAGCGCGCGTAGCGAATTGCCGTGCGCAGCGACCAGCACGCGCTCGCCGCGCAGCACGCGCGGCAGGATCTCGGTGACGTAATAGGGCAGCGTGCGCGCCAGCGTGTCCTTCAGGCTTTCGCCGCCCGGCGGCGCGATGTCGTAGGAGCGGCGCCAGAGGTGCACCTGCTCCTCGCCCCATTTCTTGCGCGCGTCATCTTTGTTGAGACCGGAGAGATCGCCGTAGTCGCGCTCGTTGAGCGCGAGGTCCTTGACGATTTCGATTTTCGTTTGCCCGAGCTCTTCCAGCATCAGGCCGAGCGTGCGCTGCGCGCGCTTGAGCGCGGATGTGTAGGCGATATCAAACGTAAGCCCTTGCGCCTTCAGCTTGCGCCCGGCCTCGCGCGCTTCCTTGATGCCCTGTTCGGTCAAGTCGACGTCTCGCCAGCCGGTGAACAGGTTCTTCAGGTTCCATTCGCTCTGGCCGTGGCGCACGAGCACGAGAAGTTTGTCGGTCATTCTCACACCTTTCACACTGGTCATTGCCGGGCTTGACCCGGCAATCCATC
>DATDMA010000011.1:0-3035 GCA_036519015.1 Pseudolabrys sp. | reverse complement strand
ACAAATCCTGAATAACGGGATTTTCGTATCACTTAAGTGAGGCAGCACTGGACACCCAAGTCATCGTCGTCGGCGCCGGCCCTGTCGGCCTGTCCCTGGCCATCGACCTCGGCCGGCGCGGGATCCGCTGCACACTGATCGAGCGCAAGGACGCGCCCGAGTTCCAGCCTAAGAGGGAACGCTGCACCGCGCGCACGATGGAGATGTACCGGCGCATCGGTCTCGCTGACAAAATCCGCGCGGCTGGGCTGCGCGGCGACGTCCCGATGGACGTCTACGTCGTCCTCTCGATGACCGAGACGCCGCTGCTGCACCTGCCCTATCCGTCCGTCGACGAGGCCCGCCGCGAACTGGCGACCAGTACGGATGGCTCGATGCCGCTCGAGCCCTACCAGCTCATCTCGCAATACACGCTCGAGCCGCTGCTGAAGTCCGTGGCCGAGACTTTGCCCAGCGTAATCGTCCGCTACGGCTGCGAATTCGTCTCGCTGGAGCAGGATGCGCAAGGCGTCACCGTGACGACGCGCACCAGCGCCGGCGCGACCGAAACGATGCGCGCCGCCTACGTGGTCGGCTGCGACGGCGGCGCCAGCCCCGTGCGCAAGCAGCTCGGCATCCCCCTACGCGGCGAGGGCAATCTGATGGAGCTGCGCCAGGCGCTCTATTATTGCGAGGACCTGTTTGATCGCATTCCGATCGGCAACGGCCCGGGCAAAGGGCGCCACTATCACGTCGCCGACGACCGCGCCTCGTTCCTGATCATGCAGGACTCGACCAAGCATTTCACGCTGCATGCGCGGGTCGGCAGCGACGAGGAGATGAAGAGCCAATTCGAGGAGGTGGTCGGCGTTCCCGTCAAATACGAGATGTTGTCGTGCAATCCGTGGCGGCAGAACCTGCTGCTCGCCGACCGCTATCGCGACGGACGCGTCTTCCTCGCCGGTGACTCCGTGCACCTCGTGATCCCGACCGGCGGGCTCGGCATGAACACCGGCGTCGGCGATGCGCTCGATCTCTCCTGGAAGCTTGCCGCGACGCTTCAAGGTTGGGGCGGCGACAACGTCCTCAATTCCTACGAGATCGAGCGGCGCCAGATCGGCGAGCGCAATGTCGGCGCCTCGCGTTACGCATCGCTCGGCCGCCGCAAATGGCGTTCGCAATTCCGTCCGAACATCCGCGACAATTCGCCGGAGGGCCAGGCGACGCGCGACAATCTCGCCCACATCGCCGATATCGAACAGCGCAAGACCAACGAGATGACCGGCGCGGAGCTTGGCTATCGCTACGTCGACTCGCCGATCATCGACAATATCCCGGGCGGGCCCGAGCATCTGTTCCGCGAATATCATCCGACCACGTGGCCGGGCGCACGCTTGCCGCACGTCTGGCTCGCCGACGGCACGCCGATGCAGGATCGCATCCCCACCGATGGCTTCACTTTGCTGCGGCTCGGGCGCACGAAGGCCGACACGTCCGGCATCGAAGGCGCGCTGAAAAGCCATGGCGCTCTGCTCACCGTGCTCGACGTGGCCGATGCCGTGGCGCGCGACGTCTACGGATATGACCTCATCCTGCTGCGGCCCGACATGCACGTCGTCTGGCGCGGCAATACGCCTCCGGCAGACGCCGCCACACTGGCCGCGACCGCGACGGGACATTGAGAGCGCACGCTCCGCCAGTTCCGGGATTGCGTCTATTGATCTACGGGTTAGTCTCCGCCCAGACCCATCCTGCCGCGCCCCTCCTGAGGCCATGTCGAATATCAATCCGAACCCCTTCACGACCCGCCCCGAAATCGACGGCACTTTCGGCGTTGTGACTTCGACCCATTGGATCGCCACGGCGGTCGGCATGGGGATCCTGGAAAAAGGCGGCAATGCCTTCGACGCCGCGGTGGCGACGGCTTTCACCTTGCAGGTCGTCGAGCCGCATCTCAATGGGCCGGGGGGCGATGTTCCGATCATCGTCCATGACGTGAAGCGCGGCCGGACCGAAGTTATTTGCGGCCAGGGACCGGCGCCCGCGGGGGCGACGATCGCTCATTTTCGCAATCTCGGCCTGGACCTGATCCCCGGCACCGGGCTGCTCGCGACCTGTATCCCCGGCATGTTCGACGCCTGGATGCTGTTGTTGCGCGACTACGGCACCATGTGCCTTGCCGAGGTGCTGACGCCCGCCATCGGCTATGCGCAAAACGGCTACCCCCTGGTCGAGCGCGCGAACGCGACCATTGCGATCGTGGCCTCGTTGTTCCGCGACTATTGGCCGACGTCTGCTGCAGTTTACCTGCCACACGGAAACGTGCCGGCGACCGGTACGCTGTTCACCAACAAGACGCTGGCGGCAACCTATACCCGCGTCCTTAAGGAGGCCGAAAGCGCCGGCGCCGACCGCGAAGCTCAGATCGAGCGCGCGCGCAAGGTCTGGTCGCAAGGGTTTGTCGCCGAAGCCATCGATCGCTTCTGCCGCACGCAATGCCTGATGGACGTCAGCGGCACGCCCCATTCCGGCGTGCTGACCGGCGACGACATGGCGCGGTGGCAGGCAACAGTCGGCGAGCCGCTACGCTACGATTACGGCCCCTACACCGTCTGCAAGGCGCCCTGGAGCCAGGGTCCCGTCATGCTCCAGCAGCTTGCGCTCCTGAAGGGCTTCAGCCTCGACGGCCTCGACATGGTGGGCCCCGATTTCATCCACCTACAAGTCGAGTGCGCTAAGCTCGCTTTCGCCGATCGCGAGAAGTTCTACGGCGATCCCGATGTCGTCGACGTACCGATGACGACGTTGCTGTCGGACGCCTACAACGAGGACCGGCGCAAGCTGATCACTGACAAGGCCTCGCTGGAGTTGCTCCCGGGCTCGGTCGCGAATTTCGGCGCGGTGATGAAGTTGCGGCGCGAAGAGGGGCAGCGCGAATCCGTCGGCGCGCTCGGCGCCGGGGAGCCGACCGTCGGCCGCCTCGGCGAGGTCCGCGGCGATACGGTCCATTTCGATATTGTCGATCAGGCCGGCAACATGATCTCGGCCACGCCTTC
>DATDMA010000010.1:0-10096 GCA_036519015.1 Pseudolabrys sp. | reverse complement strand
GCCATTGGTGAAGCGCGCGATGCTGGCGACAGTGTCGTCGAGTTCGACGGTGTCGCGTTCGCTCTCGCTCACGACGATGCCGGCGATTGTCAGCTTGCGTTGCGCCAGCACGTCGAGCGCGGTGAGCGTATGGCTGATGGTGCCGAGATAGCCGCCGACCACCAGCAGCAGCGGAATGTCGAGCGCCGCCATCCAGTCGAGCACCGTACGCTTGCCGTCGAGCGGGACCATGATGCCGCCGACGCCTTCGATGAACAGCATGCCGATGGAGGCCGCGATGGCTTTGCGGCTGAAGGCGATCAGTTCGTCGAAATCCACGCTGCGGTTCTCGCGCGCGGCGGCGAGGTCGGGCGACAGCGGCGCGCGGAAGCGCCACGGCGCAACTGACGCGATCTCGTCGGCCGAGACGGCGCGGCCGAGCGCGCGCAACAGCACCGCGGGATCGCTGGTCTCGACCACGGAGGAATCATAGCCGCTCACCACCGGCTTGAGCGCGGCGACCGGCTGATGCGACTGCCGCAGATAGCGGATCAACCCGGCCGTGACGAAGGTCTTGCCGGTGTCGGTGCCGGTCGATGTGACGAAATAGGCGCTCATGGGTTAGCTTTTTGTATTGCGCATGATCTTATCCGAAAGCCGGTTCCTACTTTTCGGGATCATGCGCGCACCAAAATCCTCTCGCGCACCACATCCGCCAGCCGCTCGATCTCCTCGTCCGGATGCAGCGCGGTGAAGGTCAAACGCAGCCGCGCGGTGCCGGCCGGCACCGTCGGCGGACGGATCGCCGCGGCAAGGAAGCCGGCCTCGGCTAGCACTTGCGACGCCGCCAGCGCGGCCTCCGCCTCGCCGACGATCACCGGCACGATCGGGCTTTGCGCATCGGGCAGGCCGAGGCGGCGGGTGAAGGCCTTCGCTTTCTTGACCGGCAACGCCGCATAGTCCGGCTCGCGCTCGATCAGGTCGAGCGCGGCGATGGCCGCGCCGACGGCGGAGGGGGGCAGGCCGGTCGAATAGACCACCGTGCGCGCACGGTTGCGCATCAGGTCGATCACTGGCGCCGAGGCGCAGAGATAGCCGCCATAGGCGCCGACCGCCTTCGACAGCGTGCCCATCTGCAAGGGCACCGGAATGTGCCGGTTGCCGGAGAAGCTCGAGCCGCGCCCGCCGCCGAGCACGCCTATGCCGTGCGCGTCGTCCGACATCAGCCAGGCGTCGTGCTCCTCGGCGAGCGTGAGCAGGTCGTCGAGCGGCGCCAGATCGCCGTCCATGGAGAAGACACCATCGGTGACGATCAGCGCGCGGTCGTGCGCGGCGCGATGCTGCGCCAAGAGCTCGCGCGCATGCGCCACGTCGTTGTGGCGGAACGTCACTACCTTGCCGCGCGAGAGCTGCGCACCGGCAAAGATGCAGGCATGCGCCAGCTCATCGAGTAACACGAGGCCGTCGCGCCCGATCACCACGGGGATGATGCCGGAATTGGCGAGGTAGCCGGAGCCGAAGACGACCGCCGCCTCCGCCTGTTTGATGCGCGCGAGCCGCGCTTCGAGCTCGGCATAAAGCGGGTGGTTGCCGGTGATCAGGCGCGACGAGCCGGAGCCCGCGCCATAGCGCTCGATCGCGGCGATGGCCGCCTGTTTCACCGCCGGATGCTGGGTCAGATTGAGGTAGTCGTTGCACGAGAACGACAGCAGCCGCCGGCCGTTGCGCTCGACCCAGATGCCGTCCTCGCGCAAGGTCTCGCTGAGCGCGCGGCGCAGGCCGCGGCACTCCAGGGCGTCGAGTTTGTCTTGCGCGAAGGCGTCGAGCGAGTGCATCAGGTGTCCCAGAGTGGGCGGCGGACATGGGCCGGCGCGTCGGGCTTAAGGAAGCGCCGAATGGGACAGGATACCAGCAAAATGAGGGCAGCGCCGGACTGGTATGCCGAGGGGCTGTCCCACATCTGGCTGCCCTATGCCCAGATGAAGACGGTGCGGGAGCCTTTGGCGGTGGCGCGGACGAAGGGCTCGCGCATCGTGCTCGCCGACGGGCGCGAGCTGATCGACGGCATCGCGAGCTGGTGGACCGCCTGCCACGGCTATAGCCAGCTGCACATCCACGACGCCGTCGCGCGGCAACTCGCCGAGATGCCTCATGTGATGTTCGGCGGCATGGTGCACGAGCAGGCGCTCCGGCTGGCGCAGCGGCTCACGGCGCTGCTGCCGGGCGATCTGACGCGGGTGTTCTTTTCCGATTCGGGCTCGGTCGCGGTCGAGGTCGCCATGAAGATGGCGGTGCAGTACTGGATCAATCGCGGCGCACGCGGGCGCACGCAATTCATCGCCTTCAAGGGCGGCTATCATGGCGACACCACCGGCGCCATGGCGGTCTGCGATCCGGACGACGGCATGCACGCGCTCTTTGCTGGGCTGTTGCCGCAGCACCACATCGTCGATCTCCCGGATACCGAGGAGCGCACGGCGGCGCTGGAGACGCTCATCGCCGAACACGCCGACGGCATCGCCGGCATCATCGTCGAGCCGCTGGTGCAGGGCGCCGGCGGCATGCTGTTCCACGAGCCGACCGTGCTCAAGCGTCTGCGCGCGCTCGCCGACAAGTACGATCTGCTGCTGATCTTCGACGAAATCTTCACCGGCTTCGGCCGCACCGGCACGATGTTCGCCTGCGAAACCGCCGGCGTCACGCCGGACATCATCACGTTGTCAAAGGCGCTCACCGGCGGCACGCTGCCGCTCGCAGCCACGATCGCGACGCGCAAAGTGTTCGACGCCTTCTGGTCCGACGATCCGGCCAAGGCGCTGATGCACGGGCCGACCTTCATGGCGAATGCCTTGGCCTGCGCCTCCGCCAATGCCTCACTCGATCTGTTCGAGCGCGAGCCGCGCCTGGCTCAAGTCGCGACAATCGCATCGGCCTTGGAGGAGGGCCTTGCGCCCTGCCGCGACGTGCGCCGCGTCAAGGATGTGCGCGTGATGGGCGCCATCGGCGTGGTGGAGATGGCGCGCATCGAGAATCTCGACGCCCTGCGCGCACGCTTTGTGGAGGAGGGCGTGTTCGTCCGCCCGTTCGGCAACGTGATTTATCTCACGCCGGCTTTCACGATTGACGCCGATGACCTAAAAGTCTTGACCAGCGCAGTCGTCCGAATCGTCCGCGCACTCTGACCAAACAAGACATTGAGCAAACAACAGACGAGGAAACGAATGGCGCCTTATAGCGGGCCTGTGGTCGACACCCATCATCATATCTGGCGGCGCAACGACATCCCATGGCTGGCCGATCCGCCGATCCCGCGCATGTTCGGCGATTATTTCGGCATCCGCCGCGACTATTCGGTCGAAGAATTCATGGCCGACGTCACGCCGCAGGGCGTCGTCAAGTCGGTGCATGTCACCGCCAACTGGGGCCTAGATCGCGCGCTCGACGAGACGCGCTGGCTGCAAGCGGTCGCCGACAAAACAGGCTTTCCGCACGGCATCGTCGCGATGGTCGATCTCGCCTCGCCGGATATCGAGCAGACGCTGAAAGCGCACAAGCAGTTTCCAAACGTCCGCGGCGTACGCCAGATGCTCTATTGGGACACCGATCCGGTGCGCCAGGCCGTGCCGCGCCCGGACTATTGCAACGCGCCGGAATTCCGCCGCGGCTTCGCGCTGCTGGAGAAATACGATCTTAGCTTCGAGCTCCAGGTCTATGCGCCCCAGGCGCACTATGCGGTCGAGCTGATCAAGGCGTTCCCGAACGTGCGGATGATCCTGGTGCACGCCGGCATGCTGACGTCGCGCCAGCCAAAGGCGATCGACGAATGGCGCGCGGCGCTCACCGCCATGGCCGCGTTCCCGAGCCTGCACGTGAAGCTGTCCGGTATCGGCATGTATAGCGGTGGCGTCGACTATGCCCAGGCCCGGCAGGTGATCCGCGATGCCATCCAGATCTTCGGCGTCGAGCGCACCATCTACGGCAGCAATTTCCCGCTGGAGAAGCTGCACGCGAGTTATGCCGACTTTTTCGGCCATTATCGCAGGGTGCTTGCCGAATACAGCGAGGCCGAGCAGGGCGCGGTGCTGCACGACAACGCGGTGAAATTCTATCGGGTTTAGCTCACGGGCCGCGCACGGCCTCAAAGCCCCACGAACAGCCGGTCGGCGAGTTGCGGCGGCAACCCGCGTTTCCTGATCCGCGCGGCGGCCGCTTCGATGTCGTAGGGCGCGCGGCAATAGGTCAACTCGCGCTTCACGGTGTCGAGCATGGCGTAGGAGGCGGCCGGATTGCCGTCGCGCGGCTGGCCCACGGAGCCGATAACGGCAAGCCAGCGCCGTCCGGGCAGCAGCGGAATTGCGGCGTCGGTCGTCGGCATTAAGGCGCTCATCGTCGCCGCTACCGACATGCTGTAGAGCGCCGGCCGGTGGATGTGAGCGCAGAAAGTCATATGCGCGGACGTTGCGCCGAGACTGTGCGCGGCCTCCGCGCTGCTCGCCACATAATTCCAACTCTTCGGGTCGCTCGCGTCGGCGTGGACGTAGAGTCGGTATTCGTCGGTGAGCGTCAACGGCAGGTCCGCGAGGAAGCGGCGCTGGGCGGCGCTGAGGACGCCGGAGGTCCACGCGATCGCCATCTGCGCTTCGGCGTTCATCTGTTCGCCCGGATTGTTCACCGCGCTGTCGTGATTGCCGAGCACCGCCATGGCGCCTTTGTCGACGAGGTCTATCACCGTTTTCACGGCCCATTCCGGATCGCCGCCGTAGCCGGCATAGTCGCCGAGCAGCACGAAGCGCTGCGCGCCTTTGTCGCGGGCCTGCGCGAGACAGGCCTCGAAAGCCTGTCGATTGGCATGGATATCGGCAAGAAAAGCAATCAGCATGGGCCGGCCCGGATTACATAACGATGTCGCGGTGCGGCACCGGACCATGCCCTGTGTCAAACCACAACTCCCCGGTGTTGAAGTCGGCCACCTGGGGTTGCGCGGCGAGGCCTGAATGCGGAAGATCGCTGCCGCCGCGATCGGCCTTAGATGGGCGAGGCGAGCAGACGAACAAAACAAACGAAAAGACAAATGGGGTGGAGCGCCATGACGATCAATGAAACCATCGAACGAACGTGTCGCCGTGTTGCCGGCTTCAGCCGGCGCGCGATCATGCTTGCATTGGCGGGTGGCCTGGTTTGGCCGGCGGCCGCCAGTGCGGCCTATCCGGACCGGGTCATCACCATCATCGTGCCGTTCGCGGCCGGCGGCCCAACCGACATCATCGCCCGGCTTATGTCCGAACCGATGAGCAGGGCGCTCGGTCACCAACTCATCGTCGAGAACGTCGCCGGCGCGGGCGGCACGCTCGGCGCGACCCGTGTCGCGCGCGCGACACCGGACGGTTACACGCTGCTGATGGGCAATCTCGGCTCGCAGGTGGCCAGTGTCGGGCTTTATCCGAAGTTGCCTTACGATCCGAAGACCGATTTCGAATTCATCCTCAAGACCGGCGGCACGCCGATGGTGGTGGCCGCCAAGAAGGACCTTCCGGTCAAGGACTTTCGCGAGTTCATAGCCTATGTGAAGGCGAACGCCACGAAGATGAACTATGGCACGGGCGGCGTCGGCGCGACATCGCATCTGACCTGCCTGTTTCTCGACTCCCTGCTGGGCGTCAACCCGACGCATGTCCCGTTCCGCGGTTCGGGTCCCGCGCTCACCGCGGTGTTAGGCGGACAGGTCGATTACGTCTGCGATCAGACGGTCGGCGTGGTCCCGAGCATCCAGGGCAAGACGCTCAATGGACTAGTGGTCGCGGTGCCTGCGCGCCTGTCGGCCATTCCGGATGTGCCGACGTCAACAGAGCAGGGCTTGCCGGAATTCCAGGCGGTCGGCTGGAACGCGCTGTTCGCGCCCAAGGGCACACCGAAGGAGATTGTCGACAAGCTCAACGGCGCCGCGCGGGCCGCGCTGAAGGATCCGAACGTCCTCAAGCGTCTGCAAGATCTGAGCGTCGAATTGCCGAGCGAGGAGGCGCAGACGCCCGAAGCGCTGCGCGTGTTCGTCGCTAAGGAAATCGACAAATGGGTGCCGATCATCAAGAAGGCCGGTGTCTCGGTGCAATAGGCGCGCTCAAACTGTCGTCCGCGCGAAAGCGGGACCTGGTACTCCGCGGTCTATCGAGACGGCGTACTGGGTCCCGGTTCGCGTTCGCCGCCGCTCGCTTGGCCGGGACGACAGTGTCAAACCCCACGTGGTCAAACCCCACGTGCAGGTCGTAGGCGTCGGCGCATTCGCTCTTCACTCTTCAACATTTTCTTGTATCGCACGCTGCAATTTTGATCCGATCAATCCTGTCTTCGAAATGTCCCTCTACGCCCACAATTGTGACGCAATGCAATCGACTTTTGCATAGACATTTCGCGGGTTCGGTGGTGGAGGCGTTATGTCAGGCCAAATCATCCAAATCCGATTGATCGCGCTTGCTGTTCCGCTTCTCGCATGGGGCGTGGGCATCGGAGTACCAACGACTCCCGCACGTGCTGATGATTGCGTGACTGCACCGCGTTCTGTGGCCCCGACGGGGAGCCACTGGTACTATCACACTGATCGCACGAAACGGCGCAAGTGTTGGTTCCTGGGTACGCTGGGCCAGCGGGGGCAACGCACGGCTGCGAAGGTTGCCTCAGCAGCGACGACGGTCGCGCGCGCCAGTGCGGTCGAAAAGCCTGCGAAGGCGCAGCCGCCGCCTATCAGCAGCGCGACAACGTATGAACCTGTCCGGCAAGGTGTTCAGGACGGAAGTACAGCGCCGTTAATTCCAGAGGCTCCCGCTCCGCCAGCAAGCGCGCCATGGCAGACCAGCGCTCAGGCAGTTGGAGCGGCGCCCGCCGCAACGATCGGATGGCCCGATCCCACAGCGGTTGCTCCGGTCCAGGCGCAGAAGCCCAATTTGGTTCTGAGCGATGCCCGCGCGGACTCCGTCCTCCCTACAGGCCGGGCGCCCGATGGCTCAGGGAGCGCTGCTCGCGGCGTTGCGTCGACCGCCCATGCCCCCTTGGTGGAGGCATCGCCTTCGACGAGGTTCGTGGAAATATTACTTGTTGCCGCGCTTGGGTTGATCGTGGCTGGCGTTCTGTATCGCGTCGTCATGAAAATCGGTGCCAGGCGTGCGGCGGATCATCGTCGATCAATCCAAGTCCGGTTGGATCGACGAGCGACGCCAGCGCGGGTGGCGCGACGACCGGCAACAGCATGGATTCCTCATGAAGGCGAAGAGGTCATCGACGACTTGCACCCCTCACTTGTACCGGCCGCAGAAGAATACCGCGCCCGTCGCCCAAGCCGAGCCGATGACGAGCGCCAGAACAACGCACGCGGCAAGCACACTGCCTCTCAGAGCACCGACGAGATCAGCGGGCGTGAGGACACATTGGCGCAATTGATCGTGGATCTCGAGCAAATGCTGCAATCGGCGAAGCGCGCGTAACGATGCGACCGGAACGGGGTTGGCAATGAACCGGCGCGAGGTCACCGCATTTATTGGCGCTGCGGCTTACCACCAGCCCTGTTGCCTCTGACGATAAGACTGGCCACCGCGCAAGCGCGTATTTCCAGTTTGGGAGTCCGGATTGCGCTGGAAAAAAGAGCCGAAGAAGTCGTCGCCCCCGACGTTTCCGCTCGCTACGCTGATATCGGCCGTGGGCTTACGCGTCACAAAGCCGCCCTGGGGCTGGTTGTTCAGCACCGCGACGAACTCGGTGCGATAGTTTGTCTCGCGGCTCAGCGGCTCGTCCGAGATGACGATCGAGGATCGCGGCAATGCGGTCGGTGCGATGCGATCGAGCACATCCTGCGGGATGGTGATGCGGTCGAGCGCGGCCTTGGCGTTGTCCGCGTTGTCGATCGTGACTGCGGTCCAGCGCAGGCCCCCGTCGTTGCGCGCCAGCGCCGTGAACACATGCGTGCCGATCGGCTTCTCGGGATCGCGGATCGTGATCGGAACCTCAATGGACGAATCGAACACCTCGCCGCCCCCATCCGGCGCCGGCTTATGCGTGTTGCGCCGGACGTAAAGCTTCTGCGTCGCGCGGCTGACATAGACCGAGACCGGCTCGAGCAAAAGCTTCGCTTCGATCGCCGCCTTGGCGGTGTCGGCCTTCTTGGTCCGGGCCGCTTTGGCGGCGTCCTTTGCGGCGGCGGCGGCGTCGAGCTTCGCCTTCGCGTCGGCCTTGGCGGTGTCGAGGTGCGTCCCCGCTTCCGCGGCCTTAAGGGCCGCCTTCTGCTTCTGGTTCTCGGCCCGCGCCTTGACTTGGTCCGTTTTTGCGTCGGCGAGCGTCTTGTCGGCGAAGGCGAGCTCGGCGTTGGCGCGGTTCTTGAGCCACTCCAGCTTGCGCAGCGACGTCGTGAGCGATGCTGCCTCGCGCGTCGCTGTCGCCGCGGCTTTCTTCGCCTCGTCGGCCGTCCTGACGGCCTCGGCCGCCTCGCGGGCGAGCGCCTCGGCCTTGGCCGGCGCGGCCGCGATGGTCTCCCGGTTCGGCACGAACAGCGCCGGATGGGAGAACTCAACCGGCTCGGCGTCGTTCGGCGAGATGATCACCCGCATCCCGATCCACGTCTTTTCGAACAGCTTCTCGGCAAAGCCATAGGGCATCCGCACGCAGCCGTGCGAGGCCGCGTGTCCCGGCAGCGGCCCGCCATGCAGCGCGATGCCGTTCCAGGTGATGCGCTGCATGTTCGGCATCCAGGCATCATCATACATCGTCGAGTGGTGGTCCTTGTCCTTCTCGATGACGGCGAAGATGCCGGCCGGCGTCTCGCGTTCCGTGACGCCGGTTGACACCGGCGCGCGCAGGATCCAGCCGTCGGCGTCGTAGAAAGTGACCTTCTGGCCCTTGATCGACACGATTGCCATGATCGGCTCGCCCGCCTCGCGCGGCGCCGTCGCCTCGGTGAATGGTGCGGGGCGCGCCTGTCTCGCCGCGGCTTCGGCGGTCAGCGCCGTCAGTGCGGCCATCGCCGCGAGTGTTACAATGGCGGGACGCCCCCAACGCCGCATCGCCACGGTGGATTGCGCCGTCGTAAATCGATTTAACATGCCATGCCCCGGTCCGCGCTCGCGTCGATCAAGTGATCCTCTCATATACGACAGCCCATGTAGGAGTAAGGGTGACTCGCGGCCGAAATTGGCACCTTTCGGACACGCCGGGGCGGCATTCCTGCCGTTGCACACAGGCAACACTTCCGGGAAAAGCTGACGACCCGCCCGTCTGCGCTATTGCGCGGCCATTTCCTTGTCCGAACAATCAGCAAAGTCCGAATGCTTGGCTGTGCAATCCAGTTCCGATGGAGCCTTTGGAGGCTGGGACGATGGACCCGCGGCGACTTTCGACAGTGCCGGCGCCATTGTTGCGATTGGTCATTCTCGCGACCGGGGTTGTCGGCTTGCTTGCTGCCTTCGGGCCTGGAGGAATCCGGACCACCGGCACGGCGCCAAGCAAGGACATCAGCGTTCCCTCTCTCTCCACCGACCTGGAGCTGGCGGGGGCACCGCAGCCAAGCTCGATGCTCCATGACGATCTTGGTCAAACCGATGTGGCGATGGCCGAGCCATCGCTTGGGGAAGCAGTCGCCGACGCATCAATCGCCGACGCATCAATCGCACTGAACAAGCCGGAGCCGGTTGTCCAGACGGCCTCGACCAATTCGCCGGACGTGCCGCCAACCGAACGAGCGCCTGTGCAAGTCGCAATGGCTAACCCGTTGGATATCGAACCTGGCGACGCCGGTAAGGCCGTAAGCCCCATCGAAGCCGAGAGCCCCATCGAAATCGTCGACGAGTGCCTGGTCGTGGACATCTGCATCGATCGATATCTGTGGGCTCTCTATCAACGGACACCCAAGGAGGACTCCATCAAGGAGCTTGAACGGCGCAAGGTCACGGTCAAGCGGAAGGGCAAGATGGTGACTGTCGCCAGAACCTTCACCAAGCTCGTCGATGAAGATTTTGGGTGGAAGGATCCGAAGGCGGCGGAACGAGCCGGCATGTCGATGATGGACTACGTGATCGGAGGCATGGATCGGAGCTTCAAGCTAAAACTGTTTCATACGCTTCACGCGGCGGAGGCGGCGGGC
>DATDMA010000009.1:0-22259 GCA_036519015.1 Pseudolabrys sp. | reverse complement strand
CGCGTCGACGTCGGCCACGGTTCGCATTTCAGCTTCGAGGTCGCCAAGCGCGTGCTCGACGCCGGTGTACGGCCGTTCACGCTCGGCGCCGACCTGCACGGCTATAACGTCCGCGTGCCGCAGGCTGGGGCCAAGGATGCGCGCGAGGACAATCCGTTCTTCGGCATCGCCCCCTTCAGCCTCACCATCGCCATGACGGAGCTGTTGACGCTCGGCCTGTCGCTCGAAGAGATCATCCCCATGGTCACCTCGAATGCGGCGGCCATGGTGCGCATGGAAGACGAGATCGGCGCGTTGAAGGTTGGCCGCGATGCCGACATCAGCGTGCTCGACATCGCCAACGGCCGCTTCAAACTTTCCGACAATAGCGGCGTCGAAGTCGTCACCGACAAGCTCATCCGGCCGGTGTTCTGCCTGCGCGCCGGCAAGCGCTACGACAGCGACTCGCCCTTGATCCCCGACGCTATCGCTGCCTGATACAGGCTGCGATGGCCGATCAGAACACGCGCTTTGTCGCCGTCGCCAGATGCGAGCATCTGCGCGACGGCGGCTTTGCGCCGATCGTGATCGAAGGCCACGGCCTCGTGCTCGCCCGCCATGGCGATGTCGTCTACGCATTCCAGGGCACCTGTCCGCACGAGAAGGCCGATCTGGCGCAAGGGCGCATCGAGGACGGGCGCCTCATCTGCCCGCGCCATCTCGCCTCGTTCAGTCTCGCCGACGGGCAAGTCTCGCGCGGCTGGAAAGTCGATGGCTTGAAGCTCTACCCGGTCCGTATCGCCGACGGCGAAATTGCCGTCGATGCCGACGCGGTGCAGCGAAATCCGCCGGGCGGCGCACGCAAGGTCTGGGATTTCACCGGGCGTTGAACTTCTTTCGATCGAGTCGAACGTTTCTATCCGTCATCCTGAGGTGCGAGCCCGCAGGGCGAGCCTCGAAGGATGAACGGCCGCTGAGATGCTGCTTGCGTTGCTGCCGCGCCCCGGCCGTCACCCACCAACGGGACAAAGACAGCGCGCGCTTCGATCAAAAACAACTATGCCCTAGCGCAACGCGAGCGGTGTGCGGCTGAGCTCGTTGTTGGTCTCGACGATCCGGGCAAGATCGCGCAGGAAACGGGATCGCGCCGTCGCGCTGAGCGCGGCGAGCGTCCGCTCATGCGCGCGCGCGGCGCCGGCATCGATGCGCAGCAGCAGCTTTCGCCCGGCGGCGGTCAGGCTCACCACCTTCATGCGTTTGTCCTCGGGCGACACGCGCCGCTTCAACAGGCGCTGCCGTTCGAGCCGCGCGATCACGTCGGCGACGTTGGTCGTGTCGAGGCCGACGGCGCGCGCCAGCACGATCTGCTCGGCGGCGCCCATCTGGTCGAGGGCGGCGAGGATGCTGTACTGCACCGGCGTGATGCCGTCGGCCGCGCACTCCTCCATGAACAAAGCAACATGGATCTGGTGAAGGCGGCGAATGAGGAAGCCCGGACGTTCCTGTAGCGGCTTTGCGTGCCAATTGCCCTTGTTATTGGTCTGCTTGCGTTTTTGCGGCATTCGGTCCCTGGCTGGCGTTGATGGCGGAGAGTGTGACGAACCTGCCACCTTGCGCCGCCCGCGCCAAGCTCATCGCGACGTCGCCCAATAATTGAGCTGCGCATTCGTCCCTGTACTGACAGCCGCTGATGAGTTTGCAGCCAGCGATCCGCCGGCATCGCAACACGCGGCGCCGCCACCCGTTCGGGCGGGCGCGGCGTCCGCGACAAAAGGCCGAAACGCGGCCTTATGGCATAGCAATTGCTAGCCTCTCAGGAGATTGGATCTTTCGGCGGCGGATGCCGTGTCGCTTGTGGGGCCGAAGTCACAGCGGTGGCGTACTGCATCTTCGTCGGCGGAATCCGCCCGATATCCGGTCGCTCGACGCTCCATGCCCATCGCTTGGCCAATCAACGAGGCACCCTATGATCGATCGCGTAGTCGTCCGCCTGAACCGCCGCAGCGTGTTGCAATGGCTGCCAATGTCTGCGTTTGCCGTCATGGCCCTGGCCGGCATCGGCCTGGTTGCGACCCCGGCGCCATCGCACGCCGAAGGACTGAAGGACATCAAATCGCGCGGCTACATGACCGCCGTGACCGAAGACGATTTCCGTCCCTTCGAATTCGTCGAGGACGGCGTCTCCAAAGGATACGACAATGACGTCCTGGCGGAGGTGAAGAAAGCCCTGCCCTTCAAGGTCAATCAACAGGTCCTGCCCTGGTCGGGCATCCTGCCGGGCGTGACCACCGGCAAATACGATATCGCCGTGACGGCCGTGCTGGTGACCGACGCGCGCAGGCCGAGTTTCCTGTTCTCGAGCCCGGTTGCGCAGTCGACGACGTTCTACGCCACGAAGGCAGGCTCCGACATCAAGTCGGCCAGCGACCTCAACGGAAAAACCGTCGGCGCGCAGGCGGGCTCCGCCATGCTGGCCGACCTGAAGGAATTCGACGCCAGCCTGAAAGCCAAGGGCGGCGCCGGCATCAAGAAGATCGTCGAATATCCCTCTTATCCCGAGGTGTACCAGGATCTGGCGCTCGGCCGTCTCGACGCCGCGGCGAACACCGAAATCAATCTGCGCTCGCTGCTCAAGGAAAAGCCCGGCGTATTCACGCTCGGGGAGCCGGTGGCAAGGCCTGTCTACATCTGCTGGGCGATGCAGAAAGGAAACGCGGAGCTGGCGAAGCTGATCGATGACGCGCTGCTCGAGGTACGCAAGAGCGGCAAGATGTACGCACTGCAGGAAAAATGGTTCGGCACCAGCTTCAAGGACATGCCGGACGGCGTGAACTGATCGCGGCCGGCGGGATCGGCGTCTCGTGACGACCAATGATTACCTGAGCATCGTGCATGGTGCCTTGGCCACGATTTCCATGTCGCTGGTCAGCATCGTGCTCGGTGTTCCGCTCGGCCTTGGCTTCGCGCTCATTCGCTGGTCCCGCCTGCCCTTCTTCAATCAATTGACGATCGCCTATGTCAGCATCGTGCGGACATGCCCGGCGGTCACGCTGGCGCTGATGATCTTCTTCGCCTTGCCGCAATTCGGCATCTCGCTCGATCCCGTGCCGGCCGGCATCCTGACGCTGACGCTGAGCACCGCGGCGTTCAACACCGAGATCTGGCGCAGCGCCTTGATGAACTTTCCGCGCGACCAATATGACGCTGCGCTCTCCTTCGGCATGCGGCGCGGCACGCGCTTTCGCCGCATCGTCCTGCCGCAGATCGTGCGCTCGAGCCTGCCGGCGCTGGTCAACGAGATGACCTTGCAGGTCAAGAGCACGCCCGCGGTCGCCGTGATCGGCATTGTCGAGATCACGCGCGCCGCCATCCGTGTCGGCGCCCGCACCTACGATCCGCTGCCGCCGTTCATCTTCGCGCTCGTGCTTTACAGCGTCATCGTCTTCGCCTTCGTGAAGACGCAACGGGCGATCGAGCGCCGTTACGACCATGCGGGAGCACACTGATGGGCGAATTCGCGATCGTCTGGGAACACCGCGGCATGATCATGGACGGGTTCGAAAGCACCCTGATCATCGTCGCGCTCGCCGCCATCGGCTCTCTGGCGCTGGGCACGCTGCTGACAATTCCGTTGATGTCGCGGCATCGCGTCGTTGCCGCATTCGCCACGGGCTATGTGGACGCGATGCGCTGCGTGCCCTTCCTGCTGTTCGTCTACCTCATCTATTTCGGCCTGCCGACGCTCGGCGTCCGCTTCGACAACTGGTCGGCGGGCGTCACGGCGCTCATCCTCTACAACGCCGGCTACATGGCCGAATTGCTGCGTGCGTCCTGGAAGAACCTGCCCAAGGAGACGATCGAGGCCGGCCACGCCTTCGGCTTCTCCGGCTGGGGCTTATTCCGCCGCATCATTTTGCCGCCCGTGCTGTTCGCGGCCCTGCCGCTGATCGGCAACCAGTTGATCCAGATCGTGAAGGACAGCGCCTTCCTCACGATCATCGCGGTCGCCGAACTCACCCACGAGGCCACGTCACTGCAGACAACCTATTTCGTACCCTTTGCTTCATTCTTCGCGGCCGTCGTGCTCTATTGGGTGACTTGCATCGTGATCGAGAGCACCGTCGGCTTCGCCAACCGCTACGCCGAGGTGCGGCGGTGACACAGGCCATGCCCAAACCCGTCAACGCCGATCCTGCCGCCGACGCCGATGAACGGCCGGTGGTGCTCGAGGTGAGCGGGCTGTCGAAGAGCTTTGGCTCCAACACCGTCCTGCGCGACATCAATCTGAAGGTGCACAAGGCCGAGACGGTCTGCCTGCTAGGCCCTTCCGGCTCCGGCAAATCGACGCTACTCCGCTGCATGAATTGGCTGGAGGAGCCGGATGGCGGGACGGTGCTTCTCGCGGGTCAGCGCATCGGCGTGCGGCCCGGCGGCAATGTTCGCATGACCGACCGCGATCTGGCCGCGGTGCGCACCCGCATCGGAATGGTGTTCCAGCATTTCGCACTGTGGCCGCACATGACGGTCTTGCAGAATGTGATGGAAGCGCCGGTGCATGTGCTCAAGCGCAACAAAGCTGAGGCGCGGCGGGAGGCCGAAGCCCTGCTCCAGCGCGTCGGCCTTGCCGACAAGATGGACGCCTTCCCCGCAAAGCTGTCGGGCGGCCAGAAACAGCGCGTCGGCATCGCGCGCTCGCTCGCCATAAAGCCGGACGTCATGCTGTTCGACGAGCCGACCAGCGCGCTCGATCCTGAGCTCGTCGGCGAGGTCCTCTCCGTCATGAAAGACCTGGCGCGCGAGGGCATGACCATGGTCGTGGTCACCCACGAAATGAGCTTTGCCCGCGACGTGGCGAGCCGGGTGGTCTTCATGGACAACGGCCAGATTGTCGAAACGGGTTCTCCCGAGCGATTCTTCGTCGCGCCGGAAACCGAGCGTGCACGTCAGTTCCTGATGCGTTATGCAGCGCGGGGGCATTGACGTTTCGTTCCCTCGCGCCGTCCGGCGCCATGAGCATGCAAGGTTGTGGATGTGAAGCCGGTCGTTCTCGCCGTTCCCGATCTCGTCTCCAACTCCTACTTCCCGGCCATCGCCGCCGTTGAGCTCGGCTGTTTCCGCGCGGAGGGTCTCGATGCGCGCACCGAGCTGATCTTTCCCAACTACCGCGCCTTCGAGGCGTTGCGCGACGGAACCGTGGACTTCGTGGCGGGTCCAGCGCATGCCGCGCTCGTCGCTTGCCCGCGATGGCAAGGGCTCAAGCTGCTCGGCGCGCTGGCACAGGGCACGTTCTGGCTGCTGGTGATGCGTGCCGATCTCGGCGCGACGCCGGGCGATGTCGGCGCCGTCCGCGGCCGCACCATCGGCGCCGCGCCGCTGGTCGACCTGGCGTTCAAGCACTTGCTGCGTGAATCCGGCATCGACCTTGAGCGCGACAAGGTGAACGTTGTCGGCGTGCAGGGCATGATGGAGCCCGGCGTATCCTTCGGCGTCGCGGCGGCACGCGCGCTCGAGAGCGGGCGCATCGACGGGTTCTGGGCCAATGCGATGGGCGCGGAAAATGCGGTGCGCAGCGGCGTCGGCAAGATCGTGCTCGACGTGCGCCGTGGCCTCGGGCCCGCGAGTGCCTTTCACTACACGCTGTCTGCGCTGATGACGAGCGATCTCGCCATCGCGCGCGATCCCGACATGGTGGCCGCCGGGCTGCGGGCCATCGTCGCCGCGCAACGCGCGCTCACCGACGATCCCGGATTGGCGGCGGAGGTCGGCCGGCGGCTCTTTCCCGCCGAGGAAGCTGCGGTGATCAGCGACATCATTACGCGCGACGTCGCGTTCTACGACGCGCATGTCTCACAGGCCGCCGTGACGGGGCTGAACGCCTTCGCGCAGGCCGCCGGTCTTCTGGACGAGCCAGTCGCCTATGACGATCTCGTCGCCACGCAGTTCCAGGAGTTCTGGAAGGCGCGCTAGCGAACCAACGCCGCATCACACGCGTACGCCGGCCGCGCTGAGAATCTCACGCGCCCGCGCCCGTTGCACGTCGGCGACGACCAGCCGCTCCGCGAAGTCCTTGCCGAACGGCCGCGTGGCGTCGATCCCCATCTTGGTGAGGGTGAAAGTCTGCGGATCGGAGGTCGGATCGAGAATGGCGCTCTTGGCGCCGTGAACGAAGGTGATGTCCTTTTCGGCGCGCACGCGCGTCGCGATCGCCCACATGACGTCGTTCATGTCGAAGATGTCGATGTCCTCGTCCACCACGATCACATATTTCGTGTAGAGCTCGGTGCCCATCGTCGCCATCATGGCCATCTGCGGCTCGCCTTCGGCCGTCTTCTTCATCGCGATAACCGCCATGAAGGCGCCGCAGGTCGTATGCGGCACATGCACGGCCTTGACGTTGGGCAGATTGCGCTTCAGCGCGTTGAGGATCTCGCCCTCGCGCGTGATGCACGAGATCAGGATGTGATCCTTCGCCATGCCGGACACGACGCTGTGAAACATGGCGTCGCGCCGCATGCGCACGCGATGGGCGACGAACACATTCTGCGTGCTGCGGTGGGAGGCGTAGCCGGTGAATTCGCCGAAGGGGCCCTCGGGCTCGTGCACGCCGGCGAGGATTTCGCCCTCGATCACGATCTCCGCGCCGGCCGGCACTTCAAGACCGTCAACGCCGCACGGCGCCAGCCGATAAGGTTCGCCGAACAGGCCGCCGATGATCTCGAATTTACGGACGCCCGGCGGATAGGCGTAGCTCATCGAACCCATGTAATGCAGCGGATGCACGCCGATGGTGATGGCCACCGGCAGCGACTGCCCGCGCTCTTCCGCGCGCCGATGGAATTCGTACATGCGCCGTCGCGAATGCAGCGAGACGCCCATGCGATTGCGGCCTTTGAGCATCAGCCGATGGAAGCCCGTCGTGTCGATGCCGGTGACGGGATCGCGGGCGCTGATCTGCCCGGCAGTGATGTAGGCCGCGGCGTCGACGGGGAATTGATAGGGGATGGGAAGCTTGGTGAGGTCGACCTCATCCCCTTCAAGCACCACCTCGTTCCACGGCGCCGTGCTGACGGTTTCGCACGCGATCGGTTTTTGGCATCGCTCGCGAAAGCCGCCCGGCAGATTGTCGGCGCCGACGCCAAGGCAGGCCGCGAGCAAGTTGCGATTGGCGGCGACGTTCGTCACTACCGGCATGGTGTGACCGTCAATGTTATCGAAGATCACGACCGGGCTTTTGCCGGCGCGTTCGAGCTCGAACACGACAGCAGTCGCGTCCAGTTGCGAGCTCACCGGCTCTTTGATGCGCAGCAGATCGGCCGGATAGTCGCGCGCGACCATGCCGAGGAAGCCGCGCAGCGATTGCGGATCGGCGTTTTGCCATTCGGAGCCGATCATCGTCGTTCCTTTTGTCAGACTGCGTGTTTATGGAATCAGCGCGAGGGCCTGGCGGACCAGGACGCCGGCCGGCGAACGCAGTTCGTGCAGAATGGTGAAGTGATCGGCGCCGGCGACGGGAACGAGCGCGCCGGGCGCGTGCGTCGCCGCCCGATGGGCGTGCAGCGCGCGGCTGTCATTGATCAGCGCCGCCACCTCGCGGCTGCCATAGGCGATCGCCAGCGGCTTCTGCACGACCGGCAGCCGCAACGGCGAGAGCGGTCCGATCTCGTCGTCGGTCAGCTTCAGCTTGTCGTTGATATAGGTGTCGCGCAGCGGACCGAGTTCGTAGATGCCGGACAGCGCCAGGCCGGCCGCGACGACCGGATGGTCCAACACGAGTGCCGCAAGGTGGCCGCCGGCCGACCAGCCGGACAGGACGACCGGGCCGGCGATGCCGTAACTCGGCCCCTTGTCTTTCAGCCAATCCAGGGCCGCGCGGATTTCACCGACGATCGTGGTGAGGCTCGCGTCCGGCGCCAATGTGTAGCCGGGCAGCGCCACCGACCAGCCATGCGCGGCCAGCCCTTCGGCCACGCAGGCGAACGCCTGTCGGTCGTTCATCTGCCAATAGCCGCCATGGACGAAGACGAAGCACGGCGCGCCAGCGTCCGCGGCGGGATAAAGGTCCCATTTGTTCCGCTCGCCGGGGCCGTAGGGCAGATCGAGCGCCCCACCATGCGCGGCGCGGAACGCCGCCGAGGCCTCCCTCCGCGCTTGGTTGAGCTCCGCACTGTTGGCGACCGCCGCGCCGTTATTGTAGGCCGCGTCGCGCGCGGCGCGGCTCATGTCACTCCAATTCATCGGTTCCTTGCTCGCTTTCAAGTCGCTTTCTCTTGCTGCAAGTGGTGCTGCAAGAGGCGCGCCATTCCGCGTGGCACGCGAGAGCACTGTTATCGCCCGTAATCGCACAATTGATTGTCGATAATGCACGGCACTCGGTGCATTTGCCTCCGCTTTGAGCCCCCCACAGGGGCAAACACGCGAGTTATTCCAAAAAGATAAGCCGCCCGCTTTGGCACGTCGCTTGCACGGTTTTGTGTACGAAAGGGGAGAATTCACGATGCCCAAAATCTCGCGCCGGACGCTGCTCGCGGGTGCTGCGTGCGCAGCACCGTTCGTTCTCAGCCGCGGCCTGCGCGCGGAACCGATGCGTACGGTAACAATCACCCTGCCTTGGGTCGCCGAAGGTTCCAACGCCTACACCTATGTAGCCAAGGCCAACGGCTACTGGAGCAAGCGCGGCATCGACGTGAAGATCAGTCGGGGCTACGGCTCGACAGCCGCCGCTCAGGCCGTCGGCGCCGGCCGCTTCGATTTCGGTCTCGCGGCCGCCTCGTCCGGCATTCAGCAAGCGGCGAAAGGTCTTCCGGTCACGGCCATTCTCTCGGCCGGCTACGACGCCACGATGGGCATCTGCACGCTCAAGGACGGGCCGATCCACACGGTGAAAGATCTCGAGGGTCACAAACTGGCCTCGACCGTCAGTTCGGGCGACTACCCGTTCCTGACCGTCTTCGCCGAACGCGCCGGCCTCGATCTCAACAAGGTAGCCCGCACGCAGGCCGACCCGAATGTCCGTCAGCGCCTCCTGATCAGCAAGGAGGTCGACGCCATCTCCGGATTCGCCATTTCGTTCGTGCCGGTGTTCGAGTCGCAACACGTCGAGACGCGCAACCTGCTGTTCAGCAGCCACGGCCTGACGCTCTACAACAACTCGCTGTTGACGCAGACGGCAATGCTCGAAAAAAAGCCGAAGCTCTGCGCCGACATGGCGGCAGGGCTGGCCGAGGCCATCAAATTCACGATGCTCAGTCCGGACGAGGCGGTCAAAATCTTTCTCAAGGAAGTGCCCGAAGTTGCGCTGACCGCCGAGGGCGCCGACCGCACCCGTCTCGGCATCGGCATCTTCAACGTCTCGATGCTCTACCCGGCGCTGAAAGAGCACGGCGTCGGTTACGCCGTGACGGACGACTACGCCGGCATGACCGACCTGACCATGAAATACGTGGCCGACAAGACGGACAAGCGTCCGGACCAGAAGGCGCTGTTCACCAACGACTTCGCCGGAACGCTCAAGCTGACGGACGCCGAGTGGACCAAGGCGATGGACAACGCCAAGCCTTTCCGCGAATTCCTCTCGTAAGGACAAAGGTTTATGAACGGATACATTCGCGTCGAGAACGTCCGCAAGATCTATCAGTCCGGCAAGGACGCCGTGGAAGCGGTGTCCGGCGTCTCTTTCGTCGCCAACAAAGGCGAATTCGTCGCGATCCTCGGTCCGTCCGGCTGTGGCAAGTCCACGCTGCTGATGATGTGCGGCGGACTGGAATCGATCACCTCCGGCAAGATCAGCATCGCCGACGCGGCCGTCACAGGCCCGCGCCCGGACGTCGGCGTCATGTTCCAGGACAGCACGCTGCTGCCGTGGAAGACGGTGCGCGAGAACATCCTGTTTCCGGTCAAGATTCAAAAGCGGCCGATGGCCGAATACCACGCCCGCGCCGATGAATTGATCGAGATGGTCGGCCTGCACGGCTTCGCCGACAAGAAGCCGCATCAGCTTTCCGGCGGCATGCGCCAGCGCGTGGCGATCTGCCGGGCGCTGGTGACGGACCCCGACATCCTGCTGATGGACGAGCCCTTCTCCGCGCTCGACGCGATGACGCGCGACGAAATGAACGACGCGCTGCTCGACATCTGGGACCGCTACCCAAAGACCGGCCTGTTCGTGACTCACTCCATCCGCGAGGCGGTCTATCTCGCCGACCGCGTGCTCGTCATGACCCGGCGGCCGGCGACGGTGGTGGCGGACATCCGCATCCCGTTCGGCCGACCGCGCGACCATGGCGTCGGCGGGCTCGCGGAATTCAACGATCTCTGCAACGAGCTGCGCGGGCTCATCGAGCACAAGCGCACAGCCTATCGGAACGAGCGCGCGGACAAGGCGGCATGAGCCTCGACACCTCGCCACGGGCAAGCGCTATCTCCGAACGCACGTAACCGATCGGGCTGCCGATTACCGTCGGCGTCGTCGTCCTCGCGGCCTGGCAGATCGGTGTGGCCGTGTCCGGCATCTCGCCGGTGATCCTGCCGGCGCCGAGCGATATCCTGCGCTCGTTCAATGGCATCACCGGCGAGCTTCTCCAGCAGGGCTGGGCGACAGGATCGGAAGCGCTGCTCGCTTTCGTCCTGTCCTGCGCATTCGGCCTTACCGCCGCGCTGATCCTGTGTTCGTCGACAATCGCGTTCGAAGCCTTCTATCCGAACCTGGTCGTCTTCCAGATCATTCCGAAGATCGCGCTGGCGCCGCTCTTCACATTCTGGCTCGGCATCGCAGCGCCCTCGCGGCTGACCTATGCCGTGTTCATCAGCTTCTTTCCGGTGGCGCTGTCGACCATGACGGGACTGGCGCGCGCCGATGCCAATGCGCTGCGGCTTTGCCACGCGCTCGGCGCGAGCCGCTGGCAGACGTTCTTCTCCGTGAAGGTCCCCTATTCCCTTCCCTATTTCTTCAGCGGCGCAAAAATCGCCGCCACGATGTCGGTCATCGGCATCGTCATCGGCGAGTTCATCTCCGCCAATGAGGGCCTCGGCTATTACATTCTGCGCGCGCAATCCTACGGCCAGACGGCGCGGATATTCGCCGCGCTCGTGGTTTTGTGCGCGCTCGGGCTGCTGCTTTACGTGTTGCCGGTCCAGGCCGAACGCGTCGTGCGCAAATGGTGGCACGGATGAAGGGGGACATTGTCATGCGTCGTTCGACGATTTCGCGCCGCCGCGCTTTGACGTTGGGACTGGCCGGCGCCGCGGCGGCCTCCATGCCGCTTCCGGCGATTGCCGCGACGCGCACCGTGAAGTTCACGTTGCCCTGGCTCGCCCAGGGCACCAGCACCTTTCCGTTCGTCGGCAAGGAAAAGGGCTTCTTCAGCAAGCGCGGCATCGATCTCCAGATCAGTCGCGGCTACGGCTCGCTGCCGGCCGCGCAGGCCATCGCCAGCGGCCAGTTCGACTACGGCCTGGTGATTTCCGCGCCGCTGGTCCTGATGGTGGCCAAGGGGCTGCCGCTGAAGGGGCTCGCCACCATCGATTACGACGCCATGATGGGCGTCGGCGTGCTGGAAGACGGCAGCGTCAAAAAGCCGGCCGATCTGGTCGGCAAGAAGATGGCGACCGTGCCGGCCTCCGCCGAATCCCCGTTCTTCGCGGCCTATGCGCAACGTATCGGCATCGACCCGAAAGCGGTCACCATCATCGACGTCGATCCCAAGCTCGCCGAGCGCACATTGTCGGGCGGACAGGTCGACGCCATGACCGGCGTCGCGTCCTCGAGCTTGCCGGTATTGCTGTCGCAGCATCATGCCGCGCGCTGGATGCTCTATTCGTCGGCTGGCATTCCGACCTACGGCAGCGACATCGTCAGCACGCAGTCTGTTGTCGATGCCGACAAGGGCCTTGCCGCGGCCATGGTCGATGCCGTGCTGGAAAGCGTCGCTTTCACGCTGACGCAGCCTGATGAGTCGGCCGAGATCTTCTTCAAGGCGGTGCCGGAGGCCGGCCTGACCGCGAACGCGCGCGATTTTATTCGCATCGGCATGGGCCTGCACCGCTTCGCCGTGGCGAGGCCGCAAGCGATGGAGCATGGCCTCGGCTGGGGCGATCCCAAGGTGTACGAGGCGATGACCGATCTTGTGATGACCTACCTGTCGACCGCCGGGATGAAGAGACCCGCGGTCGAGAGCTGGTACAGCAACGCTTATGCCGGAAACATCAAGCTCGCCTCTGCGCAATGGTCGGAGGTGACGAACGGAGTCGGCGAGTATCGGAAGTATCTGTCATGAAGCACAGCGTGGCCCGGGCCAACACGTCGCCCTTGCCTCTCCCCAACGACGTCGGCGGCGCCGTGATGAACACAATCACACGCGCCTGGCGAAGTCTTGCTTTGATCCGCCGCGTGCTGCTGCCCGTCCTGCTGGCTGCGGCTGTCGTCCTGGTGTGGGAGTTCGGCACGCGGGCTGCACACATATCGCCGATGGTCGTCGTGCCGCCGAGCGCGGTGTGGCAGGTGATCGCGGCCTCGTCCGGCATCCTGTTGCAGCAGGCCGTTCCGACGGTGGAAGAAACGCTGATCGGCTTTGCGCTCGCCTCCGTCATCGGCGTCGTGCTCGGAACGGCGCTCGTGCTGTCGCATCGCGTGCGCCAGGCGCTCTATCCGCACATCCTCGCCTTCCAGCTTATTCCAAAGGTGGCGCTGGCGCCGCTGTTCATCGTCTGGTTCGGCGTCGGCCCGACCTCGCGGCTGTCGCTCGCCGTGTTCATGGCCTTCTTCCCGGTCGTCGTCTCGACCGCGACCGGCCTGATGAGCGCCGACCGCAACGTCGTGCGCATGGCGGCTTCGGCGACGGCCTCGCCGTGGCAGATCTTCACCAGCGTGCGCGTTCCCTACGCGATGCCGCACATTTTCTCCGGCCTGAAGGTGGCCGTCACCATGGCGATGATCGGGGTGATCGTCGGTGAATTCGTCACCGCGCAGGCCGGCCTCGGTTACATCATCATGATGGCCTCCTCCGCCGCCGAGACGGCGCTCGTCTTCGCCGCCATCGTCCTTCTATGCGTGGCCGGTCTCGCCCTCTATGGCGCGGTGGCTCTGGCCGAATGGCTGATCGAACGGCGCATGGGCGTCTCCATCACCACGAGCGAATTCTGATGCCGAAATCCTCATTGGTCGGCTTGCGCTCGCGCAAGCACATCCACCCGTTCGCTTTGTCGCGGCCGACGAGCGCAGATGACGCTGTTGCCGCCGTGCAGCCGGGTATGCGGTCCGCCTTCATGGCCGGCGGCCTCGATCTGATCGATCGCATGAAGAGCGGCGAAGCCTTCGACCAGTTGATCTTCCTCGACGGCATCCCATCGCTGCACGGCATCCGCCGGGCCGACGGAAAGCTCATCATCGGCGCGCTGACGACCCATGCGGAGATCGCCCGCAGCGACGTGATGGCGGCGGCCGTGCCGGACCTGTCCGCGCTCTGGTGCGGCATCGCCAATCCGCGTGTGCGCAGCACCGGCACAATCGGCGGCAACCTGATGTCCGGCCTGCCGCATTACGACGCCGCGCCGGCACTGCTGGCGCTGGGGGCGGAGGCCACCGTGCGCAGAGCCGCCGGCACGATCACCATCGGCGTCGATCAGCTTGCGGACCATCGCGGCGCGCTTCTGGAAAGCGTCAGCATTGCCGAGGCGCCCTCGTTGCGTCTGCTTGCCGACAGGTCGCTGCATCCGACACTGTCCGTCTATCTCGGTGCGCGCTTCGAACGAGGAGAGTTGCGCGCGGCGCGCATCGCCATCGGCTGCGCCTATGCGCGGCCCATCGCGATCGATCTCGCCGTTGCCGGAGAGGCTCTGCCGGCGCTCGCGGCCAAGGCCGCCGGCATCGCATGCACCGCGACCGACGCGCTTCCCGCCGCCATCGTCGGCGATGGAGTGGCGAGCGCGACCTATCGCCGGCGCATGTGCGACGTCCTCATCCGCCGCCTTCTCGTGCGGCTCGGAGCCACGGCATGATTTCGGTATCGGTCACTCTCAACGGCGTGCCGCGACAGTTCGAAGTCTCGCCGCGCGACGTGCTTGCCGACGTGCTGCGCGAGCAATGCGGGCTCACCGGCTGCAAAGTCGGCTGCGACCAAGGAGTCTGCGGCGCCTGCACGGTGCTCGCGGATGACCGCCCGGTGGCGGCCTGCGCCACCTTCATGTTCAAGATCGACGGCGCGCAGATCACCACGGTCGAAGGCCTTGCCTCGGACGACACGCTGCATCGCGTGCAGGCGGCCTTCCTCGCCTGCGGCGCGTTCCAATGCGGCTTCTGCACCTCCGGCATGATCCTCTCGGTCGTCGCCCTTTTGGCCGAACACCCTGATCCCGATGAGCAAACGATCCGCACCTGGCTCGGCGGCAATCTCTGCCGCTGCACCGGCTATGGGCCCATTGTCGCCGCCGTGCGCGAGGCTGCGCTGCACGATGCTTTGGTGACGGTCTGATGCACGGAACGCGGCACTTGCGGGGTGAACCGCTCTTCGGCAACGCGCGTGAGCGCGTCACCGGCGAGACGCGCTATGTCTTCGATGCCGAAGTCCCGCGCATGCTGCATGGCAAGCTGCTGCGTAGTCCGCATGCCCATGCCTTGATCCGCCGCATCGACACTGCTCCGGCGCTGGCAATCCCCGGTGTCGTCTGCGTGGTGACCGGCGCGGATCTCGCCGGCCTCGCCGACCCGCTTTACGGCGTCGCGCTGCGCGACCAGCCGGTGATCGGTGTTGATCGTGTTCGCTATGTTGGTGATGTTGTCGCCGCCGTTGTTGCCGTTGACGAGCATACCGCCTTCCGCGCCACGCAAGCCATCGTGGTCGACTATGAGCCATTGCCGGCGGTGATGACGATGGCGGACGCGCTGGCCCCGGGCGCGCCGACGCTGTTCGAGGGACCGACGCCCGGTGTCGCGCCCGGCGTCGGCAACATGTCGCAGAGCATCGTCGATCCGGCCCCCAACGTGCCTTACGAGTACAGGTTCGGCTACGGCGACGCCACGCGGGCCCTGCAAGACGCGGCGCGTGTCTTCACCGACACGTTCGACATCTCGCGCATCAATCACTTCATGCTCGAGCCTTACGTCAATGTGGCGCGCTGGACGGGCTCCCGCCTGGAAATGTGGTCGTGCAACCAGGACCCCTTCGTGCTGCGTGCCGACTTGGCGCGCATCTTCGGCCTGCCGGTGACCGGCGTCCGCGTCCACACGCCGCCGGTCGGCGGCGGCTTCGGCGGCAAGTCCTATTGCAAGATGGAGCCGTTGGTGGCGCTGATGGCCCGCAAGGCGCGCGCGCCGGTGCGCCTTGCGCTCAGCATGGACGAGGGCCTGCTGACGCTGGTCAAGCATCCGGCGTCGCTGACGCTGACGACCGGCGTGGACCATGACGGCCGGCTGATCGCCCGCCAGGCCGAGGTCATGATCGACGGCGGCGCCTATATCGATGCGTCGGCGCTGGTCGCGATCAAGCTCGGTTACCGCGTCGGCGGCCCCTATCGCTGGCAGGCGATCGCCAGCCGCGTGCGCGTCGTGCGCACCTGCACCGTGCCGTCCGGCTCGTTCCGCGGCTTCGGCGGCACGCAGGCCTCCTGGGCCTCCGAGCGCCAGATGGACATGATCGCACAGCGGCTGGGACGCGATCCGGTGGACTTCCGTCTCGCCAACCTTTTGAAGCCGCACGAGCCCTTCGCGCCGAATGAGCGCGGCATCGACTGCGACTTCGCCTTCGAGCTCGACAGGCTCGCGGCCACGATGCGGGCGCCAACGCGCGACACCACGCGCGGTGTCGGCTTTGCGATCGGGCTCAAGGATGCGGGCGGCACCGGCAATCATGCCCAGGCCCTCGTGCGCATCACGCAAAGCGGGGACGTGGTGGTCAGCGCCGCCGCGGTCGATGTTGGGCAAAACGCGCCGGCCGCTTTGTGCCGGCTGGCGACCGACGAGATCGGCCTGCCGCTTGCCGCGGCGAGCTATGCCAGCATCGATACCGACCACAGCCCGCCCGACAACGGCACGCATGTCAGCTGCGCCACGATGGTCACCGGCCTCGCCGTGCAGATGGCGGCGCGCGATGCCCGCGCACAGGTGCTGCAGTTCGCCGCTGACCGGCTCGACTGTTCTCCCGCCGAGCTCTCGCTCGAGGGATGGAACGTGCGGCGCGGCAATACCGATTATCCGCTCGAGCCGATGATCCGCCGCTACTACGGCGGCATCGGCTGGGAGTTCATCGGACGCGGCGCGTTCAAGCAGCCGTATGATGCCGACACGCCACTTGGCGCCAGGAACATGTCGTGGATGCCGTGCTGGTCCGCGGCCGAGGTCAGCGTCGACACAGAGACCGGCCTGGTGACCGTGCATCGCCTCGTCGTCGGGGCCGATGCCGGCCGCGCGCTCGACAAGGCGGTGTGCCTTGGCCAGATCGAAGGCGCCGCCGCGCAAGCCTTCGGCCAGGCGCTGTTCGAGGAGCTGCGCTATCGCGGCGATCTGCCGGAGAACGCCACGCCGATCACTTACCGCGTGCCGCGCGCCGGCGACATGCCCTCAGCCTTCGAGGGCTTCGTGGCCGAACATGGCCTCGGCATCGGTCCGGGCGGGCTGAAGGGGATCGGCGAGGCCGGCATGCTCGGCATCGCCGCGGCCATCGCCAATGCGATTCAATACGCGAGCGGCGCCTGCATGACGTCCATGCCTTTTACGCCTGAGCGGGTGCTGGCGGCGCTCGACGCTCACTCCGCCACGCTGCTGGATCCGTCGAAGTAGCCGAGATGACGTGTGGTCGTATCCACGATGTGCCGTTCCAAAGTCGCCGTCGCGAGCGCGGCGTCGCCTGCGCGCACGGCTTCGTAAAGGACATCGTGGTCGCCTTTGTTGCCGACCGTGTAGCCCAAGGTCGGCGAGATCAGGCGTCGGTAGCGGTCGGCCTCTTCGTACCAGCGCGAGATCTCGCGCAGCAGCGACGGCATCATGCAGCCCCCCAGCAGGGAGAGATGAAAGAGCCGGTGCGCCTCTTCCCATTGCGGGTCGATGGCGCGCTGGTCGCCGACCAGAGCATCGATCGGCGCGAGCCGCGCGTAGGCCGTCTCGACATTCGCAATCCACGAGCGGTCGTCGCTTTGCATGGCGTGGCCGAGCGCCCAAGGTTCCATGTGCTGCCGCAAGCCGGCGAGCCCCACGAGCCGGTCGCGGCTTGCGTCGGCGACGCTGAAGCCCGCCTGCGGCTCGTAGCGGATCAGGCCCTCCCCGGAGAGGCTCCACAGCGCCTCACGCAAGGGCGTCGCCCCGACGCCGTAGCGCGACTTCAGCTCGCGCAAGGTCAGATGCACGCCCGGCGCCAGCGCGAGCGACAGGATGTCCCGCCGAAGCGACAGGCGCACCATGTCCGTCAGCGTGTCCGCATCCTCGGCCGGGAGCAGCCCCGACCGCGCGCGCGCCACGTCCTCGCGGCTTCGTTTGCTCATGTTTCCCAATCGTCGACGATCCCGAAAATTAGCAGGAGATTTATATGACCATGACCATCGCCGATCCAGTGCGCGAAACCGCGCGCCGCGAAATCCGCCGCGAGACCATCCCTGCCGAGGGCCGGTGGTCGGCGCGCCTGGAAAAGGGCGACCGACTGCGCATCATCGACCTGGAAGGCCGGCAGGCGGTGGATTTCCTCTGTTTCTCCACCGACATGCCGGTCGATCGCTACAGCGCGCCCAACACCCTCAAGCTCGCCAAGACGATCTATATCGGCAAGGGCGTGACGCTCTATTCGGAACTCGCGCGCCCGCTGTTGACCGTGATCGAAGACACCTGCGGCCGCCACGACACCCTGGCCGGCTGCTGTAGCGCGGAGATCAACGAAGTCCGCTATGGCGTGAAGAACACGCATAGCTGCCGAGCCAATTTCATCGCCGAGTTGTCGAACTGGTGTCTCGGCCCGGCGGATATCGTCGCCAACGTCAATTTCTTCATGTATGTGCCGGTCGAAGCCGACGGCTCCGTCGCCATCGCACCGTGCATCTCCAAGGCCGGAGACTATGTCGAGCTGCTGGCGGAGACGCCGGTTGTCACGGTGATCTCCAATTGCCCGCAACGGCACAACCCCTGTTCGGGCTTCAACCCGACCCCGATCGAAGTCGTTATCACCCGCTGAGCGGGCCCTTAAGAAAGTGAAAGCGTCACGATGAAACTTGCCGTTCCAGATCTCATCAGCAATTCTTACTTCCCCGCGGTGGCGGCCGCCGAGCTTGGATTCTTCAAGCGCGAAGGCCTCGACGTGACGGTGGAACTCATCGCTCCGGCCGGGCGGACTTATGAGGCCATGCGCGACGGCGAAGTCGAGTTCGTCGCCGCGGAAGCGCATGCCGGCCTCGCCGCTTTTCCCGGCTGGCGCGGCATGAAGTTCGTCTGCGCGCTGTCGCAGGGCATGTACTGGTTCCTGGTGATGCGTCCCGACCTCGCCGGCGCGCGCGGCGATCTCAGCGTCGTGCGCGGCAGGCGCATCGCGGCTGCGCCTTGGGTCGACCTCGGCTTGAAGCGGCTATTGCAGGCCGCCGGCATCGATATCGAGCGCGACAAAGTCACCATTGCACCGCTGCAGAAGTCGCTCGAGCGCAAGAGCAATACCGGCGTGATCGCCGCGCAGGCCCTCAAGGACGGGACCATCGACGGGTTCTGGGCGAACGGCATGGGCGCCGAGCTCGCCGTGCGTCGCGGCGCTGGAACGATCGTGCTCGATGTCCGCCGCGGCGACGGCCCGCCGGCCGCGTTCGGCTATACGCTGCCGACCCTCGCGGTCGCCGACCGCGTTCTACAAAAGGACCCCGAGGTGGCCGGCGCCGCGCAGCGTGCGATCGCCAACACGCTGACCGCGCTCAAAGAGGACATTTCGCTCGCGACCAAGGTTGGCGAGAAGATTTTTCCAAGCGAGGAAGCATCCCTCATCGCAGAGCTGGTGCGCCGCGATCTTCCCTACTACGACCCGGCGCTCTCGCACGCGAGCATCGCCAGTCTCAATCAATTCGGACGCGACGTCGGAATCTTGCTCGGCTATCCGTCTTATAAAGACATGGTCGCGGCGCCGGTCCCAGTGCCGGCGAAGTGAATCAGGTGGGGCGATGAATCGGAAAACACGCATCGCCGTCGTGGGCGCCGGCCTTGGCGGCTTGACCGCCGCCGGCTTCCTGCAACGGGCCGGTTTCCCTGTCGCCGTGTACGAGCAGGCGCCCGCCTTCTCACGCATCGGCGCGGGGATCATTCTCAGCGCGAATGTCATGAAGGCGTTGCGCCGCCTCGGCATCGAGCGCGAGCTGATCGACACCGGCATCAAGCCGGGCTGCTATATCAGCCGCGCCTGGGACACCGGCGAGACGATGTATGAGATCGCCTTCGATGCGGCGAGCGAAGACCATTTCGGGGGTGCCTATCTCAACATTCATCGCGGCGATCTGCATCACGTGCTGGCAAAGGTCGTCAGCGCCGGCACGATTGCCTTCGATCATCGGCTGGTGAGCCTCAACGAAACCGGCGATGCCATTCGCCTGGTCTTCGAAAACGGCATGACGGCCGAGGCGGACATCGTCATCGGCGGCGACGGCATACGCTCCAAGGTGCGCGAGGTCCTGCTCGGCGACGAGCCGCCGCGCTTTGTCGGCGCGGTCGCGCAGCGCGCGATCTTCCCTGCGGAACGGCTGCGCGGCTTCCAGATTCCGGATTGCACCAAGTGGTGGGGGCCGGACCGCCATATCCTTCCCTATTTCATGACGGGACGGCGCGACGAGATCTATGTCATCGGCGTCATTCCCTCAGCGCCATGGGACAGCGACGCCGCCTCGCTCCCTTCGTCGCGCGAAGAGATGCTTTCTTCGTTCGCGGGCTTCCATGGCGACCTTCAGCGCGTGCTCGAAGCCGCGGACGACGTCAGCGTCTGGCCGATCTACGATCGCGAACGCAATGACCGCTGGAGCGGCGGCCGCATCGTGCTGCTCGGCGACGCCTGCCATCCGATGCGGCCCTACATGGCCGGCGGCGGCGCCATGGCCATCGAGGACGGCGCTATCCTGTCCCGTTGCCTGGAGACCTTCGACGATCCGGCCGAGGCCTTCGCCTGCTACAAGGCGACCCGGATCCCACGCGTCAGCGACGTGCAGCGCATCTCGGTCGAAAATAGCTGGATGCGCGGTCCGACCGAAACCGATTGGTTCTATTGCTATGATCCGTGCGTGGCCCCTCTGGCACGGGTGAATTGAAAGGCACTCATCCGATGACGTTCGAGGCAAAGCCGGACCCTATGATCGCCCGCGATCTGGTCGGCTATGGCGAGTTTCCGCCCAATCCGGCGTGGCCGGGCGGCGCGGTGATCGCCGTCAACTTCAATCTCAATGTTGAAGGCGGCGGGGAATCCACGCTCTATAATGGCGACGACGTGTCCGAGGGCATGCTCAACGACATCGGCGTGCCGACAATGGCCGGTGTGCGCGTGCCGCTGGTCGAGTCGGTGTTCGAGTTCGGCAGCCGCCGTGGCGCCTGGCGCGTGCTCGACGCCTTCCGCGATTTCGCGATCCCGATCAACGTGCTCGGCGTCGCCCGTGCCCTGGAGCAGAACCCCGCTCTCGCAAAGGCTTTTGTCGCGCGCGGGCACGAGGTTGTCAGCCACGGCTATCGCTGGATCGACTATTGCGCCGTGCCGGAAGATGTCGAGCGCGAGCAGATCAAGCGCGCTGTCGACATTCTCACCGAGCTGACCGGGACGCGGCCTGTCGGATGGATGACCGGACGGCCCGGCCCCAATACGCGCCGGCTGCTCGTCGAAGCCGGCGGCTTTCTCTACGACCGGGATTCGCTGGCCGACGAACTCCCCTATTGGCTGAGGGTCGACGGCAAGCCGCATCTCGTCATCCCTTACTCGTATGAAGCGAACGACAACCGCTTCAACGAGAACAGCGGCTTCTCGACGGGGGACGACTTCTTCACCTACATGCGCGACGCCTTCGACCTTCTCTATCGCGAAGGTACCAAGGGCTCGCCGAAGCTGCTGTCGATCGGACTCCATGACCGCCTGATCGGCCGGCCTGGACGCTGTGGCGGCCTGCTCAAGATGCTCGAATACATGCGCGGCCGCGAAGGCGTCTGGTTCTGCCGCGGTGTCGATATCGCGCAGCATTGGCACGCGACGTTTCCGGTGGCGTAGGGGCCATCATTGCCCTGGAAACACGGTCACGTAGAAAATAAGCCAGAGCGCCGGACAGAGGAACGCGCCGAACGGTAGTTTCATCGTCGCGCCGATCGGCTGACCGCGCAGACGAGCGACGATGACGGCGACGAGCGCCGCGCCCGTGGCTAGCGCGAAGCACAATGGAATGGCTTCCAATGGAAGCCACGCGCCGACGGCCGCAGCGAGCTTGACGTCGCCGAAACCAAGACCTTCGCACCCCCGCCATCGCCCATACGCCCAGCGAACGAGACCGACCACGGCGGCGGTCGCCGCCGCCTGAATGCCTGCGTTCACCGCACTCCATACCGGATCGACGGGTGCGAGAACGTAAGCGGTGAGGATGCCGCTCGCTGCGGCGCCAAGCGTGACGACGTCAGGCAGCAGGAACACCCGCGCATCAACGTCCGCGCCGGCGATCATCAAGGCGCCAAGCAGCGTCGAGGCAATGGCGATCGGCCACGGCAACGACAGCGCTGAGATGAGGCCGACGGCGACGGTCCCACCCAGGAGGATCGCCACGTTCGGACGAAGGTCCTCCTCGCTACACTCCGCGCCGGCGCCGTCGTCCATTGTTACTTGTGATAGATGACGGTCTGCCGCGGAACGGCCTCGTCGCCCCATCCGTGCATCGCGCGCAGCCGCCGGCGGAACTCCTCAGCGACGTCGCGCGCATCGCCGCCGTTCCGGATCAACTGCGGCTTGATGAAGATGACGATTTCCTGCCGCTCCTTGCTCTTCGTCGTATTGCCGAACAAGTCGCCCAGGTACTGGATCTGGTTGATCCCGGGAATGCCGGCTTTTGTGTTGCTGTCGCTGTCGGTGATCAGCCCGCCAAGCATAACCGTCTGGCCGCTCGTCACGGCCACCGTCGAGTGGACGCGACGTTGCGAAATCGTCGGTGTCAAAGTCGCCTGGGTGGCATTCACGACGTTGGAAATCTCCTGTTCGATCTCGAGCTGAACGGAGCCGTTCGCGTGAACATGCGGCAGGACTTTCAGGATGACGCCGGTGTTCACCATGCTGATCGAGTTGACGACGGTGCTCGTCGTCGTAAGCAATGTCGCCGAACTCGTC
>DATDMA010000008.1:0-10954 GCA_036519015.1 Pseudolabrys sp. | reverse complement strand
CACGCCTCGCAAGCGTGTCGGGCGGCTTCGCCGGCCGCTCAGGAGGCTTCGCACGCCTCCGCGTTTCCCGGCGCTCCGCTCCCCTCATGGGGAAGGATGTTCAAGACGACGGCGTACCCGGCGCCGACCAAACAACACGGGCGATGGCGTTTGCCTGCCCTTCGTGCGAGGCGGGGAAGGAGCCGCATTGACCCTTGCAGCAGCGCGCCTATGTTGGCGGCACGAACGTACGTGGCAGTTTAGGAAGCGATCATGGCGGTGACGAAGGAACAGGTTCTCAGCGCGCTGGCGAAGGTTCCGTCGCCCGACGGCCAGCCTTTGCCCGAAGCGCGCGTGCTGTCCGACGTCGTCGTCAGCGATGGCAAGGTGTTCTTCTCTCTGACGGTAGACGCCGCCGCGGTGAAGGCCTGGGAGCCCGTGCGCAAGGCGGCCGAGATGGCCGTGCGCGCCGTTCCGGGCGTGCAGTCGGCTCTTGTTGCGCTAACGGCGGAACGTGCCGCCGGCAGCGCCGCCGCGCGCGGACCGCAGCCGGCCCACGTCGCTCAGCAGCCGCGTGCGGCGGGTGCCCCCGCGGCGCATGGCCACGCCCACACCCATGCGCATCCAGCCGACAAGGTGCAGCCCGGTATTCCCGGCGTTGACGCCATCATCGCTGTTGCCTCCGGCAAGGGCGGCGTCGGCAAGTCCACCACCGCCGTCAATCTCGCACTCGGCCTGCGCGACCTCGGCCTCAAGGTCGGCATGCTCGATGCGGATATTTATGGGCCATCGCTGCCGAAACTGCTCGCCATCAAAGAGAAGCCGCAGACCATCGGCGGCAACCGCCTCAAGCCGATCGAGCGCTACGGGCTGACGGTGATGTCGATCGGCTTCCTCATCGACGAAGAGACGCCGATGATCTGGCGCGGGCCGATGGTGATGTCGGCGATCACGCAGATGCTGCGCGAGGTGGAGTGGGGCAAGCTCGACATCATGGTGGTCGACATGCCGCCGGGCACCGGCGACGCCCAGCTCACGATGGCGCAACAGGTGCCGCTGAAAGGCGCTGTGATCGTCTCGACGCCGCAGGATCTCGCCCTGATCGACGCCCGGCGCGGCGTGGCGATGTTCAAGCGCGTGAACGTGCCGGTGCTCGGCGTCGTCGAGAACATGAGCTATTTCCTCTGCCCGGAATGCGGCACGCGCTCCGACATTTTCAGCCATGGCGGCGCGCGCCACGAAGCCGAACGACTCGGCGTTCCGTTCCTCGGCGAAGTGCCGCTGCACATGACCATCCGCGAAAAATCCGATGCCGGTCTGCCGGTGGTCGCGACCGAGCCGGACGGCCCGCATGCCAAGATCTATCGCGACATTGCCGCCAAAGTGCTTGCACAGGTGAAGGGCGGCCCATCCGCGGGACGCGCGGCGCCGAAGATCGTCATCGAGGCGTAGCGCCGGCACGTTGATGCGGGCCTTCGACAAAAGTCGAAGAAATGTCATCCAAGTCTTCTACTCTCATCACATTGCTCGTACGCGGGCCATGCAGTACTGGTGCTGACTCTGCGGGTATCAAAACCTGCTTGCAACCGCCAAGCCGTCGATCCCGACGGAGAAAAAACACTGGAGATGGAAGAGGATGAAACGCCGACAATTTCTGGGCGCGGCCGGCGCCGGTCTCGCTGTGGCTTCGATCGCGAAGCCGGCCATTGCGCAGTCGTCACCCGAGCTGAAGTGGCGTCTGACGTCGAGCTTCCCGAAGTCGCTCGACACGCTCTACGGAGCGGGCGAAGTCTTCGCGAAGACGGTGGCTGAAGCGACCGACAACAAGTTTCAGATCCAGTGCTTTGCCGCGGGCGAAATCGTTCCCGGCCTGCAGGCCGCCGATGCCGTGGGCAACGGCACCGTCGAGATGGCGCACACGGCGTCTTACTATTACGTCGGCAAGGACCCGACCTTCGGTCTGTTCACCGCGCAGCCGTTCGGCCTCAACACGCGCATGCAGCAGTCGTGGATGCAGTTCGGCGGCGCGCTCGAACTCGCCAATGACTTCTACAAGAAATACAATTTCATGGCGCTGATGGCCGGCAATACCTGCTGTCAGATGGGCGGCTGGTTCCGCAAGGAGATCAAGACCGTCGATGATTTGAACGGTCTCAAATTCCGTATCGCCGGATTCGCCGGACAGATCTTCAGCAAGATGGGCGCGGTGCCGCAACAGGTCGCGGGCGGCGACATCTACCCGGCGCTGGAGAAGGGCACCATCGACGCCGCGGAGTGGGTCGGCCCCTATGACGATGAGAAGCTCGGCTTCGCCAAGGTCGCCAAGTTCTATTACTATCCGGGTTGGTGGGAAGGCGGCGCGATGCTGCACAACTTCATCAACCTCGACAAATGGAACGCGCTGCCGAAGAACTACCAGGCCATCGTGAAGGCCGCGTCCAATACGGCGCATAATTGGATGATCGCCAAGTACGATGCGGTCAATCCGGCGGCGCTCAAGCGCCTGGTGGCGGGCGGCGCCCAGCTTCGCCCGTTCCCGCAGCCGGTGATGGAAGCGTCCTACAAAGCGACCACCGAGACCTACAACGAAGTCAGCGCCAAGAATGCCGACTTCAAGAAGGTCTATGACAGCATGGTCGCCTTCCGTGGCGACGAATATCTGTGGTGGCAGGTGGCCGAGCTCAGCTTCGACGCCTTCATGGTGCGCATGCGCACGCACGGCTGATAAAGCCGCTTACGGCAATTGCTCAAGCAACAGGCCCTCGTCCGGGACACCCGGCGGGGGCCTTTCCTTTTTGCGGAGAATGGCTGGATTTCCCCCTTACAACACGTCATCCTTGCGACAGGGCGAAATCTGCCGGGATACGTCCAAAAATCGAAATAACAACGGCACACCAGGGGAGATCAGGGACATGAAGCGTCGTCAATTTTTGAAAACCGCCGGGCTTGGCGCTGCGGCGAGCGCAGCGATTGCCGCGCCGGCGATTGCGCAATCGATGCCTGAGTTGCACTGGCGTCTGACCGCGAGCTGGCCGAAGTCGCTCGATACGTTGTACGGGTCGTGCGAGACGTTCTCGAAATATGTGGGCGAAGCGACCGACGGAAGATTCCAGGTCCAGACATTCGCCGCGGGCGAAATCGTCCCCGGCCTGCAAACGCTCGACGCGGTGCAGAACGGCACCGTCGAGATGGGCCACACGGCCTATTACTATTACATCGGCAAGGACCCGACCTGGGCGCTGTTCTGCGCCGTTCCGTTCGGACTCAATGCTCGCCAGCAGAACGCGTGGTTCTACGATGGCGACGGACAGAAGCTCATCGATGAGTTCGGCGCCAAGTTTAACACGTACAATATCCTGATGGGCAACACCGGCTGCCAGATGGGCGGGTGGTTCAACAAGGAGATCAAGCAGCCGGGCGACTTCAACGGCATCAAGATGCGCATCGGCGGCTGGGCCGGCAAGACGTTGCAGAAGCTCGGCCTTATTCCGCAGCAGCTCGCCGCGGGCGACATCTATCCGGCGCTGGAGAAGGGCACGATCGATGCCGCCGAGTGGGTTGGCCCTTACGACGACGAGAAGCTCGGCTTTCAGAAGGTCGCGAAGTTCTACTATTACCCCGGCTGGTGGGAAGGCGGCACGACCAACCACTTGCAGATCAATCTCGCCAAGTGGAATTCACTGCCGAAGAACTATCAGGCGGTCATTCGCGCCGCGGCTGGCGCGGCCAATGCCGAGCAGACGGCGCGATACGATGCGCGCAATCCGCAGGCGCTCAAGCGCCTGGTGGGGAACGGCGTGCAACTGCGGCCGTTCAGCCAGTCGGTGATGGAGGCCTGCCTCAAGGCCTCCAATGAGGTGAACGCGGAAACCGCGGCCACCAATGCCGACTACAAGAAGGTGCTGGAGTCCATGCAAGCGTTCCGCAACGACGAATATCTGTGGTGGCAGGTCGCGGAGTACAGCTTCGACAGCTTCCAGATCCGCAGCCGCAGCAAGGGTTGATCGGCGGACCATAAACGCCCAAACGGGGCCGGCTCACAAAGCCGGCCCGACGTGCTTTTGCACCGCAGCGTGGGCGCTTTCGCCCACTTACAACTTACGTCCGAGAGGAGCAGACTACTGCATTCGGGGAATCTGCGCCTATCACGGGGCGTCCCCGAGGGGACAAAAAGAACGGAGCCCGCGCTCCGCGGAGCCCGCCAGGAAGACCACCAGGGAGGGCAATTCGATGAAGCGTCGTCAATTTCTCAAGGCGGCTGGTCTCGGCGCCGCGGCGGCTGGAACGATTGCTGCGCCGGCCATTGCGCAGTCAATGCCCGAGCTCAAATGGCGGATGACGACGAGCTGGCCGAAGTCGCTTGATACGCTGTATGGCGGTGCCGATATGATGGCAAAGGCCGTTGCCGAAGCCACCGACAACAAATTCCAGATCCAGGTGTTCGCCGCCGGGGAGATCGTGCCCGGGCTGCAAGTGCTTGACGCCGTGCAGAACGGCACCGTCGAATGTGGGCACACGGCCTCGTATTATTACTTCGGCAAGGATCCGACATTCGCGTTCGGCACATCGGTCGCATTCGGCCCGAACCAGCGTTTGAATCAGGGCTGGTTCATGCATGGCGGCGGCAAGGATGTCCTCAACGAGTTCTACAAGAAATACAATTGCACGGCGCTGCTCGCGGGCAACACCGGCTGCCAGATGGGCGGCTGGTATCGAAAGGAGATCAGGACCGTCGATGACCTAAAAGGTCTGAAGATACGCATCGGCGGGTTCCCCGGGCGCGTGCTGCAGAAGCTCGGCGCCGTGCCGCAGCAGATTGCAGCCGGCGACATCTATCCGGCGCTGGAGAAGGGCACCATCGACGCCGCCGAATGGGTCGGCCCCTACGACGACGAGAAGCTCGGCCTCTACAAGGTCGCGCCGCACTACTACTACCCGGGCTGGTGGGAAGGCGGCTCGATGCTGTTCACCTTCGTCAATCTCGACAAGTGGAACGCGCTGCCGAAACACTACAAAGCGATCCTCGATCAGGCCGGCCACTACGCCAACACGTGGATGCTCGCGAAATACGATGAGCTCAATCCGCCGGCGCTGCGGCGCCTGCTTGCCGGGGGCACCAAGCTACACGGCTTCTCGCCGGCGATCATGGAAGCCTGCTTCAAGTCGGCGAAGGATCTGCACGCGGAAATCGCCACCACGAACGAGAGCTTCAAGAATGTCTATGACTCGATGACGGCCTTCACCAACAATGGCTACCAATGGTTCCAGGTTGCCGAGCTGAGTTACGACTCGTTCATGGTGCAGCACTCGCGTGCTTAAATTCGCTTGCGCCGGCCTCTCCGTCGTCATGCCCGGCTTTATGCCGGGCATCCACGTCTTCCTTTGTCGAACGTCAAGGAAGACGTGGATGGCCGGGACGAGCCCGGCCATGACGCCACTGAATCATTGCAAGTGGAAATGCCCTAATGCTTCGGCGGCTCGCTGAAGTCGAGCGGCGGCAAGTCGATCTGCGGAACCTCGATCTTGATCGTGTTGAGATCAACGTTCTTGGCCTTGTCGAGCAGCCCCGTAACCGTGATCGGAAAAGCGATCACCAGCACGACCATGATCATCTGCAAACCAACCCACGGCAGGGCTCCCCAGTAGATATCGGAGCTCTTGACCTCTTTGGGTGCGACGCCGCGCAAGTAGAACAGCGCAAAGCCGAACGGCGGGTGCATGAACGACGTCTGCATGTTCACGCACAGCATCACCCCGAACCAGATCAAGGCGGCGTCGGCGCCGACGACCGGCGTCAGGACTTTCTGCGCCACCGGCGCGATCATCGGCAGGATGATGAAGGCGATCTCGAAGAAATCCAGGAAGAACGCCAGAAAGAAGATGAACAGATTGATGAAGATCAGGAAGCCCCAAACGCCGCCGGGCAGCGATGTCAGCAAGTGCTCCAGCCAAACTCCGCCGGAGACGCCCATGAATACGACCGAGAAGCAGGTCGAACCGATCAGGATGAACACGACCATGGTCGTAATGCGCATGGTCGTCTCATAGCCTTGCTTGATCAGGCTTCTCAGTTCGGGAATGCGAACAGCTTCGAGACAGACCCAAACCACCGCGAAATAGGTGATCGCAAAGGCGATCCTGAAGACCGGTCCTTCCGTCGCAAGAATTCCGACAATGCTGCCGATGCCGCCGGCGATAACGCCGACGACAAGGATTTTCCGGCCCGTCGTGCTGAAGTCCTTGTGATGCATGACGGCGAGCACGATCGCGCCGATTGCGCCCATCGCCCCGGCCTCGGTCGGCGTTGCCAACCCGAGCATCATGGTGCCAAGCACGACAAAGATAAGCACCGCGGACGGGATAATGCCCATCAGGCATTTCCGCCACAACGGCCAGCCCGTCAGCGTGCGTGCGTCCTTCGGCACCGGCGGCAGATGATCGGGTTTGAAAATGCCGAGCACGAACGTGTAGCCTGCGAACAGCATGATCTGAAAGATCGAGGGGCCCCAGGCGCCGAGATACATGTCGCCGACGGATTTTCCGAGCTGGTCGGCCAGAACGATGAGCACGAGCGACGGCGGCACCAGTTGAGTGATCGTGCCTGACGCGGCAAGCACGCCCGTCGTGTAGCGCATGTTGTATCCGTAGCGGATCATCACCGGCATCGAGATCATCGCCATGGCGATGACTTGCGCGGCAACCGTGCCGGTGATCGCCCCGAGGATGAAGCCGACGATGATGACGGAATAACCGAGCCCGCCGCGGATCGGCCCAAACAACTGGCCCATGGAATCCAGCATGTCTTCCGCAAGACCGCAGCGCTCGAGCACCGCGCCCATGAAGGTGAAGAATGGAATGGCAAGCAGGAGCTCGTTGGACAGAACGTTGCCGAACACGCGGCTCGGAATCGCCTGAAGAAAGTTCAGGTCGAAAAAGCCGTACTCGATCGCAAGAAAGCCGAACGAAAGTCCGACCGCGGCGAGCGTGAAAGCGACCGGGAAGCCGATCAGCATGAACACCACGAGGCCGGCGAACATCAGAGGCGGCATTGTCTCCAACGTGATCATTGCGTCGGCCTCTCGTATTTCGCGTCGATGGTCACCTGGCCCTGAAGCGCGGCAATGCGCTTGACGACCTCCGACACGCCCTGCAGCGCCAGCATCACGAAGCCGGCCGGCAGCACGAATTTGATCGGCCAGCGGATCAGGCCGCCGGCATTGCTCGATACTTCGCCTGTTTGATAAGCCTGATAGAAAAACGGCCAAGACAGATAGCAGAGCAACAGACAAACGGGGATCAGGAAGAAGAGGGTGCCGATCAGATCGAGCCAGAGCTGACCACGCTCGGACAGAAACAGATAAAATATCTCGACGCGAACATGCTCATTGCGCTTGAAGGTGTAGGCGGCGCCGAACATCACCATCACGGCGAACATATACCACTGCAATTCGAGCCAGCTGTTCGAGCTGTAATCGAACGCATAACGGATCATGGCGTTGCCGGCGCTCACCAGACAGGCGAGCAGCACGAGCAGATTGCAAACAGCGCCTATTTTTTCATTGAGCCGGTCGATAGCCCCGCTCATCGCCAACAAGAACCGCACGATGCCTCCCTCAGCGCCCGTTAGCCGCAATGGTGGTGAGGATCGGCTGCGTCAAGCGCTTGCCCAAGCGTCCATGACGCGCGTCGCCGGGAGCAACGCCTTCCGAACTGCGTCGAGAGCGCCCAATCGTATCCCCCTCAGCCGGCCGGCAGCGCCGGCCGCAATTTTATTTTTACTTTACGCCCCCACGGCGCGGCCAGCCGGCCAAGCCCGTCACCTTAATCCGATGCCGCCATCGTGCGTCAATGGCGAAATTGACGGCGGGCGGGCAATGCGACGGGGCCGGGCAGGGGCGCGGAATGAGCTGTGAGTTAGGGAGCGCCTATTCGCCAAAAGGCGAATGCGCGGGCCTTGTATGTCGTGGGCCGGCGCGAGGCGGCCTATTGTGCGGCGCGGTGGGTGCGATCAGCCGAGGGCAATAGCGAGGAACGGTCAGCCGCCGGTAACGCTCATGTGCCGCGAGAGGGCGGGGCGTTTCTGCCGGCGGTCGATGACGAAGTCGTGCCCCTTCGGCTTGCGGGTGATCGCTTCGTCGATGGCCGCATGGATCAAGTCGTTGCTTTCGGACGCACGCAGCGGCGTGCGCAGATCGGCGGCGTCCTCCTGGCCCAGGCACATGTAGAGCGTGCCAGTGCAGGTGATGCGTACGCGATTGCAGGACTCGCAGAAGTTATGCGTCATCGGCGTAATGAAGCCGAGGCGCCCGCCGGTCTCCTTGACGCGCGCGTAACGTGCCGGGCCGCCGGTTTGGTAGTCGATGTCCTCGAGCGTGTAGCGCTCGGCGAGACGCGCCCGGACGAGCGACAGCGGCAGATACTGGTCGAGCCGAGATTCCTCGATGTCGCCGAGCGGCATTACCTCGATCACCGTCAAATCCATGCCGCGGCCGTTCGCCCAGGCGACAAGGTCGCCGATCTCGTCCTCGTTGACGCCCTTCAGCGCCACCGCGTTGATCTTGACCTTGAGCCCGGCCGCCTGCGCTGCGTCGATGCCGGCCAGTACCTTGCCGAGATCGCCCCAGCGGGTGATGGCGCGGAACTTGTCCGGATCGAGCGTGTCGAGCGAGACGTTGATGCGCTCGACGCCGTATCCTTTCAACTCGGCCGCGTATTTCTCGAGCTGCGAGCCATTGCTGGTGAGCGTGAGTTCCTTGAGCGCGCCGCTCGCGAGATGGCGCGACAGCGACGACACCAGCGTCATGATCCCGCGCCGCACCAGCGGCTCGCCGCCGGTCAGCCGCAGCTTGGTCACGCCTTTGGCGACGAAGGCGCTGCACAGCCGGTCCAGTTCCTCGAGGCTGAGCAGATCGGCCTTCGGCAGGAAGCTCATGTGCTCGGACATGCAATAGACGCAGCGGAAGTCGCAGCGGTCCGTCACCGAGACGCGCAAGTAGGTGATGGCGCGCGCGAAGGGATCGACCAACACGCGCGGGCGGGCACTGGCGCGGTCAAACTCGATTGTGGACGTTCCGTTAAAATCGGCCATTCGTGATCCCGGCGCGGCGGATGGTGCCGCCGTCTAGATATAGGAACTCTGGCCGATATTCACCAAGGGGTCCAGTCAGACCGAAAGTGCGCGCCGCATAGCAAAACGGCCCGCGAAATGGCTCGCGGGCCGCGATCACGTTGATGTTGTTCGGCCTATCAGCGTTGCGGCGCGGGCGCGGCCGGCCACGGGGAGGGGGCCTGCTGAGCCGGTGCAGCGGGCGCTGCCGCAGGTGCGGGCGCCGCGGCGGAGGGAGCCGCAGGCGCGGCTGCTGCTGCCGGCTGCTTCGGCGCCGGCTTGGCGCTGGTCTTCGCCCGCTTCCTGACAGGCTTCTTCGCCTTCGGCGGTGGCGCGGCGGCGGTCAGTTCAGCTGAAACTGGATTGGGTTGCAGCGTCGGCGTGGAACCGGTGTTCGACACGACATCGAGGCTCTGCGTCTCCGGCTGGTAGCCTGTGAGTGCAAAGGTGACCGTCAACGGCCCGGCGGTCGGCAACGCCAGCGCGCAAGGCGTGGTGCAGGTCTGGCCATTCGAGGTCTTGGCCTCCGCGCCCGGAGGATCGGACTCGAACCGCACGGTGTCCATCGTCGGCGCCGGTTTCAACGCGTCGAGGCTCAAGAAGTCGGAACTTGACGAGCACGCTGCCAAAGCTAGAGCGCCGCCGATAATCGCAAAGACTCGGTACATCGTTTTAACCCGTCAACTCGAGCGATAGACGCCGCCCGCCCGTCAGCAGAATACGGGTGGCGTCATGGACGTGCAACACATTGCGATCCATTAACCTTACCGCATTAACCATAATTGTTCGCATCCCCATCATTCCGCGAACGAAAATGTGGCGATTGCGGCCGGCAATTGCGCGAAATGGCTGATAACGAGGTCCGGTGCGCACTCAGCGATGGGTGTTTCGCTGTAACCGAAATCAACCGCGATCACGGGAATGCGCGCGGCGCGTGCGGTCCGGATGTCCGTTAACGAATCGCCGATCATAATCGCCTGCTGCGTCCGGCCGCCCGCGGCGGCGATCGTGCGGCGCAGCACATCCGGGTCCGGCTTCTGAATGCCGAATGTGTCCTGTCCGCAAATGGCGACAAAGCGGTCGGCAAGCTTGAGCTGCCGGAGCAGCAGCAGCGACAGCCGTTCGAGCTTGTTGGTGCACACAGCCAGGCGGCACCCGCGTGACGCGAGCACATCGAGCGCTTCGACGAGGCCGGGAAACGGCCGTGAGCGGTCGGCGATGTGCTCGGCATAGTGTGCGATGAAGTCGGTGAACATTTGCTCGAGCTTGGCCGGCGTCGGCACGCGGCCTTCCGCTTCGATGCCGCGCGCGATCATCGTCCGTGCGCCGCCGCCGATCAGGTTGCGCGCCGTGTCGTAGGGCACCGGCGGCATGCCCTCGCGCGCAAACACAACATTGAGGGTGTCGACGAGATCCGGCGCGGTGTCGATGAGGGTGCCGTCGAGGTCGAAGACGATGGTCGGAGCGGACATGGCGGGATCGCTAACCTCCGCGCGCCATCCTTGCAAGCCCAAATACCGCACGCCGAGGCAGCATTTTCGGCTATTCAGCCGGCCGGTTCGGGGTTAGATAGGCGCAACACATCCACAAAACTCAAGCCAGTTTTCAACGGTCCCGATGAACGCCGATGCCCAGAAACGCGCAGCCGCCGCGCGCGCCGTCGAGTTCATACGTCCCGGCATGCGGGTCGGGCTCGGCACCGGCTCGACCGCGAAGCATTTCGTCGAGCTGCTGGGCGAGCGCGTCCGCGCCGGGCTGAAGGTCCTCTGCGTGCCGACCTCGGAAGCGACGCGCCTGCAGGCGGAAGAATGCGGCATCCCGCTGACTACACTCGATGAGGTCGACCGGCTCGATCTCACCGTCGATGGC
>DATDMA010000007.1:0-2394 GCA_036519015.1 Pseudolabrys sp. | reverse complement strand
CTCGAACAAACGCGCGAGCAGCTGGCCCAGGCGCAGAAGATGGAGGCGCTCGGCCAGCTCACCGGCGGCATCGCGCACGACTTCAACAATCTGCTGATGATCGTGTCGGGCTATGCGCAACTCCTGCAACGGCGCATGACGGAGCCGAAGGACATGCAGGCGGTCGAGGCGATCCGCGCCGCCGCGGGGCGCGGCGAGAAGCTGACGCGGCAGTTGCTCACCTTCTCGCGCCGCCAGCAATTGACGCCCGTGGTCGTCGATCTGCGCCAGCGTATGGACGCGGTGCGCGACATGCTGGCGCCTTCGCTGCGCGGCAATATCGAGCTCATCTGCGACATCGAAGACAAGATATGGCCGGTCGAGGTCGATCTCGGCGAACTCGAGCTGGCGCTGGTGAATGTCGCGGTGAATGCGCGCGACGCCATGCCCGAGGGCGGCACCATCACGCTTCAGGCGCGCAATGTGGTGCTCAAGCCGGGCTCGGCGGCGGGCGCCCTGAACGGCGACTTCGTCGCCATCGCCATCATCGACAGCGGCACGGGCATCGCGCCGGACCTGCTGACGCGCGTGTTCGAGCCGTTCTTCACGACCAAGCCGGTGGGTAAGGGCACGGGCCTCGGCCTGTCGCAGGTGCACGGCTTCGCCAACCAGTCGGGTGGGGCGGTGACGGTGTCGAGCGAACTCGGCAAAGGCACCGTGGTCACGGTTTATCTGCCGCGCAGCAGCGCGGTGACGGCCGCGCAATCGGCCGAAGACGCGGCGAGGGAGAATGACGCGACGCAAGGCACCGTGCTGGTGGTGGAGGACAGCCGCGACGTCGGCGATGTGACGTCAGCGCTGCTCGAACAGCTCGGCTATCGCGTCGTGCGCGCGGAGAATGCCGCCGAGGCGCTGCGCCATCTCCAGCAGGGCATCGAGTTCGACCTCGTATTCTCCGACATCGTGATGCCCGGCGCGATGGACGGGCTCGGGCTGGCGCGGATTTGCCGCGAGCAGTTTCCGAATATTCCGGTGCTGCTTGCCAGCGGCTTCTCCGAGGCCGCCCAGGCCGCGGATGGGCGTTTCGACATCCTGCGCAAGCCGTTCGAGCTCTCCGCGCTGGAGCGCGCGATCGAGAGCGTCCGCGCGGGCGCGTAGCCTGCCGCTACGACGACGTTGGATCGGAACCGGAATCCGAACCAGAACCGGAATTGTCAGGCGGCGCCGCGAAGGACGGCACCACAATGCGCTTGATCTTGTCCATCGTGTAGTCCCCGCCATTCACGGACAGAACCGGCGGGCTCTTTGTGAGGTCGACCGAGGCGACGACGCCCTGCACTTCGGTCGAAATGGCCACAGTCTGCTTGTTGGCATCGACCGCGGTGACGGACATCGTGTAATTGCCGGCCGGCCACGCCTTGCCGTCATTGCCCTTGCCATCCCAGGTGAATTTCTGGTCGCCCGGATTGACCGCGAAACTGCCGGTATAGGCGGTCTGCCCGGTCGAATCCCTGATGGTGACGGTGGCGGTTGCGGGCTTGCTGGTGTTGAAGGTCCACGTGGCGCTGCCGCCGGCGGTTAACTGGCCGGTCGATCCGTCCACGACGACCGTCGAGCCGACGTAAGCGAGCGCCGTGGTCTGTTGCGCGCTCTGCTCCATCGACACCAGCGACGCCAACTGGTCGTTCGACTTCATCTGCTGCTCGACCTGAGCGAACTGCACCAGTTGCTGCGTGAACTGGTTGGTGTCCATCGGACTGAGCGGGTCCTGGTTCTTCAACTGCGTTGTCAGCAACTGCAGGAACGTCGTGAAGTTGCTGGCGATCATCGTGTCGTCGACGGCGCCGGACGAGCTGCTCGTGCCTGAAGTACCGGAGGTACCGCTGGTCGTGGGGGTCGGTGAGATCGCGCTCATGATCGGTCCTCACACGCTGATATCGAGGCCGCCGGCGCGTATGCCGGAGCGGCCATAAGGCATTTGCGTCGCGTCGATGACGGGAAGCGTGTCGTCCGGCACCACCAGCGTCGTGCGATGGGCGCCTTGTTGCTGTTGTTGTTGCTGCTGCTGTTGCTGCCCGGTGGTTTGATCGCGGAGCGAGAACTGCATTCCGTTGTCGGAGGTCTTCAGGCCGGCATCCTGAAGCGCACGGTCGAGGCCGGACGAATCGCGGCGCAACAGATCGAGCGTGTCGGAGCGGTCGGCGATCAGCCGCGAGGTGACGTGGCCGTCTTTGTCGACGTTGAGATGCACCTCGATGCCGCCCAGTTCCGGCGGATCGAGGCGAATGGCGAAATGGTTCGTGCCGTCGAGCGCTTTGCTCGCGATCTCGACGCCGAGGCCGGCGAGCGGCACCGTTGCGGTTTGCGGCGCGGACTGCGCCGGCGTCGCTGCGCTTTGCGCGGTGGCCGCGGCGG
>DATDMA010000006.1:0-3361 GCA_036519015.1 Pseudolabrys sp. | reverse complement strand
GGCAGACGCGCGAAGCCGCGATTTTGTTCCCGGTCCGTCACTGGAACTCAAGCGGGCCCCTCACCGGTCGAGCGAGGCGTCCTCGACCATCCACCGCGCCAGTTCCTCGAAGCTGATGCCGGCGTGCGCCGCGAGCTCGGGGACCAGCGAGGTCTCGGTCATTCCCGGCTGGGTGTTCACCTCCAGGCAGGCAAGGCCACTCAAGCCCTCGCGGCTGTCGTCGTAGCGGAAGTCGGCGCGGGTGACGCCGCGGCAGGCGAGCGCGCGGTGCGCGAGCAGCGCGAGGCGGCGGCATTCCTCGTAGACCTCCGCCGACACCGGCGCCGGCAGCAGATGCTTGGAACCGCCGGGCGCGTATTTGGCCTCGTAGTCGTAGAACTTCACCGTCGGAACGATCTCGATCACCCCGAGCGGCTTGTCGCCCATCACCGCGCAGGTGAGCTCCTTGCCCGGGATATAGGGCTCGACCAGCACGGTCTCGCCGAAGTGCCAGTCCGGCCGCGTGAGCTCCTGCGGCGGATGCGCGTGATCCTCGCGCACGATGAAGACGCCGACGCTGGAGCCTTCCGCCAGCGGCTTAATGACGTAAGGCGGCGGCAAGAGGTGCTTCTGGGCGGCCTCCTTGCGCGCGGCGACCATGCCGCCTGGCACCGGCACGCCGCCTGCCTTCAGCACGGTCTTGGCGATGTCTTTCTGCATCGCCACCGCCGAGGCCATGACGCCGGAGTGGCTGTAGGGGATGCCTAAGACTTCCAACATGCCCTGGAGTGTGCCGTCCTCGCCCGGGCGGCCGTGCAGCACGTTGAGCGCGCAATCGGGCTTGAGCGCGCGCAAGGTCGCGGCGATGTCGCGGTCGACGTCGATGCGGCTGACGCGATAGGCGCCGAGCCGCTCCAGCGCGTCGGCGCAGGCCTTGCCGGAGCGCAGCGAAACCTCGCGCTCGGCCGACCAGCCTCCCATCAGAACGGCGACGTGCTTCTGCGCGCTAATGACGGTGTCTCCCGAATCGGTCTGCTGGGCCTGCGGTATAGCCGTCCCAGCCTAATATCCCAACCCGGTGACCGCATCCCTAACGCACAGGCGAGCCCGCCCCTTCACGCGCTTCTCTTGATGTTCTGAGTCTCCTCGAAGGCCGGGTAATCGATATATCCGTGGCGGCCGCCATCGTAGAATGTGCCACGATCCCAATCGGCGAGCGGCCAGCCGTTGCGCAACCGTTCGACCAGATCCGGATTTGAAATGAAAGGCTTGCCGATCGCGATCAGGTCCGCCGCGCCGGCGTCGATGGTGGCCTGTCCGTTATCCTTGAGAAAGCCGCCGGCGAGCATCAGCGTGCCGCGATAGGCGCGCCGGAACAATCCCATGAAATCTGGCGGGATCGGGTACTCCCCCATCGTCGTCTGATCGCTGATATGCACGTAAGCGAGATGGCGGGCCGATAGTTTGTCGGCCAAGGCCAGATATGTCTCGGCCTCGTCCTCGAACGGACGCATGGCGTTGTAGCGGCCGAACGGCGACAGGCGGATTCCGACACGCTCGTGTCCGATCGCCGCCGCAACCGCGTCGACCGTCTCGAGTGTAAAGCGCAGGCGATTGGCGATCGGCGCGCCGCCGTAAACGTCCGCCCGGGTATTGAGCCAACCGCTGATGAACTGCTCGAAGATATAGCCGTTGGCCGCGTGCAGCTCGACCCCGTCGAAGCCGGCGTCGATGGCGTTGCGGGCGGCCTGGACGAAGTCCGCGGTAATGCGGTGAATCTCGGCAATCTCCAGCGCGCGCGCTTTGCTTTGCGGCTGATAAACGGTCTTACCCGTTTCATCGAAGCTGTAGGCGATGGCGCCGTCCGCCTGCGTATTGACGGAGCTGACCGGCGTCTGTCCGTTTCGTTGCAACGAGACATGGCTTGACCGGCCGACATGCCATAGCTGCGCGAAGATCACGCCACCTTTCGCATGCACGGCGTCGGTCACCGCGCGCCAGCCGGCGATCTGCTCCGGCGTATGGATCCCCGGTGTGTAAGCCCAACCGCGTCCCTCAACGCTAATGAGCAGACCTTCGGACACGATCAGTCCGGCGCCGGCACGCTGCGCATAGTAGAGCGCGGTATCGGCATCGGGCGCGAGCGCGGCATTGCGTGCCCGAGAGCGCGTCATCGGCGCCATGACAACGCGGTTTGCCAGCCGGATGGGGCAGAGATCGTAAGGATCGAATAACGTTGGCATCAGGCAGTCTCCATATTCAAATGAGAATTGATCGAGACCGCATCTAATGCGTGTGACCGGGCGCGATTACCGGCTGCAAACTCGACTGACTGTTGCGTGGCGGACTACAATGCGTTGATGAACGCGCGCTTTGATGGCATCGCGGAATTCGTCGCCGTCGCACGGCTGGGCAGCTTCACAGCGGCGGCCGCGGAATTGGGCGTCACCAAATCGGCGGCCGCACGCGCGGTGTCGCGGCTCGAGGAACGCCTCGGCACGACATTGCTCCATCGCTCGACGCGTCGTCTGACGCTGACGCCGGATGGCGAAGTGTGGCTCGCGCACTGCATCGCCGCTCTTGAGGAGCTTGATCAGGGCACGGACGATCTCAGCGTCGCGCAGGGTGCGCCGTCCGGACGGGTGCGGATCGATCTGCCCAGTGCGCTTGGCCGACTGTACATCATGCCCCTGCTGCTCACGCTGGCGGCGCGATATCCTGCCCTGCTGCTCACGCTCAGTTTCACCGACAGGCAGGTCGATCTGATCGGCGAAGGCGTCGATGTCTCCGTCCGCATCGGCGTGCTCGACGACACGCCGGACTTGGTGGCCCGGTCCCTTGGCGTGCAACAGCTGGTGATATGCGCGACACCAGACTATCTGGCGGCGCGTGGGACACCGGTAAGTTCCGCCGACCTCGCCGGCCATGATTGCATCGTCGGCTGGCAGCACGAGCATTACGCGACCTGGTTGTTGAAACAGACGGACGGCTCGAGCGTGCCCCACGTCATTCCGGTCAAGCACGAGATTCGCGACTTCGAGATGATGCGGGCCGCCGTCAGAGCCGGACGCGGTCTTGCACAGCTTCCGCTTTGGCTGGTGCGGGACGATCTACATCGCGGGCAGCTCGTGACCGTCCTCGACGGGATGTCAGGCGGGGAACTGCCGATCAGCATCTTGTGGCCACGGAGAAAGACACTCCCGGCGAAAATGCGCGTCGTGATCGACGAGATCGTCAAGAAGGCGGGCGATGCAGTGACCGCTTAGGTGGCGCCCCTTCACGCGCTTCTCTTGGTGTTCTCGGTCTCCTCGAAGGTCGGATAATCGATATACCCGTGCTGGCCCCCGTCGTAGACGGTGCCGCGATACACTGCGGCAAGCGG
>DATDMA010000005.1:0-4851 GCA_036519015.1 Pseudolabrys sp. | reverse complement strand
GCCGGCACGCGCGACCGTGGCGAACGGGGCCGTGATAGCGCCTTTCCGGCCAAAAAGATACGCCGCTCAGGCCCTCTCTGGCGCCACGGGCCGACCGCGGAGGGCCCCCGCCATCAGCCGCCGCACGGCGCCTTCAAGCCGCTTGGTCATGGCCTTGCGGTCGAGCCCGCCGTCAGCAGGCACCGGCTCGCCATAAGTGACGACGGCGTCGACCACGCCGTGCTGAATCAGTGTCTTGATGTGCGGCACGAAATCGAGGTCGCCGTACCAGGCGACCAAGGGCCTCTGCTTACGGCTCATCGGCATGCCGTGCTGGGCCGTGTAGCAGATCGACATCGGCTGGATGAGGATCGGCTCAGCCGCCCCGGCGTGCGCCACCACCTCCTCCACCGCGCCCAGCAGCGCCGAGCGGAACGGCAGCACGCGGTTGCCGTCGCTGGATGTGCCTTCGGCGAACAGCACCACCGAGGTCCCGCCTTTGAGGCGCTCGACGATCTGGTTGACCGCCTCGGTCGCCTGATGGCGGCGCTTGCGGTCGACGAACACCGTGCGCTGCATGCGCGCGGTGATGCCGACCAGCGGCCAGCCCGCCACCTCGCGCTTGGCGACGAAGGCCACCGGCGCGACCGAGCCGATCACCACGATATCTGCCCATGACACATGGTTGGACACGAACAGCACCGCGCGGTCGCGCGGCGCCACGCCGGCTACGCGCACGCGGATGCGCAGCAGCCGCGCCAGCACGCGATAATAATTCGAGCAGATGAAGCCCCAGCCGGGCAGGCCCAACTTGCCGAGGACCCACTGAATGGAGATCAGCAGCGGCGTCATCGTGACGAAGAAGACCGCGATGAACAGCGCCCGCGCCATATGTGTTATTTCTTGGATGGCTATTTCTTGTCGTCGCTCAGGGGCACCGCATAAAGCTCGAGCCGGTGATCGATGAGCTTGTACCCGAGCCGGCGCGCGACCTCGGCCTGCAGCCGTTCGATCTCCTCCGACTGGAATTCGATCACCTCGCCGTTGCGCAGGTTGATCAGGTGATCGTGATGTGACTCCGGGCTCGTCTCGTAGCGCGCGCGGCCTTCGCGGAAATCGTGCCGCTCGATGATGCCGGCATCCTCGAACAGGCGCACCGTGCGGTACACGGTCGAGATGGAGATGCGGTCGTCCACCTTCACGCAGCGTCGGTAGAGCTCTTCGACGTCCGGATGATCGTCGGAGCCCGCCAGCACGCGCGCGATGATGCGCCGCTGCTCGGTCATGCGCATGCCCTTGGCGGCGCAGAGGGCCTCGATATTTCGTCTTTCGGCGTGTTTGACTGGCGTCGTGACCATTTCGACTCGGCTTCCTGCGGCCCCGCTCTTTTGTACCATACCGGGCGCCGCCTCGTATCCTTGTTGGTTGCGCATGATCTTATCCGAAAACCGGTGCCCACTTTTCAGGATCAAGCGCTACTGGTTAGACAAGGTCGCGCCGCAGTACCAGCGCCGCGGCGGTTTTGCCACCGGCGGTGGGATAATAGTTAGGGCGGCGGCCGACTTCCTGAAAGCCCGCGCGGTCATAGAGCCGCAGCGCCGGCTGATTGTGCTCGTCGACCTCCAGGAACACCGTGCTCGTGCCCAGTCCGGCCAGCCGCCGCAAATGCAGCGTCAGCAAGCTTTGCGCGAGACCGCGTCCGCGCTGGCGGGAATTGACCGCGACCGACAGGATCTCTGCTTCATCCGCGGCTTTTCGCGACATGATGAAGGCAGTGAACTTGTTCGCTATGAGCGCGCGATGCGCGATCACGTTTCGGTCGAGCAGCAGTGTTTCCACCTCGTGCTCGCTCCAGCCGCGCCGAAAGGTTGCGGCGTGCAGCGCCGCGATGGCAGCGGCGTCGCGCGCAGTCGCTTCCGACAGCGTCGGTTCGCCGCGCGCGAACAGGGTGCTGATGAAACCGATCATCGCCGCGCCAGTTGCGCCGCGTCCTGCGGCTGCGCGTCGGGGGCGCGCAGATAGAGTGGCTTCGGCGGCACGCCGGTGTCCAACGCAGCGGCGCCAAGCCGCGCCACCCAATCGATGTCGGGGGCCGGCTGCTGCTGCACCACGCTCGGCGGGCGCTCCTCCGCGGGCCAGGCGGTGGCGAGCATCTTGGCGGCAGTGCCGACGAGGCGCGGCGCGCCGCTGTTGGCCGCCGCGTGCAGCGCCTCGGCAAGCGGGGCGACGCGCGGCGCAACCAGCGTGCGGCCGCCGGGGCCGAACACTTGCAGATAGACGTGGCCATGCCGCGCATCGATGACGGCCACGACGGGCTTTGTGTCGTCGGCGGCAATGAACGGCGCGGCGAAGGCGGCGAGCGTCGAGAGGCCGACGACCGGCTTGCCGGCGGCCAGTCCGATGCCGCGTGCGGCGGCGATGCCGACGCGCAGGCCGGTGAAGCTGCCCGGCCCGGTGGTCACGGCGATGCGATCATAGGATTCGATGTCGAAAGCGGCGCGGTCGAGTACGCGCTTGATCAGCGGCATCAAGGCTTCGGCATGCCCGCGCGCCATCGGCAGCGATTCGCGCGCGACGACCGCGCCGCGCTCGGTGTCGAGCACGGCGGCCGAACAGGCCTCGATCGCGGTATCGATGGCGAAGATGCGCATGTTGTCAGTCGCCCCAAAAGCAGAGGCACGAAATGTATCACCGTCATGGCCGGGCTTGTCCCGGCCATCCACGTCTTTCTTGGCCCTAAAGACGTGGATGCCCGGCACAGGGCCGGGCATGACGCAGTCTGCGTGTTACGGTCGAAGTCTAAACCGGCCGGACTTCCGTCACCTCGGGCACGAAGTGCTTCAGGAGGTTCTGAATGCCGTGCTTGAGCGTGGCGGTCGAGGAGGGGCAGCCCGAGCAGGCCCCCTTCATGTGCAGGAAGACGATGCCTTCCTTATAGCCCTTGAAGGTGATGTCGCCGCCGTCGCTGGCCACCGCCGGGCGCACGCGCGTCTCGATCAGGTCCTTGATGATGGTGACGGTCTCTTCGTCGGCTTCGTCGAAGAACTCGTCCGAGGCCACGGCCGGCGCCTCAGTGGCCACCAGCGGGGCGCCGGACATGTAATGTTCCATGATGGCGCCGAGGATCGCCGGCTTCATCTGTTGCCATTCGCCGTCGGTCTTGGTCACCGAGATGAAGTCGGACCCGAAGAACACACCGCTCACGTTCGGGATGTCGAACAGGCGCTCCGCCAGCGGCGATTGCGCGGCGGCCTCGCGGGTCGCCATGTCGAGGGTGCCGGTCTCGAGGACGGCGCGCCCCGGCAGGAATTTCAGCGTCGCCGGATTGGGCGTGACTTCAGTCTGGATGAACATTTTTCGGCTCTCCTTGCGGGTTCAAGGCCCGTGGATGGCAGGGGATACCCGAGATAGATGGCGCTTCGATTGGCCGGGGTCAACTGAGGGCCTGGTTCCCTCTCCCTACGCCATCGCCTCCAGATCGGCATTGCTAAGGTGGCCGGGCACGATTGCCACCGGGATCGGGAAGGTGCCGGCGGTCTTGGCGATGCTGGTGATCAGCGGACCGGGGCCGTCCTTGGATGTGCCGGCCGCCAGCACCAGGATGCCGATATCGGCGTCCTCCTCGATCAGCTTGAAGATCTCCTCGGTGGTATCGCCCTCGCGGATCGCCCGTTCCGGCGTGAAATCGGCGATCTCGTTGATGCGGGCATCGAACTTATCGAGCGTGGCGTTCGCCGCCTCCATCTGCTCGGCCTGCATGATGTCGGCGACGCCCAGCCATTGCTGGTTCCGGTCGACCAGCTCCAGCACGCGCAGCATGACAATCTGCGACTTGGTGCGGCCGGCGCGCTTGGCCGCCCAGAAAACGGCGCGGTCGCATTCCTCGGTGTCGTCGATGACGACGAGGTATTTGCGCTTATGCCCGGCCTCATAGCTGCGGCGCTTGCTCGGCATCGTCGCCCCCGCTGCGGTGTCGGCCTAGCCTGACGGGCGGATGGTGGCACGGCGGACGCCGGCGCCACAAGCCAGGTCGGGAGCTACCTCCGCACGAAGCCGACGATGTCCTTGACCGCCTTCATGGTATCGGCGGCGATCACCTGCGCGCGCTGCGCGCCGTCGCCCAGCACCTCGTCGATATAGACCGGGTCCTGCACCAGCTTCTTCATCTCCGCGCCGATCGGCCCGAGCTTGGCCACCGCGAGATCGACCAGCGCCGACTTGAAGGTCGAGAACTGCGCACCGCCGAACTCGCTCAAGACGGCGGCCTTGGTCATGTTGTTCAGCGCCGCGTAGATGCCCACCAGGTTGTCAGCCTCGGGGCGCGGCTCCAGGCCCTTCTCTTCGCCCGGCAGCGGCTCCGGATCGGTCTTGGCCTTGCGGATCTTCTGCGCGATGGCGTCGGCGTCGTCGGTGAGGTTGATGCGCGAATAGTCGGATGGCTCCGACTTCGACATCTTTTTGGAGCCGTCGCGCAGCGACATCACGCGCGTCGCCGGGCCTTGAATGAGCGGCTCCGGCAGCGGGAAGAACGCGTCGCCATAGCCGTGCGCCGCGATCGACGACGCAAAATCGGTGTTGAACTTCTGCGCGATGTCGCGGGCCAGCTCGAGATGCTGCTTCTGATCCTCGCCCACCGGCACATGCGTGGCCCGGTAGACGTGAATGTCGGCCGCCATCAGGTTCGGATAGGCGTATAGACCGACCGAGACGTTCTCGCGGTCCTTGCCCGCCTTCTCCTTGAACTGCGTCATGCGGTTGAGCCAGCCGAGGCGCGCGACGCAGTTGAACACCCAGGCGAGCTCGGCATGCTCGGCCACCTGGCTCTGGTTGAAGACGATGTTCTTCTTCGGATCGACGCCGCAGGCGATAAAG
>DATDMA010000004.1:0-9751 GCA_036519015.1 Pseudolabrys sp. | reverse complement strand
ACGGTTTCGAGATCGAGCGTGCCGGCGCGGATGCGGATGCCGAGCCGCGTGCGGTTGAGAATAAAGAACAAGGCGCCCACCGCCACCGCGACGATCAGCACCATGAACAGCCGGTAGCCGGTCACGAAGAACAGGCTGCCGCTCAAAGGTGACAGCAGCCAGGCCGGCACCTGATAGGGCAGGCTCTGCGCGCCCCAGATGAAGCGCGTGCCGTCCTCGAAAATGAAGGCGAGGCCGAACGTGAGCAGCAGGCTGTAGAGCGGATCGCGTCCATAGAGCCTGCGGATCAGTACACGCTCGACGATGAGCCCGATGAACGCGGTCAGGAACGGTGCGAGGACGAGCGCACCCCAGAACCCGACATACGGAATGAGCGAGTAGGCGATGTAGCCGCCGATCGCCAGGAACCCGCCATGGGCGAAATTGATCACGCCCGAGAGGTTGAGGATCAGCGACAGGCCGAGCGCCATCAACGCGTAGAACGCGCCGACGATCAGGCCGTTGAAGACGTTGAAGAGAACGAGTTGTGTCATCTCGAAACTGTCACGACGCCGTTAAACCGCGGACCTGTCTTTGGATGCGCTCGCGGTTCGACGCTCGATCTGAGCACTCCCCTTCCCCGAAACGCAGTCCGGGCGCCGCGACGACACGGCGCCCGGGCGATCACGTTGGCTCAGCTCGGCCACGCCATCTTGCAGCCAGTCTCGGCGACCGGCAGCGCGGCTTCTGCGCCCTGCACTTCCGAATCCACGACGAAGAGATCTTCCGGATCGCTCTTACCCTTGGCCTGCGCATGTCCGACGTACAGCGTCGGCATGAGCTGGTTGTCGCCTTCGCGATAGAAGGCGTCGTGCGGCATCAGCGCGATCTCGGGCGGCAGCTTGAAGCCCTGCAGCCCCTTGGCCATCGCCTTGGCGTCGAGCGACTTCGCCTGCTGCGCGGCGAGCGCGCAGGTCCACACCGAGGCGAAACCGAACCAGGTGCGGGCGGTCGGCACGTGGCCGCCGCTCCTCTTGCGGATGTCGGCGACGAATTCCTTCACATGCGGGACATTCGGCTGGTTCCAGTACCACTCGAACACCCAGCTGCCGATGCGCGCTTCCGGCGGCAGGCCGATGAGCGCTTCCAGTTCCTGCTGGGCGCCGGCGATATGGAATTTCTTGTCGAGGCCGAACTGCACCGCCTGCTTGATGGCGTTGATCATGTCGTCGCCGGCATGCAGGAAGATGATGACGTCCGGGTTCGCCGCCTGCGCCTTGATCAGGTACGAGGAGAAATCCGTCGTGCCGAGCGGCGTAAGATCGGCGCCAACCTCGGTGCCGCCGAACTGCTTGAGGCTCACCTCGAAGCCCTGCTGCAGCGTATGGCCGAAGGCGTAGTCCGGCGTGATGAAATACCACTTCTTGCCGTACTTATCGAATAGCACCTTGGCGATCGAATTGGTCTCCATACGCGTCGTGTTGCAAACGCGGAAGACGTTCCAGTGGCAGTTCGAGCCGGTGACCGAGTCGGTGTGGCCGCCGGGCACGACGTGCAGCACGCTCTTCTCGAAGGCGACATTGGCGATCGCCTGCGCCAGCGCTGAATTGATGTTACCGAGCAGGAAGTCGACCTTGTCGCGGTCGATGAGCTTGCGCGCCTTTTGCACCGCGGTGCCGGCATCGCCCGAGGTGGAGTCTTCCACCAGCAGTTCGACCTTGCGGCCGAGAATGCCGCCCTTGGCGTTGAGCTGCTCGACGGCGAGCTGGGCGCCGATCAATTCGTTCTTGCCGAGCGCGGCGTAGGTGCCGGTGAGCGGATTGTCGAGGCCGATCTTCACCGTGTCGGCGGCGCGCGCGGTGATGACGAAGGGCGAAGCGATCTGCGCAACGCCGGCGAGCGCGGCGCTCTTGAGCACCGTGCGCCGGTCAAGCGTCTTCGAGAAGATGCGATCAGTCATTATGTCCCTCCCCAGGGATGATGTGCAGTCTTATAATTTTTCTTAGGAGCATCTTTGCGCCGACGCCGTTCTCGACGTCGATTACGCACGCGCTCTCTTTCGCGGCACACTAGTGCGTGATCGCGATTCAACGCAAGGCTTCAACAAATCTTCAGTTTAATTTTTGCAACGAACGACTGCTCGCGCGGCTTGTCGCGTTGAACTTTCGCCGCGATCGCACGTCATGCTCACCATCGGCAATAGGCGCATGCAGGAAATATACTTTCGTCTAAATACGGTCTCTAAGTCATCGATTTATAAGGATCATTCTGGCCTTTCATTTCGCGCTGACATTGGTTTTGCATGCACGTTCGCCTAGCGCGCCGCGCCAAGGAATTGCCCAATGCGCGTTGCGAGGCCCTCGCATCAGTCTTTAGACCAAGGCATCGCGCGTGGGACGCAGCACGGTGATCAACTTTTGGCTAACACATTGCTATAAGTTCATGAATGAGCGAGATAATTTGTGATCTATATGGCGCGGCACGTCGCTCAGCCGAAACAGGACCGCACGCAACCACCACATCGCCGCCGCGCCTTAAATGGGCGTTCAACCACCGCTTTGCCCGTCCGGCGACCCGCCCGGATACAACAGGAGACCTCCCGTGAGAGGCATCATCGCGACCCTCGCCACCGTCTGGCGCATCTCCAGCCCCTATTTCCGCTCTGAAGATCGCTGGACCGCGCGGCTGCTGCTCGCGGCGGTGATCGCCATCGAGCTGTCGATCGTCGGCATCACGGTGCTGCTGAACACTTGGAACGCGCAGTTCTACAACGCGCTTCAGGACCGGAACTGGAGCGCCTTCGTCCACCAGCTCGGCTACTTCTGCGTGTTGGCCGCGGCCTTCATCCTGCTCGCCGTCTATCAGCTCTATCTCAATCAATGGCTCCAGATCCGCTGGCGCCGCTGGTTGACCCGCACCTATCTCGACCACTGGATGACGGGCGCCAATCATTACCGCATGCAGCTTCTCGGCGACTCAGCCGACAACCCCGACCAGCGAATCGCCGAGGACATCGCCTCCTTCATCCAGCTCACGTTGAGCATCGGCCTGCAGCTGCTCAATTCGGCGGTGACGCTGTTCTCCTTCACGATCATCCTCTGGGGTCTGTCGGCGGAGGCGCCGCTGCATCTGTTCGGGATGAGTTTCACCATCCCCGGCTATCTGCTGTGGGCAGCGCTCATCTATGCCGTCCTCGGCACCGCCATCACGCATCTCATCGGCCGCCCGCTGATCCCGCTCAATTTTCAGCAGCAGCGTTATGAAGCGGACTTCCGTTTCAATCTCGTGCGCGTGCGCGAGAACTCCGAGCAGATTGCGCTGCTCGATGGCGAAACCGCCGAGCGCGACCGTCTGCTGTTCCGCTTCGGCAATGTCGTCTCCAACTGGATGGCGATCATGACGCGGCAGAAGAAGCTCACCTTCTTCACCGCCGGCTATTCGCAAGCCGCCGTCGTGTTCCCGTTCATCATGGTGAGTCCCGCCTATTTCGCCGGCGCCGTCCAGCTCGGCGGCTTGATGCAGACGGCGAACGCCTTCGGCCGCGTGCAGGACTCGTTGTCCGTCTTTGTCAGCCTCTACCGCAGCCTTGCTGACTTCCGCGCGACCATCGCGCGTCTCGAAGGCTTCGACCGCTCGGTCGACGCGGCGCGTGCGGTCGCCACGACGCAGCCCGCCATCGCCGTCACCCCAACTGATGCCACGGGTGTCACCTTCAAGGACCTGGTGGTCGGGCTGCCGAACGGCAAGCCGCTGGTGAATGCCAGCGATCTCTCGATCGGACTAGGCGAGCAGGTGCTGGTGACCGGGCCGTCGGGGGCCGGCAAGTCCACGCTGTTCCGCGCGCTCGCCGGAGTCTGGCCGTTCGGCGGCGGCAACATCACCGTGCCGAAGAACGCCAAGGTGATGATCCTGCCGCAGCGGCCTTATTTCCCGATCGCGCCGCTCGCCGCTTCGGTCGCCTATCCGGCCGAACCCGGCCAGTTCGATGCGGCCCATGTGGCGGAGCTGATCGCCGCGGTCGGCCTGCCGGCCTTGGCCGAGCGCATCGAGGAAGAGGCGCATTGGAATCGCATGCTGTCGCTCGGCGAGCAGCAGCGCCTCGGCGTTGCCCGCGCGCTCCTGCACGCGCCGGATTATCTGTTCCTCGACGAGGCCACCGCTTCCCTCGACGAGCCGGCCGAGGCCGCACTTTACAAGCTGCTCGAGCAGCGGCTGTCGCACGCGACCATCGTCTCCATCGGCCACCGCTCGACGCTCGCCGCCTTCCATAAACGGCGCCTGGCCTTCACGCGCGACGGCGACCACTACACGCTGAAAGAAGGCAGCCTGACGCCGGCCGAGTGAACGCGTCGGTCAATAAAAAAGGCGGCGGCTGTTTCCAGCCGCCGCCCAGGGACAGACTTTACGTCGTCGCTTAGTCGCTTACTTCAGGCTGCCGAGCGTCAGGTCAGCCGAAAGCTTGGCGATGAAGGTCGCACCGCACCAGCTCGAGCCGGCACCGCCCGGATTGTTCGCGGTCACGTTGCTCGTGCCGGACGCAGTCGGATCGCTGGTGAAGGCGTTGCAATCACCCTTGTTCATGTCGGTGTCGCTGTAGCGCAGATCCAGCGTGAACACCTTCCAAGTGAAGCCGACGCCGACGTTCCAGGTGTCGTAGTCCTTGTAGTTGATCCCGTCGAGGAAGCCGGCAACGCCGTAGAAGGCGTCGCTGGTGCCGAGCCACTGGCGGCCGAATTCGCCGGACACGTACCAGCCGACGTCACCCAAGGCCAGATTGGCCGGCGCGGTGTACTTGACGGTGCCCGAAGCGTAGTTGCCCCACGCGCCGGTGTTCAGGAAGTTCGGCGAGTAATACTCGTTCGCGCCGAGTGCCCAATCGCCGATCGTCCACACGACCTTGCCGTAGACTTCGTAGAAGCTGGCGCTCGCCTTGGCGACGTTGCCGTTCGTCGGGATCGGCCCCGTGCAGGCCGGATCCACGCCTGCGGGCGCGTAGCAGTTCCCACCCGGATAGTAGTAGTACCAATAGCCGATATCGAAGGCCAAAGGACCGAAGGTCGGGCGGATGCCGCCGTAGAGGTCGACTTCGGCCGCCGCGTTATTGGCGAACTTGATGCTCTCGCCGCTCACGCCCACATAAGCTTGCAGGTTCGGCGTGATGTTGTAGCGCGGCTCGAAGTAGGCAGCGACGGACGGCTTGTTGCCCGATTGCGTGACGCCGCGCCAGACGTAATTGTTCATGACCGCGGAGCCAAAGGCGAGATCCCACGGGCTCGGGGCAACGACCGGGGCCGGAGCGGCCTTCACCGGCATATCCGCCGCGAGTGCGGGCGCTGCCGCGGAGACCGCGAGCGCTGCCACAACTGATAGAACGACTTTCTTCATTTTAGCCTGCCCCTTTCGGTTCGATCGACTTCCAGCCGATACCAATTAGCTCGCCACGTTTGCGTACAGAAAAAGCCAAAGTCCCCGGCTTGCGATCGACCCGTACGCAACAGGACGTGCATTACCGGGTGATTTACACCTCCGACATTGCGCAGCAGCAAGCCGAAAGCGTAATCAGTTGCCGACTTTTTGGGCGTTTTCGCAAGCTATCGACAGGGAAACGTCAGAAAGATCAGCGGCTGTTGCGCCAATGTCACAATTCCTGGGGCGCTCAGGTGGCCATTTTTGGGCCGTTGAGCGGTATTTAAGTGCCTCACACGTCAGGAATCTGTCCCTCATGGCGGCGGCGCACGCGCGCTGCATCCCTGGCCCCCGAATCATGATCCCGCCGCCCAAGGGGCGGCGGGATCGGCAGGCTTAACGGTAATTAACGAACTGTGACGGCGGAGGCTTAAGCCGCCGCCTTCTTGCGGTTGGCGGCGAGCAGTTCGTCGACCAGCGCCACGTTGGCGTCGACCACCGGATGGCTCAGGCCCTTCTGCTTGGCGATGAGCTGAACCAGCTTGTCGGCCCGCTCGATGTTCGGCGCGCCGTTGTAGAGCGCGCGCGCGGCGGAGGCCGGACGGGACAGGCTCTGTGCCGCCGCGGCGTATTTCTCGAACGGCACCAGATCGGACGGCGACGCGCCGAGCTTGACGCAGAGGTCGAACACGAAATTGTACACCGAGCGCGACTCCTCGATGTTCGTGTGCACCGCTTCCTTGGCGGTGCGCATGCCGTCCTTGGTGATGCAACGGTAGTTGCCCGCGACCAGCATCGACCATTTGGCCAGCGGCACGAAGAGCGAGTCGTGCACCTTCAGCTTCACCGGCAATTCGATCTTGCCTTCCGGCGCGTCGAAGCGCACCGCCTCGATGTCGTCCTGGAGCTTGCGCAGGATCGCCGTGTACTTGTCGTCGTCGAACTTGGCGACCTTGAAGTTGGTCGGCAGCGTGACCTGGAGCACGTTGACCTTTTCGTCCGGCGGGCGAATTGCCTGCGGGTCGGGGCTGCACAGCGTCAACAGGCCGGGATCGAAGTTGTCCCACACTGTCGGATCGGTGTAGGCCGGCTTGAGCGCCTCATAGTCGAGGCCCGGGATGCGCTTCACGTAAGGCAGCGGCGGCATGTTCATGATCGACATGCAGGGGACCTTGGAGGTCGCCACCAGGTCGAGCAACTCGCGCACGCCGGCCGAGCGGTATTGCGGCTCCTGCATCGCGAGGCCGACCAGGTCGTAATCCTTCGGGTTCACGCCGGCGGCGCCGCCCGCGGTCACCTTGCCCGGGAGCTTGCGCGAGTCGATCTCGATCTGCTCCGCGCGGCCTTTCACCGGCATGCGCACGCGGAAGCCTTCCGCGTTGATCAGGTCGGCTTCCGCCGGCAGGCAGACGAGATGCACCGAATGTCCGCCGAACAGGATCTTCGAGGCTAACAGCGACCCGTAGGACGCGCCCATGATGAGAATTTTGTAAGTCGCCGGCATCGGCATCGCTCCTGTCGCTCGCCACGGAAAAAAATGCGAGCGCGTCTCGGCGCCACGGCCGAGCGTCTCGCGGGGCTTATGGTATGCGGCCCGGAATGACGATGCAATCGGGCATGGCGCGGATACGCGCGCTGCGCGTGCGTGCGCCTTTCACCGGCGCATTTACCGCACGTCGGCGAGCGGCCGCCGCATATATGCGGGCGGCCGCCCTCGAGGCTAGGCCGCTATTGGCCGTCGGTCTTGCCGCCGAACAACCCGCTGAAGCTCGGGATGATCGAGGCGGGACCAGACGGCGGCGGAGCAGCAGGAGATGGAGCGGGCTTGGGCGCCGGCTTCTTCTTCGGCGCTGCCTTCTTCTTCGGAGCCGCTTTCTTGGCGGCCTTCAATGTCCCCTTCTTCTTGCGTGCAGGGGCCGCACGCTTCACCACTTTCTTGGATTTCTTCGCTTTAGCCTTCTTCCGCTTCTTCGCCATGATCGATCCTCCCGATCGGTTCAAGCAGACTTCCCCAAGGGCTCAAGACCGCGTCGCCTCGCGCGGTCCGGCTCCGCCTAGCCCGCTCTGTCGGCCGCGGACGACAGCGCCCGCGACTTCCGTAGCGGCCCCGGCACCGGACCGCCGCTCGCCCAGTCGATGAGTTCGACCGTGTGGACGACCGGGATGTCGGTGCCGGAAGCGATCTGAGTGATACAGCCGATATTGCCGGCTGCGATCACATCCGGCTGGAGCCGTTCGATGTTGGCGACTTTGCGGTCCCGCAACCTGTCCGCCAGTGAGGGCTGGAGAATGTTGTAGGTGCCCGCCGAGCCGCAACACAAATGCCCATCGGGTACATCTTTGACGATGAAGCCGAACTTGGAAAGCAATTCTTTCGGTTGATGCAATACTTTCTGGCCGTGCTGCAGCGAACATGCAGAATGATAAGCAACGATAAGGCTTCTTGGCATGTCGGGTGTCGGCAAATCGAGCGTGGATAGATACTCACTGACGTCCTTGGCGAGCGCCGAGACACGCGCCGCCTTCGCCGCATAGGCCGAATCACTGCGCAGCATGAAGCCGTAATCCTTCACCGTGGTGCCGCAGCCGGACACGGTGATGAGGATGGCGTCGAGGCCTTCGCCTTCGATCTCGCGCGTCCAGGCGTCGATGTTGTTGCGCGCCTGCGTCAGCGCCTCCGCCTCGCGGCCCATGTGATGGACGAGCGATCCGCAGCAGGCCTCGCCCGCGGCGACGACCACCTCGATGCCGTTGCGATTGAGCAGGCGGATCGCGGCCTCGTTGGTGGACGGTGCGAGGATGGGATTGATGCACCCTGCGAGCAGCGCCACCCGGCTGCGGCGCTCGCCCTGTGCCGGAAAGACCATGCCGGTTTCCGCCGCCGGTGCCGGCATTCTGGCGGGGGTCAACCTCAGCATGGCGGCAAGCCGGTCGAGCCCGATCGCACGTAGGACCGGCGCAAACGGCTTGCCGAACCAGCCGGCCACGACGGCCAGGCGGAACAGCTTCGGATCGGGCAGCACTCGCGCCAGCAGGTCGCGCATGAGGCGGTCGCCGAGCGGGCGCTTGTAGGTCTTCTCGATGTGCTCGCGGGCATGATCGACCAAGTGCATGTAATGCACGCCCGAGGGGCAGGTGGTCATGCAGGCGAGGCACGAGAGGCAGCGGTCAATGTGCTTGACCACGTCGCGGGTCGCGGGCCGCTCGTGCTCGAGCATGTCCTTGATCAGGTAGATGCGCCCGCGCGGCGAATCGAGCTCGTCGCCGAGCAGCACATAGGTCGGACAGGTGGCGGTGCAGAAACCGCAATGCACGCAGGCGCGCAGGATCTTTTCGGACTCCGCGACCTGCGGGTCCATGAGCTGCGCGAGGGTGAAGGTGGTTTGCAGTATCGGTTTACGTTTCGTGTTGCATGCGTTGCTGCGGCCAATTTCGCTGTCGTCCCGGCCAAGCAAGCGTCAGCGAGCGCGAGCCGGGACCCATACTCCGTGCCCTCTCGATAGGGCACGGGGTATGGGTCCCCGCCTTCGCGGGGACGACAGCGTCAAATGTGGCGACCCAAATCATCCTACACCCCCGCCCACATGCGGCCGGGATTGAGCACGCCCTGCGGATCGAAACTGTCCTTCACCCGCTTGGTGAGCGCGCGCAGCGCCGGCTCCTCCGGCTGGAACACATCGACCGTCGCGCGCACGGAAGCCGGCGCGCGGATGAGCGTCGCGTGGCCGCCGAGCGCCGCCGCGGCAGCGCGGATCGAGCCGGCGTCGGGCTCGTCTTCGGACGGCATCGCCACCCAGATGAGGCCGCCGCCCCAATCGTAGAACATCTGCGCCGCCGGCGTGATCAAATCGACGATCTTGCGCCCTTGCGCGGGCGGCACCGAGATGCGCCACAGCGGCCGCGCGTGCGCGGCCTCGCCGGCGAAGGGCTTCACATGGCGGATGCTGCGCCAGAGCGCGCGCGAGCTTGTCTCATCGAGCAGCGCGACCGTGCCGAAGGGCTTCATCAGCGCGGCCAGCATCTCCGTCCGTATCTTGACCGATGGCGCGACACCTTCCAGCCGCAGCGCGGTCGTCGCGGCCTCCGGCTTGGGCAGGCCGTCAAACCAGGACGTGACATGGTCGGGCAGATGCGCGGCGCCGGACACGTCGCAGGACGAGCCCATCGCGGCCACCATGGCGGCGCCGGCCTGCGCATCGTCGAGGCCCTCGATCAGCACCGTCGCCTCGGTCTCGGCCTTCGGCAGCACCTTGATCGTGATGTCGGTCATGGCAGCGAGCGTGCCCCAGGAGCCGGCCAGCACCTTGCACATGTCGTAGCCGGTGACGTTCTTCACCACCCGCCCGCCGGACTTGATGGTCTCGCC
>DATDMA010000003.1:0-11252 GCA_036519015.1 Pseudolabrys sp. | reverse complement strand
CCGGCGCCGAAGGTGCCGTCGATGTAGACGCCGCCGTCACGGACGTTGAGGAATTGGAGCGCCGGCGCGCCGAGCACGGGAATGTGGAGGGCTGGTCCGCCAGCAGCAGCAGAGCCGCCGCCGCCCGCCATCATTCCCGTGCTCCTTGCGCGTTCCGCGCCGCCACCTGAGAACTCAGCTCCGACTTGAGCGCGCGCACCTTTTGGGTGGCCTCCGCGAGCTCGCTGTGGAACCGGCCGGGCTCCCAGATCTGAAACTTGTGACCAAGACCAACGAACGAGACCGCGTCCGTGATCCCGGCATGACGCTTGAGCGTATCGCTCAACACCACCCGTCCCTCGCCGTCGACCTTCAGCGTCTCGCTGGTCCCGTAGAGCGCCAGAGCGAACTGCTCGCGCTCCTCCGAAAACGGCGTAAAGCGTCCAATCAACGCTTCGATCTCCGACATCAGCGCATTCCCACCCGCATCGATCGCCGGACGGTCGAGCGCCGGATAGCAATAGAGGCCGTCGAAACCGTCGCGGCCGAGCACCGTTCGGAAGGAAGCGGGAATCGAGACGCGCCCCTTGGAGTCGAGCCGCAGCGTGATGTTCGACACGAAGCGGTTCATTTCCCGCACCCAACGCCGACCGGACGCAACGCCCGAGAGCCAAGCGGGCCCTGGTGTCACCGACTGCCGGGTCTTGCCCCTGTTGTCCGAGGGCGAGCCCCGCAATCCTCGATGATAATTCGTGGGATATCATGGGAAATTATGGGCGTCAATGGAAAGGCGTGACCGGCGTCCCAATTTCGAACACCGGCGCAGCGCGCGCGTCCTCATCATTAACGACGTTTAAACTTAAGGATTTCTTGCCGAGCCCGTCTTTTCGGGACGCCCGACTCGTATCGCGAGCGACCGGACAGACCTGCAATTTGCCGGACGCGCGCCGGAACGTTGGTTTCCCCAGCCGAGTTGCTGCCTCAGGCGGACCGAAGAGTCGGCCACGGAGGACGCGATGAGTTCCATCGCGCGCAACAAGGAGGCGATAGACATGATGAAGCATACGACGATCGGCGCGGCGGTCGGCGCGCTGATGATATCGGGAGCCTTGGCGCAGGCGCCGAATGCCCCCGCCGGCTCCACGACCTCGCCGCCGGCGGCGGCGAGCACGCAGCCCCCGGGCGCCGCCAGCACGGTGACGGCGCAGAAGCCGGATCAATGGCTGGCGACGAAGTTCACAGGCACCGACGTGCTCGGCGCCGATGACGCAAAGATCGGCGACGTGACCGACATCCTGTTCGACAAGGAAGGCAAGATCCAAGCCTACGTCGTCAGCGTCGGCGGCTTCCTCGGCATGGGCGCCAAGGAAGTGGCGCTTGCGCCAATAGCGTTCGTAGTCGTCGCGGGCGAGAATGGCGGCGCCGACAAGCTCAAGGTGTCGATGACCAAGGACCAGCTCAAGGATGCGCAGAACTTCGCGCGCTACGAGCCGCCGAAGGCGACGACCACCGGCTCAGCGCCGGGTGGCGCCGCACCGGGCGGCATGCGGCCCGCGGGCACTACACCGCCGGCGGCACGCTGATCGCACGTCGACTGACTAATATTTGAACGAGACTGCTGGCCCGGACGGCGATACCGTCCGGGCCTTGCTGTTGCGCTATACGATTCGATTCGATTCGAGCGATGCTGCCCATCGCTGCATTCGCTGCATGCGCTTTGTAACCTTGCTATTTTTCGACGACGCAGCGAATGATGCCGCTTCACAACATCAGACCCGGTTTGGTACCGGACCATGTCCGCATTTAAACCGGATTCCTTTATCGTCTCAGATGTCGTCCCCTCGCCGAACTTCGACGAGCGGAAAGGCGCGCCCGATATCATCCTGCTGCACTATACCGGCATGCAGAGCGGCGAAGCCGCGCTCGCACGTCTCACAACGAGCGCGAGCAAGGTATCTTCGCACTACGTCGTGTTCGAGGACGGCCGCATCGTGCAATGCGTGCCGGAGACGCTGCGCGCCTGGCACGCCGGCGTGTCGTCGTGGGGCGGCGACACCGACATCAACTCGCGCTCGATCGGCATCGAGGTCGTCAACCCGGGACATGAATTCGGCTACACCGATTTTCCGCTGCGGCAGATCGCGGCTGTGATCGCGCTGTGCAAGTCGATCGTCACGCGGCGCGGACCGATCAGCTCCGACCGCGTCCTCGCGCATTCCGACGTGGCGCCCTCGCGCAAGCAGGATCCGGGCGAGAAGTTTCCCTGGGAACTCTTGAGCGACTCCGGGATCGGCCATTGGGTGCGCGCGGCGCCGCTTAATCTCGACGGGCTCAAGCTGCAGCCCGGGGACCGCGGCGAGGCGGTGGGACGATTGCAGCGCATGCTGCGCGGCTACGGCTACGGCATCGAAGAGACCGGCACCTATGACGAGGCGACTCGCGACGTAATGACCGCGTTCCAACGCCATTTTCGTCAAGCGCGCATCGACGGTATCGGCGATCCATCGACTCTCTTGACGTTGCGTGCGCTGGTCGAGACGCGGCCGGCAAAGCTGGCATAGCGGACGATCGCCTTCCGGCGCTAAAGCACGCGACATTCTGCATCGCACTGACGTGTGTTTCGCTTTGAATGGGCACCAATACGCGTGTTGCCCGTCAGAACGATCTCGGTCAGGTTGGTTGACATAAATCTTATGAATTGTACGGGCGAGAATGATGGATGATGAGTCCACTCGCACTTTCGTGCATTGCGTTTGCGTGCATCATCGGCGGCACCCTACTTGGCATGGTCCTTCGCGGCAGGTTGTCAGAGCGTCATCTGAGTACCGACACAAAGGATGTGGTCAGGCTGGGCACTGGCGTCATCGGAACGATCGCCGCACTTGTTCTCGGCTTGCTGATCGCCTCTGCAAAGAACTCCTACGATACGCAGAGCACCGAAATCAGACAGATGACCGCCAATATCGTCCTGCTCGACCATGTCCTGGAACAGTATGGGCGCGAGACGGACACTGCTCGCAATTGGTTGCGGGGTGGCGTCGTTATGCTGGCCGATAGAATGTGGCGTGAGAACAATTCAGGCATTGCAATGGCGGGGCCCTTCGAGGCGAGCGCTGCAACTGAAGCATTCTACGAAAAACTCAAAGAGCTAACGCCAAAGGACGAATCCCAGCGCTCCCTTCTCGCCCGGGCAATGCAGATCAGCACCGATATTGCGCAAACGCGCCTGCTGCTGTTCGCGAAGGCAGACAATGCGATCCCCATGCCCTTCCTGGCGGTGGTCATTTTCTGGCTCACCATCATCTTCGCAAGCTTCAGCCTGTTTGCCCGGCCCAACGTGATCGTCGTCGGATCTCTGTTCATCTTTGCGCTGTCGGCTTCCGGGGCGATCTACCTGATCCTGGAACTGGGTCAGCCGTTTGAAGGGCTGATGCAAATCTCCAGCACCCCACTGCGCAACGCCTTGGGGCCGCTCGTGCGGTAGCCTCGTTGGATGATTACCGTGCTTTTACGCATAGCGGTACCGCCCAATTGCCGTATGCCGGACGCTCGGCACAGTGTGGCCCGACTTCGGCCTAAGTCTTTGGCGATAAACACTTCCAATCGATGAGATCACCATCTTCATCGTGAGCCTCCTATACCCGGACCTGTCATCCCTCCCGACAGGTCCGGGTCTTTTTTTGCCTTTTTAGCCCTTTGCGCGGGATCGGCTTGACGGCGGCCACGGCCCGCCCCATCCCTATCCGCGTCAGTCGGCCGGACGGCCGCTCCGCGCCAATGCCGAAAGGCGGCCGGAGAGGAAAGTCCGGGCTCCAGGGACAAACGGTGCCGGATAACGTCCGGCGGGGACCGACCCGCGCAAGCGGATCGGGCCTCAGGGACAGTGCCACAGAAAACAGACCGCCGCGGCCGCGTCGCGTATTGGCCGCGGTAAGGGTGAAACGGTGCGGTAAGAGCGCACCGCGCTTCCGGCAACGGCGGCGGCACGGCAAACCCCACCGGGAGCAAGACCGAATAGGAACGGCGCGGGAGCAATCCCGGATCAGTCCTGATCTGCCGTTCGGGTAGGTTGCACGATGCGCCGGGCAACCGGCGCACCAGAGGAATGGCCGTCACGTTTGCGGTGCGAGCCGCAGGCCATACAAAACCCGGCTTATAGGCCGGCTGATAGTGTGAGGGGCGTCCGGCGGAGTACCCGCCGGGCGCCCCGCCATTTTTGGCATGGCGCGATGCGGGGAGTTCACCGCTCGCTAACCGTCGACACCACGCGCCTTGTCCACAGACACGTGGATCGAGTTGCAGCCGGATGCGCGACGCCTATAGTGATACCATCAAAGCGTGCGAAGTCCGCAGGGGGCGTTCATGTCGCGTGTTGTTGTCGAGTCTGACGTCGATGACATATCGGCGTCAAAGCAGAGCCGGTTCTCTGCCGAATTCACCGAGCAGCAGCGCGCTTGGGTCCGGGACATTGCCGCCAATATCAAGCAGCAACGACAGGACGCCAAGCTGCAATCCCCGGCCAAGCGTCCGACGACCTAAGACCTTCAACGCCGGAGTCATTCGTCCCAGGCCTGCACCGCGGTCTGTTGGGCGATGCGCCGTGGTGCGCGCTTACGACGACAATGATTCTTGTTCGGAGCGCGCGGGCGCTCGCAGTTGCAACGGCTGCGCCTGCGCACGCCGCGCCTGCTCATAGGAGGCGAGCACGCCATCCACCATGTCCTCGACACAGAACGAGGCGGCGATGCGCTGTTGCAGCACGCACGCGGCGCGATCCGCGGCGGCAGGATTGTCCAGCGCCGAAGCGATCGCTTGCGCGAGCGCCGCGGGATCGCCGGGCGGCACGAGATGGGCGGCCTGCGGCCCGAAGATTTCCGGAATGCCGCCGACATTCGTCGCGATCAACGGCTTGCCGGCGGCGGCGGCCTCGAGCACGACATAAGGCAAAGACTCCGCGCGCGACGGCACGACCTTGATGCGGCCGCGCGCGAGCGCAGCGCGTGTCGGCATCGGCCGTTCGAAGCGCACCGCATCGTGCAAACCCTTCACCACAGCCAAATCGCGGTAGTAGCCGGCATCGGGCCCATCACCGACGATGGTTGCCGTCACCGCGCGGCCGTTGCCGCGCAAGAGCGCCATGGCCTCGATGAGCACATCGACGCCTTTCAACTCGCGCAGTTCGCCGAGGAAGACGAGATCGGTCGCGCCGTCCTCGAGCGCGATCGGCTCATGCTCCGCCGCGGCGACGCCGTTGTGCACGACGCGCGCGGTGCCGCGCGGCCGTCCGATCTTGCGCAGGAAGGTCGCGTGGCTGAACTCGCTTTCAAACAGATAAAGATTGCCACGACGCAGCATCAACCGCTCGAGCAGGAGGTGCAGCATGCCGCCGATGGAATCGTGCAGACTGCCGCCGTGCGGCGTGTAGCCGCGAACGGTGCCCTGCGCGGCCGGCACAAGGCGGGCGAGCGCCCCGCCCTTCGCGCCGTGACCATGGATGACGTCAGGGCCAACGCGTTGCACGAACGCATCGACACGGGACAGCGTCGCGAAGTCCAATGGACCCGGCTGCCGCCGCATCGGAATGCGCGTGAGGCCGAGCGCGAGCTTGGGCGCGAGCGTGGCGAAGATCTCATGCGTGCGTGCATTGCCGGTCGAATTGTCGGCAATGATGCCGACGCGATGGCCGCGTGCGATCTGGCCATGCGCCAGGTCCACGACGTGGCGGAACAGCCCGCCGACCGGCGCGCGGAAAATGTGCACGATGTTGAGGCGTGATTGACGCAACGCTCGATGACCCCGCAATTCCCGGGGCCAATCAAGCAGAGCGAGCTAAATTTCGCGTAAACAATTTTCCATGGAATTGCTCGAAAATGCCGAAAATCCGCGGCAAATTGACCGCTTTCGACGCAAAAACGCCTGGCGGCAGGCCGCCGGGCGGTTCTGTCTCACATCGAACGCGCGTTATTTATCAGGCGCGGCCGCCCGAAAGCAGGTGCAGTTTCCGCCTCGGCTCCGCCGTGGCGATGAGCGCGTGATAGACCTCGATGTAATCATTCGCCATGCGCCTCGCGGTGAAGCGCTTCTCGAAGCACCGCCTGATGCGCCGACGCGACAGCTGCGGAAGCTGACCGACGGCGCTGATGGCGCCGGCTTCATCGTCCACGACGAAGCCCGTGATGCCGTCCTCGATGACTTCGGGGATGGCGCCGTGATTGAAGGCGATGACCGGCGTGCCGCAGGCCATTGCTTCGATCATGATCAGGCCGAAAGGCTCCGGCCAATCGACCGGCGCCAGAAGTGCGATCGCGCCGCCGAGGAAATCCGCCTTCTCGTCGTCGCTGATCTCGCCGATGAATTCGACGCCCTCGCCTTCCAGCATCGGCGCGATCTCTTGCTCGAAGTATTCGCGGTCGACGCGATCGATCTTGGCGGCGATCTTTAACGGAATGCCGCACTGACGCGCGATGCGGATGGCGCGATCGACGCGCTTCTCCGGCGCGATGCGGCCCAGGAATGCAAGATAGGACGGCTCGGCCGAAGGCGGCGCAAGCATCAACTCGGGCAGACCATGATGAATGGTGCGCATCCAGCCGGCCTGCGGCTTGTAGGCGCGTTGCGCATCGGAAATCGCGATCACCGGCACCGACGAGAACGTGTCGAAGAGCACTTCGTGCTCCGGCAGGTCGAGACGTCCGTGCAATGTGGTGATGTAGGGCGTCGACTCCTGCGAGAAAATCGAGAAGGGATAATAGTCGAGATGAAAGTGCAGGATATCGAATTCATTGGCGCGCCGGCGGACATGCTCCAGCATCGCCATGTGCAACGCATTCTGGTCGCGCACCGCGCTATCGAAGCGCAGCGCGCGCGGCCACAAAGCTTCCAGATTTGCAGAGGTTTGTGAATCGCCGCTCGCGAACAAGGTGACGTCGTGGCCGAGCGCTACAAGTTCCTCAGTCAACCAGTGGACGACACGCTCGGTGCCGCCATAGAGCTTGGGTGGGATCGCTTCGACCAATGGAGCCACTTGCGCAATGCGCATATTTAAGTCCTCTGCTGTTCCGAAGAAAACACTGGCTGAAGCCCCACACAGCCCGCCCTCGGTCACAACAATTTTCCGAGAGCGAGGTTCCGCAACTTTTTGAGCGGGGCCCGCGTTCTGGAATGATGGTGCATTGTGAGCACAGTGCGTCGTATTTCACCCCATGATCAAAATGATCGGCAGCCGTGCCCGATCGGCAACACCCAGCGAGCTCGATGAACAACCTTAGTCAACTGGCCCAACGGCCATTCGCGTTCCTGCTGCGCTATGTTCGTATGCATCCTGCCGCACATGCGGTCATCTTGTTGACCGTTTTGACGGCTGTGGCGTGTTCCGTTACCGCGCAATACGGAATCAAGTTCCTTGTCGACACATTGTCGACACCAAATGTCGCGTCGGCGCATGTCTGGTTTGCGGTTGCAGTTCTCGCGTCGCTGATCGCCGCCGACAATCTGCTCTGGCGCGTCGCCGGATGGATCGCGAGCAGAACTTTCGTCGAGGTCACGGGCGACGTGCGGCGTGACCTGTTCCGCCATTTGACCGGGCATGCGCCCAGCTACTTCGCGGATCGGTTGCCGGGAACTTTGACGAGCCGCGTGAGCGCCGCCGCCAACGCGGTCTACACCATGGAGAACATGTTCATATGGAACGTGCTACCGCCCTGCGCGGCGACAGTGGCGGCGATCGTCCTCGTCTTCAGCATCAGCACGGCCATGGCGGCGGGACTTACGGCGGTCGCCGGCGTGCTGGTGGTGTTCATGTTCCGCATGGCCGCGGCAGGGCGGCCGCTGCACCATGAATTCGCCGACAAGGCCGCGGCCGTGGACGGCGAGATGATCGACGTGATCGGCAATTTGCCGCTGGTCTGGTCGTTCGGCGGGATCGCGCGCGAGCATCACCGCTTCGACGGCGTCGTCGATCGCGAACTGGAAGCGCGCTATCGCAGCGTGCTCTATCTCGAGAAGCTGCGCATCACGCACGCGGTCATCACCATCATCCTGGCCGTCGGACTGTTCGCCTGGGGGATATTGTTGTGGCAACGTGGACAGGCGACGACCGGCCAGGTCGTGCTGGTGTGCACGCTGGGCCTCTCCGTCCTGCATGCGACGCGCGACCTTGCGGTGGCTCTGGTCGATGCGACCCAGCATCTGGCGCGTTTCACTGAAGGGCTGGCGACGCTGCTGGTGCCGCATACCTTGCGCGACCATCCGGCGGCGGAAGTTTTCACGCATCGCGGCGAGCCGATCGCGTTCGAACACGTGTCATTCCATTATCCGGACCGGAGCCACGTGTTCACCGACTTCAATCTGCGCATCGAGCCGGAACAACGGGTCGGACTGGTCGGGTCCTCCGGCGGCGGCAAGTCGACCATCTTCGCGCTGCTGCAGCGGTTCTACGATGTGCAGGGCGGGCGCATCACCATCGGCGGCCAGGACATCGCGCGCGTGACGCAGGAGAGCCTGCGCGCGTCGCTCGCGATGGTGCCGCAGGACATCTCGCTATTCCATCGCACGCTGCTGGAGAACATCCGTTATGGCCGGCCCGATGCGAGCGACGAAGAAGTGCACGAAGCGCTCGCGGCGGCGCGCTGCACCGACTTCATCGATACGCTGCCGAAGGGCATCCACACGCTCGTCGGCGACCGCGGCGTGAAATTCTCGCCCGGTCAGCGCCAGCGCATCGCCATCGCGCGCGCGTTCCTGAAGGATGCGCCGATCCTGCTGCTGGACGAGGCGACATCGGCGCTCGACAGCGAGTCCGAGGAGGCCATACGGGAGGCCTTGGACCGGCTGATGCGCGGCCGCACGGTGGTCGCGATCGCGCACCGGCTTTCGACGTTGCGGAATTTCGACCGCATCGTTCTGCTGCGTGGCGGCGGAATCCTGGAGGACGGCCCGCCGGAGAAACTATTGCGGCACGGCCGCGCCTTCCGCGAGATGGTGGAACGGCAGACGATGAACGTCGCTTGAATTCCCTGTCGCGACGCCAAGCGGAACGGTTGTCGGGGATCAGTCGGCCGTCAGCACGCGGCCTTTGGTTTCCGGCAGCATCAGCGCCGCAAAGATCACGAGCCCATAGGAAATCAACGCGAATATGCCGATCGAGCGGCCCAGCGGGAACGTGGCGCTTAATATGCCGACGAAGAGCGGATTGAGCGCCGCGATACCGCGGCCGAAGTTATAGGCGAAGCCTTGCCCCGATCCGCGCATGCGCGTCGGGAAGAGCTCCGTCAGAAACGGTCCCATGCCCGAATAGGTGCCCGATGCGAAAAAGCCCAGCGGAAATCCGAGATAGAGCATCATCGTGTCGTCGATGTTCAGCAACGTGTAGCCGATCACCGTGACGATCGAGCACAGGGCGAACAGGATGAAGCTCGCGCGGCGGCCGATCCGATCGTTGAGCCAGGCGCTGACCAGATAACCGACGAATGAGCCGACGATGATGACGGCGAGATAGCCGCCGGTCCCAAGCACGGTGAGCTTGCGCTCGGTGCGCAGATATGTCGGCAGCCAGGTGGTGATGGCGTAGTAGCCGCCCTGGGTTCCGAGACTGAGGATGCAAGTCAGGATGGTCGTGCGGATCATCAGCGGCGAGAAAATCTCCAGGAAGTTCGTCGATTTGCCGGCAGCGCCGAGCTTCTGCTGCGTCTGCGCGAACACCTGCGGCTCGTCGACCATGCGCCGCACGAAGAAGACGAGCACCGCCGGCGTGATGCCGACCCAGAACAGCGCGCGCCACGCCGTATCCTGCGGGAACACAGTGAAGAACACCGTCGCCATGATCGCCGCGATGCCCCAGCCGACCGCCCATCCGCTCTGCATGGCGCCGACCGCTTTGCCGCGATGTTCCGCGCGAATGAGCTCGCCGACCAGAACTGCCGCCGCCGCCCATTCGCCGCCGAAGCCGAAACCCATCAACGACCGCAATACGAGGAGTTGCGTGTAGCTCTGGGCAAAGCCGGTGAGGAAGGTGAAGATCGCGAACCAGGCAACGGTGATCTGCAAGGTGCGCACGCGGCCGAAGCGATCCGACAGAGCGCCGGCGAACCACCCGCCAAACGCCGACGACAACAACGTTACAGTGCCGATCAATCCGGCATCGGCGTTGCTCAAGGCGAAGGCGGCCATGATCGCCGGAATTGCGAAGCTGTAGATCTGTACGTCCATCGCATCGAGTATCCATCCGCCCGTGGAGGCCCAGAATGCGCTCTTCTCGCGTGGGGCCATTTGCGCGTACCACCGGGTCGGGTGGTTCGCGTCATTCGGAGCGGGCTTGGTCTTCATTCTCGGCGTTCCTCATTCACCGCCTGCTGCGGTGTCTTCTTTGCAACAATAAAAACTAAGTATTTTATGGCGAACGGCGCGGCAATCGACGTTCGCGGAACATCGCGGAGGCAGAAATGCAGGGCTGGATGCATTTGTGGGGTCGCCGGGACGAGCGCGAATCTTCTGATCGAGTGTCTCTCGGGCCGGCCTTGTTGATCCAATCGGCGGTCACGCGGCGCGGCCGGTGCTCACGTCTTAGGCTCAAAGCCATAAAGCGTGTGGGCATTTTCGGCGAACACACGCTTGCGGACATCGTCATCCGGCACCCAATCCGCCAGGAGATCGAGCAGATCCCCGACATTGGGCATGGGGCCGCCGAGCGCAACATGCGGCCAGTCGCTTCCCCACACGCAGCGATCCGCACGCGCCTCTATCAGCGCGCGCGCGAACGGTGTCGTATCGGCGTAAGGCGGGCTCTGGACCGACAGCCGATAGGCGCCGGAAAGCTTTACCCAGCAATCCTCGTTACGAAGGAACGCCAGCAAAGTCTGGAAGCCCGGATGCGAGACGCCGACGCTTGTGGGCATGTGTCCCATGTGATCGATCACGATCGGCACCGGCAGGCGAGCAAGGCGTGGGGCGAGTTCGGGCAGATGGCGCGCATCGAGCAGAAACTGGATGTGCCATTTCAATGGAGCAACGCGCGCAGCCAAAGTCTCCAGTTCATCGAAACCGACGCCGCCGCCGAACAGGACATTGAATCGACAGCCGACCACGCCCGCCGCCGCCATGTCTTCAAGTTCGCGGTCGGTGACGCCGCTGTCGACGACGCAAACTCCGCGCAGCCGTTCCCTATGGGACTGCACGGTTTCCAGCATCAGCGTATTGTCCGTGCCGTGAACGCTGACCTGGACCAGGACGCCATAGGTCATGCCCGTGGCGTCGAGCATGGCCAGATAGTCGGCCGC
>DATDMA010000002.1:0-5394 GCA_036519015.1 Pseudolabrys sp. | reverse complement strand
GAACTCGAGTACCGTTTGATCAAGGAGCTGTGGGCCTTCACGGACAATCGCATTGCCGTGCGCTTCGCCTACGAATGGCACGACGATGCCGGCAATTGGTTTCGCTCTTACGGCAACGAGAACTGGGAGTTTGCCGAAGACGGGCTGATGCGCTGGCGCATCGCCAGCATCAACGACCTGCCGATCAAGGAGCCCGATCGCAAATACTTCTGGCCGCAGGGCGCGCGCCCGGCCGACCATCCGGGGCTGTCCGAACTCGGTCTGTGAACGTCCAACTTTCCTTTGGGGAAGCGCGCGCGGGCTACATTGCCGGGATGACGGTGGTTATGTACCGTCCCGCTAATGAGGAGTTTCCCCGTCAACGTCCGCCCCGATCTCATCGGGGGCTTCATCTCAGCCGTCCTCGCGGCGCCGCTGGCGATGGGCTTCGGGATGTTCGCGTTCGTCTCGATCGGCGACCAGTACTTCGCCGACGGAGCCCGCGCCGGGCTGATCACCGCCTTCGTCGTCGGGGTTGTCGTCGTCCTTCTGGGCGATAGGACGACGACGGTCTACGCGCCGCGCATCACCAGCACGTTCTTCCTCGGGCTATTGCTCTACGGACTCGTCCATTCCGGCACCGCAGCTAACCCCCACGCTTTGCTGGCGATCTTTTTCGCGATCATCGTCCTGGCGGGGCTTTTCCAGGCTTTGTTCGGCGCGATTCGGCTCGGCACGCTGATCAAGTTCACGCCCTTTCCGGTCATGGCAGGGTTTCAGAACGCGGCCGCGATCCTCCTGTTCCTCGTGCAAATCGGCAATGTGTTCGGCTTCGACCACAGCACGCCCTTTGCGCAGGCGCTGCGGCAGGTCGACCAGGCCAAGCCCCTGAGCGTTCTGATCGCCGTAATTGTCTTCGTGGCGATGTGGAATGCCAAGCGCATCCTCCCGCGCGTGCCGCCGCTCATCCTCGGACTGGCCCTGGGTACGGCGCTTTACTACGCACTGGCGGCGGCGAATCTGTCGGCTCTTCTCGGTCCCATCATCGGCAGCGCCGCGGCGCCTTACGACATCGCGGCGACCTGGCCGGACCTGCCCGGTCTTTTCACCAGCGCCGATCTCGTGAGGCTGGCCCCGACGGTCGTCCTCAGCGCCTTGGGATTGGCCATCGTCGCGGCGATCGATCTCCTGCTCTGCGCCAAGCTTGTCGCCAAGCCGGGCGCCGAACAACCCGACAGCAACGCGCTGCTCGTCCGGGTCGGCATCGGCAACGCCGTTACCGGCGGCGTCGGCGGCATCACCAGCGGCATCAATATCGGCGCCAGCATCGCCAACCGCAACTTCGGCGGCCGCACGCCGCTCTCGGTTCTGTTCAACGCCGCGATCATCCTGGCGACGCTCACGGCTTTGTTCCCGCTGGTCGGCCATCTGCCGCGGGTCGTGCTGTCGGCCGTCATCATGGTCATCGCGGTCCAGCACATCGATGCCTGGACGCTACGCGGGCTCAAGCAGATCGTCGCCGGGCCGCCGGCCGCACGCAACGCGGTGGCCCTGGACATCGGCGTGACGGTGCTGGTCGCCGTGCTCTGCATCGCCGTCAACATCGTGCTGGCCGTCTTCATCGGGATCGCGCTCGCGGCGGTGCTGTTCATCGTGCGCATGAGCCGCTCCGTGATCCGCCGCTCGTTCCGCTGCGACAGCGTCCATTCGCGCAAGATGCGGCCGGCCCGCCAGGAGGAGTTCCTCGAACGGAAGGGCGGAATGATCCTGGTCGCCGAACTACAAGGCGCCTTGTTCTTCGGCAGCGCCGAGCGGCTGAGCAGGGATATCGCGCGTGAGAACCAGAGCGCGACACGCTATGTGATCATCGATCTGCGCCGCGTCACCGAGATCGACAGCACCGGCCGGCAAATCCTCGTCGAGATCCGCAACGCTCTGCAAGCGCGCGGCATCAATCTCTTGATCTCCGGCGCTCCGACGTCCGGCGCCGCAGCCGGCGTCGATGTCGTTGAGCCGCAAAACGCCTTCCGCGATATCGACCGTGCGATGGAATTTGCCGAAGATGGCCTGTTGACCGAGGCCTTCCGTGAAGCCGAGCCGTCCCCGGAGATTGCGATCGAAGAGATCAGCGTTCTCGCCTCGTTTGCGCCCGACGAGATCGCTGCGATCAAGACACACCTGCGGCGCACGGTTTATCCGAAAGGACTGACCGTGTTCGAGCAGGGCGCGCCGGGCCACGAGATATTCTTCATCGCGCGTGGTGTCGCCAGCGTGCGTCTGAAGACAAGCGACCGCGACATCCGCCTGGTGACCTTTGCTGCGGGAACAGTTTTCGGCGAGCTCGCGATTCTCGACAAGGGCGCGCGCTCGGCCTCCGTCGTCGCCGACGAAGAGCTGGTCTGTCACGTTTTGAGCGATCGCGATTTCGATGCCTTGTCGACGGAATGTCCCTCGGCCGCGATCAAGCTCTTGTCCAATCTCGGACGCGAGTTGAGCGGACGCCTGCGGCGCGCCAATCAGGCGATCCGGCAGTTGGAGAACTGACGCGCATACTCTTAAGACGATTGTGCGCTGATCCTCAGAATCATGCCCTTCTGATCCTCCGGTAATTTTTTTCTGAGAAGTGTGAGAAAGCTCACACTCTCTGTACGCGGTCGGCGCGACTGTTCCCGCTCTTCTCCGTAGGGCTTGGGACGTGCCATGCATCGCGATTGCCTAACGAGGCCGAACACGGACAAATCGGGTCCGGGACGCTATCGTGTCGGAGAGTTCCTGATCTCCCGGATCGGAAGCCGCTGGCGCGTCAGCGCGCAACACATTGCGCCCATCAGGGACTTTGGGACGCTGGGCGGAGCCATTGCCTGGTGCCGGCAGCAGGCGGAGCGGGTGAAGCCGGGCAAGATCAATCTGCAGGGTTCCTAGGCGTGCTCCCAAAAAAAAGGCCGCTCGCGGATGCAAGCGGCCCAAGTCTAGGGAGGAAACGCCCAAGGAGGGCAACGGTAGCTCTCGCCACCGCACGCCCTATGAAACAATTATGCGGGCGGACCGCAAGGCACTCAGCTTTTCGATATTGCGGTGATTGTAGGCCGCTTGCCTGATAATTTCGCGCCGTTTACGGCGGCGGCTCGGTGACCAGGTCCGGCATGGGGCGGCCGCGCAGGTCGTAGACGCGTGCGAACAGCACGCCCTCGCGCACGATCTCGGCCATCACCGGCCGGCTCAGCTTTTCGCAATAGAACGCACCGAGTGACATTGCGAAATCCGCGCGCTTCTCCTCCCAGGTGGTTTCGAATTGCGGGCCGAGCTCGACATCGGCGGGCGCCTGCGGGCCGCAGATCGCGACCACCCAGCGGCGGCCGGCGGGGGGCTGCTCGTTCCGGCTCGCGAGCCGCACGCGCAGCGCTTCGGAGGATTGCTTGAAGGCGAGGCCCCAGTAATCGAGCATGTAGTTCTTTTGCGCCCCGGCCACGCCGCCGGCGAGCAGGTTGAAGGAGACGTATTGGTATGGATGCAGCCGCACCATATCGATGATCGGCATGGCGAGGCCGACGATGCCGATGGCGGCGACGGCGCCTAGGCCGACGCGGCCGTGTTCTCTCACCCGCGCGATCAGCCACGCCGCGCCCAGGCCTCCCAGCACGGCGAAGGGCGGCACGACGAAGACGAAATGGCGCAGGCCGTTATAGAGCGCCGGCCGCATGATCATGGCCATGATGATCGGAACGATCGGCGCGAGCGCGACGATGAGCATGCTGCCGCGCCGCGCCGGGGGCTTGTCGCTGCGCAAGGCGGCCGCGAACGCGATGACGAGCCCGACGAGGCCGAGCACCAGCATGAGCAAAGGCAGCTTGAGCACGAAGAGATGCGGCAGGTAGCTCGGCGGCATGTCCGGCACGGAGATGAGCCGGCCTTCATAGAGCTCTCGCCACGGCCGCTCGAAGAACTTGTCGAAATACTCCGCCGCGTACAGAGGATTAAGCGGCGAGGTCACCGACCACGGCCACAGCAGCCCCATGATGAGATAGCCGATGAGCAAAGCCGGCAGCAGCGTCCAGACGAACATGCCCAGCCGCGTGGCGGCGCTGCGCAGGCCGAGCGTGCGGATCTCTTCGCCGACGATCAGCAGCAGCGCGAGCAGGGCGTAAGGCGCGGCGGCCGCCGCGAGGATGCGCGAGCCGAACGCCCCGCCGAGCCCGACGCCGGCGAGCACCATGCTGCGCGGGCGCGGTCGCGGATACTCGTCCAGGGCACGCACCAGGGCGAACAGCAATATGATCATCGCCGTGGCGAAGGGCGCGTCCTTCGCATTGATGAACATGTGTCCGTAGTAGAGCGGGCAGGTGGCGAGCAGCGCCAGCGCGCTCACACCCGCGACCGGTCCGCCGAGGCGCCGCGCAAGGCGCCATGTCACGAACAGGCCAAGCAGTCCGAAGCAGGCGCCGACGAGGCGACGCGTCTCGAACAGCGTGAAGGGCAGCACCTTGGCGGCGAGGGCCGACACCATGTCGAAGCCGCCGCCGTATTTGTAGAGATTGACGAAGGACAGCGCCCGCGTGTCGTGAAAGCCCGAGCCGTAAAGCTTGAGCAGCAGGTCGCCGTATTGCGAGTGGGTGTAGTCGTCCCAGCCGAGACCGTAGTCGCGGAAGGTGAAGGCGGCGAGGATCGCCACCACCGCCAGAATGAGAACGGCCACGCGGTCGGCCGCAGAGGCTGCCGGCCGCGTGGCCATGATCGTCTCGCCGCTAATCTTACTTGGTCGCCGCGGTGAACATCTCGTCGACGTAGTCCCAGTTCACCAGGTGATCCAGGAACGCCTTGAGATAGTCCGGCCGGCGGTTGCGATAGTCGATGTAGTAGGAGTGCTCCCACACGTCGCAGCCGAGCACCGGCGTCGCGCCGTGCACCAGCGGGTTCTCGCCGTTGGGCGTCTTCGTCACGATGAGTTTGCCGTCCTTCACCGCGAGCCAGCACCAGCCGGAGCCGAACTGGGTGACGCCCGCCTGGGCACAGTCTTCGCGCATCTTGGCGACGCCGCCGAGATCGCTGTCGATCTTGGCTTTTAGTTTGCCCGGAATCTTGTCACCCCCACCGTTGGGCTTCATCCATTGCCAGAAGTGCGTGTGGTTGTAGTGCTGGCCGGCATTGTTGAAGAGCCCGGCATTCTTGCCGAACGAGCCCTTGACGATGTCATCGAGCGACTTTCCTTCCCACTCGGTGCCCTTGAGCAGGTTGTTGCCGTTGTTGACGTAGGCGAGGTGGTGCTTGTCGTGGTGGTACTCCAGCGTCTCCTTCGACATGTAGGGGGCAAGAGCATCGTGGGCATAGGGCAGCGCGGGCAGCTCAAACGGCATCGGACTTCTCCGCCGGATACGAAACGGCTGGATGCAATGGAACCTTGGGTGCAACGGGCACCGG
>DATDMA010000001.1:0-3805 GCA_036519015.1 Pseudolabrys sp. | reverse complement strand
GTCGAATTCGTCGCCGGGCAGGACAAGAGCTTCTTCTTCCTGGAGATGAACACGCGGCTGCAGGTCGAGCATCCCGTGACCGAATTGATCACCGGCATCGATCTCGTCGAGCAGATGATCCGGGTCGCCGCCGGCGAGAAGCTCAAGCTGGCGCAAAAGGACGTCACCCTGACCGGGTGGGCGGTGGAATCGCGCGTCTATGCCGAGGATCCGTTCCGCAACTTCCTGCCTTCGATCGGGCGCCTGGTGAAATATCGTCCGCCGGCGGAGGCAAGCCGCGACGGCATCACCGTTCGCAACGACACCGGCGTGCAGGAGGGCGGCGAAATCTCGATCTATTACGATCCGATGATCGCCAAGCTCGTGACCCATGCGCCGTCGCGCGCGGCCGCCATCGAGGCGCAGTCCCGCGCGCTCGATGCGTTCTATGTCGACGGCATCCGCCACAACATTCCGTTCTTGTCGGCGCTGATGAACCATCCGCGCTGGCGCGAAGGTAATCTGTCGACTGGCTTCATCGCCGAGGAATTTCCGAAGGGATTCGTCGCGCGCGCGCCGGAGGGCGAGATCGCGCGAAGGCTGGCCGCGGTTGGCGCTGCCATCGATCACGTGCTGGGCGAACGCAAGCGGCAGATTTCCGGTCAGTTGATCAGCCGGCCGGTACAGCGCCAGGGCCGCCGCGCGGTGTGGCTCGAGCGTAGCGAGATCATTCTCGACATTGCCCGTGAAAGCGAAGGCATCGTGGTCCGATTTGTCGGCGCCGATGGCACGCCCGGCAATCCGCATCTCCTGGTCTCGTCGTGGACGCCGGGCGAGGCCGTCTGGCAAGGCACCCTCGACGGCCAGTTGGTGGCGATGCAGGTGCGCCCGATCTTCAATGGCATTCGCCTCGCGCATCAGGGCTTCGAAGTCCCGGTTTACGTGTTCACCGAGGCCGAAGCGGCATCGGCCCGGCTGATGCCGGTGGCGACCGCGGCCGATACCGGCAAGAAACTACTGTGCCCGATGCCGGGACTTGTGGTGTCGATCGCGGTGACCGAAGGCCAGGAGGTCAAGGCCGGCGAAACGCTGGCGGTGGTCGAGGCGATGAAGATGCAGAACGTGCTGCGCGCCGAACGCGACGGCACCGTCAAGAAAATTCACGCCTCAGCCGGCGCGACGCTGGCGGTGGATGCGCTCATTCTGGAGTTTGCGTAAGAGACCCATCCCGTCATTGCTGTAGTAATTCCGTCATTGCGAGCGTAGCGAAGCAATCCAGAGCAATAAAAAGAACTGGATTGCTTCGTCGCTTCGCTCCTCGCAATGACGAAACGTAACTTAGGAGTTTCTCCATGCCCTTCCGCAAGCGCCGCGATGCCCTGCGCTCGATCCTGTCGGGATCGTCCTGCATTCACCCTGGTTCGGTCTATGATGCGACCTCGATCCGGATTGCGAAGGATCTGGGTTTTGCGGTCGGCATGTTCGGCGGTTCCGTGGCCTCGCTGGCGGTGCTCGGCGATCCCGATATCACGCTGATCACGTTGACGGAGCTCGCCGAACAGATGCGCCGGATGTCGCGCGCGGCTGACTTGCCGGTGCTGGTCGATGCCGATCACGGCTACGGCAATGCGCTCAATGTCCGCCGCACCGTGCAGGAACTGGAAGCGGCGGGCGCCGCCGGCCTCACCATCGAGGACACGCTACTGCCACAGGCCTTTGGCGAGGCAAAGCCGCAACTGATTTCGCTCGAGGAAGGCGTCGGCAAGATGAAGGGCGCGCTCGACGGCCGCGGGGATCCCTCGCTGGTGATCATGGCGCGTACCGGGGCTGCGTCGATCAGCTCGCTCGACGACGCGATCAAACGCGCCAAGGCCTATGAGGCCACCGGCGTCGATGCGCTGTTCTTCACAGGCATCAAGTCCCGCGCCGAGCTCGAAGCTATCGCCGCCGCAACAAGGCTGCCGATCGTGCTCGGCGGCGCGCCGGAGGAAATGAGCGCACTGGATTATCTCGGCGGCCAGCGCGTGCGGATCGCGTTGCAGGGCCACGCGCCGTTTGCGGCCGCCACGCAAGCGGTCTACGATACGCTGAAAGCGCTACGCGAGGGCGCGTCGCCGAAGAGCCTGAAAGGCCTCGCGTCCTCGGAACTGACCGGCCGGATTATGCGCGACGCCGAGATGAAACAGCGCGGCGCCGACTTCCTTGGGCTGAAGAAATAGATGGATCGCACGATCAGCCAGGTGGTGATCCGGGGCCGGGTGCAGGGCGTCGGTTACCGCGCCTGGGTCGAACAGCAGGCGCGGACGCATGGGCTGGAAGGCTGGGTCCGCAACCGCCGCGATGGCAGCGTCGAAGCGCTGTTTTCAGGACCAGCGGACATCGTCGCAAAAATGACAGAACTTTGCCGGCGCGGTCCATCCTCGGCGCGGGTCGAGACGGTGATGGAGGAGGCCGCCGGTGTCGACGCCTTGAACCCGCGGCGAGCCGGTGAGGGGTTTTCGGTGCTGCCGACAATCTAGTTCAGGTGCGCCTCAGTCGGGCGCTGGCAACAGCGCAAGGGGCGCCTCAAATTGGGCCGCGCCTTCCGTGGGCGAGCCGTAGCGGTCCCAGATCCACTCGTGGCCGAAATAAACGAACGGTCCCAGGATGAACCCGGACGCCGAGAGAGCGGCAGCGGTTGCGAGATCGCCGACCACCACGAAGTTGACGGTGAAGTCCATCGTCGTGGCGATGGTACGAAAGGTGATGGTCTTGGCCAGCGCCCGGCTGACCGTCAACGCGCGGCGAGATGCGGGTTGTTCTTCGGCATCGGACCGTCGCAGGAAGATCGTCAGGTCGACACGCTTGTTGGCATCGCCGAAAGTGTTCCACACGGTTTCGTGGGCCAGATAGAACAAGGGACCGACCACCAGCGCAAAGGCCGACAAACCGGCGGCGGTGGCGAATTCGCCCAGGACGACATAGTTGACGGTGAAATCGAAACTGGTGACGATGACCCGGAAGGTGATCGTCTTGGCGATGGCCTGCCTGACCGTGAAACGGTTGGGGACGGCCATCAGTGCCGTGCCTGGCGCTCCAACCGGCGCGGCAACTTTCGGCTCGGTGCGCTGCTGAAGGGTCGAGCGCAGCATGGGCCGCAAGCGACGACCGAGCTTGGGCAACAGGTTCGGCGCCAGTACGGCGGCGCCGCCAATCACCATTCCGGGAATCAATGCCAGGTCGAGCAGGGCGACCCCGGCCGCGATCACGCCGATGGTGGCGGCCGTATTGACGAGAGACTTGAGCGGCGGCGCCATCGCAGTGGCAGTGGCTGATTTGTGCGCGGCCGACCGGGGCCCGCTGACGACAGCGAATGTGGAGCTTGGCACGGCGTTATCTCTTTTGGTGGTGCCCCGCGCGGAGCGGTAGGCAGTTTGATCGCCAACTCATGAACATCGCATGACAGCGAGATCTCCTGCTCCGTCGAATTCATGGCGCTGGTCCTTTGCGCCTTGAGGTGCCGGCCGGGGCTCGCATGTCGCGCTTGACATCCTGCCCGTATCGTCAGATATTTCTGTTATGACAGAAATAACAGGTAAGAAGAAATTGCCTCCCGCCGTCGAACGTTTCGTCCTGCATTGGGGCGACATGGGCGACGAGTGGGGCGTCAACCGGTCGGTGAGCCAGATCCACGGTCTGCTCTATTTGTCCGAAGCTCCCATGACCGCCGACGACATCGCGGACACTTTGGGCATGGCGCGCTCCAACGTCTCCAACTCCATCAAGGAGTTGCTGTCGTGGAACCTCATCCGCCGCGTGCCGATGCGCGGCGACCGGCGCGACCATT